>NC_009092.1:3029312-3343968 GCF_000016065.1 Shewanella loihica PV-4
CAGTTCCAGCTGGTACAGGGCAAACTTGCCGACATGTACACTGGCATGAACGCCGCCAAGTCTTACGTCTATAACGTGGCCAAGTCATGCGATCGCGGCGAGACCACGCGTAAAGACGCCGCCGGCGCCATCCTTTATAGCGCGGAGCTGGCTACCAAGATGGCACTGGATGCCATCCAGCTGCTGGGCGGCAACGGTTATGTCAACGAATACGCCACGGGTCGCCTGCTGCGCGATGCCAAGCTCTATGAGATTGGCGCCGGTACCTCAGAGATCCGTCGCATGCTGATCGGCCGCGAGCTGTTCAACGAGTCGAAATAGTCGAATGCGTAGAGTAGGCCGGACCCAGTCCGGCCTCGGGCGGGCAATCGCCACTTCCCGTTCACCACAGTCTTAAAAGGAACCAAGCCGTGACGCAACTGAGCAGTCAAATCAATCCCCGCAGCGACGAGTTTAAGGCCAAGCATCAACAGATGAGCCAGGTGGTCGCCGATCTCAAGTTAAAACTGTCTGAAATCGAACAAGGCGGTGGCGCCGTCGCCATGGAGCGCCATCTCTCCCGTGGCAAGCTGTCGCCACGTCAGCGTGTCGAGAAGCTACTGGATCCCGGCTCGCCGTTTCTGGAGATCTCCCAGTTTGCCGCCTACCAGGTATATGACGACGTGGTACCGGCCGCGGGCATCATCGCCGGTATCGGCCGCGTCAGCGGTGTCGAATGCATGATCATCGCCAACGACGCCACGGTAAAAGGCGGTACCTACTATCCACTAACGGTGAAGAAACACCTTCGCGCCCAGGAGATCGCCGAGCGCTGTCACCTGCCCTGCATCTATCTGGTGGACTCGGGCGGGGCTAACCTGCCGCGCCAGGACGAGGTGTTCCCCGACAGAGACCATTTCGGTCGCATCTTCTATAACCAGGCCAAGATGTCTTCCAAGGGCATTCCACAGATCGCCGTGGTGATGGGCCTGTGTACCGCGGGCGGCGCCTATGTGCCCGCCATGGCCGATGAGTCGATCATCGTCAAGGAACAGGGCACCATCTTCCTCGCGGGCCCACCATTGGTGAAGGCCGCTACAGGCGAAGAAGTCTCGGCCGAAGAGCTGGGCGGCGCCGAGGTACATACTAAGATCTCGGGCGTGGCCGACCATATGGCGCAAAACGATGAGCACGCCCTGGAGCTGGCGCGCAAGTCGGTGACCCGCCTCAATCACAACAAGCAGATCGCCAGCCAGCTGAGCCAAGTCAAGCCGCCTAAGTTCGATATCAACGAGCTCTACGGCATAGTGGGGACAGATCTGAAGAAGCCGTTCGATGTCAAAGAGGTGATCGCCCGTATCGTGGACGACTCAGACTTCGACGAATTCAAGGCCAACTATGGCGCCACCCTGGTGTGCGGTTTCGCCCGCATCCACGGCTACCCAGTTGGCATCGTCGCCAACAACGGCATCCTCTTCTCCGAATCGGCGCAGAAAGGCGCTCACTTCATCGAGCTCTGCTGTCAGCGCAAGATCCCGCTGCTGTTTTTGCAAAACATCACAGGCTTCATGGTGGGTAAGAAGTATGAGCACGAAGGGATCGCCAAGCATGGCGCCAAGATGGTGACCGCGGTTTCCTGCGCCACAGTGCCTAAGTTCACCGTGATCATCGGCGGCTCATACGGCGCCGGTAACTACGGCATGTGTGGCCGCGCCTTCGAACCGACCATGATGTGGATGTGGCCTAACGCCCGCATCTCGGTGATGGGCGGCGAACAGGCAGCCGGCGTACTGGCGACCGTGCGCCGCGATGGTCTGGCCCGTAAAGGGGTGGACTGGTCGGCCGAAGATGAGGCCGCCTTCCGCGCCCCTATCGTGGCTCAGTATGACAAGGAGGGACATCCTTATCATGCCAGCGCACGCCTGTGGGACGATGGCATTATCGACCCGGCCCAGACCCGTGACGTGGTCGGCCTTGCCCTCTCTGCGGCGCTCAATGCGCCGATTGAAGACACCAAGTTTGGCGTGTTCCGCATGTAATGCGCCGCTCAGTCAGCAATCGATAACGCAGAGGCAAGGAAGTAGACCATGACAAGCCAAACGATTACGCAAGAATTTGAATACTTAAGCTGCGCCCTAAGCGATGGGGTCGGCGAGATGGTGCTTGACCGCGCCGACAAACATAACGCCTTCGATGAGGTGATGATCGCTGAGATGATCGCCGCCCTCGATCTGTTCGCGGCCGACGACAGCTGTCAGCTGCTGGTGCTTAAGGCCAACGGCCGTAACTTCAGCGCCGGCGCCGATCTCAACTGGATGCGCAAGCAGGCCAAGATGGATTTCGAGCAGAACCTGAGTGACGCCAACGAGCTGGCGACCCTGATGCATAAGCTAGACAAGTTCCCCAAGCCGACACTGGCCTTGGTACAAGGGGCAGCCTTCGGCGGCGCCCTGGGGCTTATCTGCGCCAGCGATATCGCCATCGCCGACAGCCGCGCCAGCTTCTGCCTGAGCGAGGTCAAACTCGGGCTTATCCCTGCGGTGATCAGCCCCTATGTGGTACGCGCCATGGGCCAGCGTGCCTCGCGCCGCTACATGCTGACCGCCGAGCGTTTCGACGCCGAAACCGCACTCAAGCTCAATGTGATCCATGAGATTAACGATGATCTCGAGGGTGCCAGCGCACCTATCATCACCGCGCTCAAGGGCAACAGCCCTCAGGGCATGGCTTGGGTCAAGACCCTGCTGTCACGCCTCGAAGATGGTGTGATCGATCAGGAGACCCTGGCCTACACCAGCGAGCGTATCGCCCGCATTCGCGTCTCAGACGAGGGCCAGGAGGGGCTTAACGCCTTCTTCGAGAAGAGAAGCCCAAGGTGGAACGCCTAATGAAGCCAGAGATCATCTTAGACCCTATTGCCCTACCAGTTCGGGGAGCACGCTAACATGTTTACCAAATTATTGATCGCCAACCGTGGCGAAATCGCCTGCAGAATCATCAAGACCGCACAGGTCATGGGCATCAAGACGGTCGCCCTCTATTCGGACGCCGACAAGGACGCTCGCCATGTGGCCATGGCCGACGAGTCCTTCTACCTAGGTGGCAGCGCCCCGAGCGAGTCTTACCTCAAGGGCGAATTAATCCTTGAAATCGCCAAGCGCAGCGGCGCCCAGGCGATCCACCCTGGCTACGGCTTCCTGTCTGAAAACGCCGACTTCGCCCGCCAGTGTGAGCAGGCCGGTATCGCCTTCGTCGGCCCGAGCGCCGATGCAATCGATGCCATGGGCAGCAAGAGCGCTGCCAAGATCATCATGGAACAGGCCAATGTGCCTCTGGTGCCAGGTTATCACGGCGACGACCAGAGCGACGAGGTGCTGCTCAAGGCCTCTAAAGAGATAGGCTTCCCTCAGCTGATCAAGGCCGCCTACGGCGGCGGTGGTAAGGGGATGCGCATCGTCGAGTCCGAGTCTGAGGCCCTGGAGGCGATCAACTCGGCCCGCCGTGAAGCCGCCTCCTCCTTTGGCAACGACAAGCTGCTGATCGAACGCTACTTGAGACAGCCTCGCCACGTCGAGGTGCAGGTGTTTGCCGATACCCAGGGCAACTGCATCTATCTGTCGGATCGCGACTGCTCCATCCAGCGTCGTCACCAGAAGGTGGTCGAAGAAGCACCGGCGCCTGGCCTGTCTGACAGCCTGCGCCGCGCCATGGGCGAGGCCGCCGTGGCCGCCGCCAAGGCGATCGACTATGTGGGCGCCGGCACGGTAGAGTTTCTGCTGGACACCCATGCGACCGAGGAGAGCAATAGCTTCTACTTCATGGAGATGAATACCCGCTTGCAGGTAGAACATCCGGTGACCGAGATGGTTACGGGCCAAGACCTGGTCAAGTGGCAGCTGATGGTCGCCAGCGGCAGCGAACTGCCCCTGAGCCAGGAGGATGTACGCATCCACGGCCACTCCTTCGAGGTGCGTATCTACGCCGAAGATCCGCAGAACGAGTTCCTACCCGCCAGCGGCAAGCTCAACTTCCTACGTGAGCCTGAGCAGAACCGCTATGTGCGCATCGATTCCGGCATCCGCGAGAACGATGTGATCAGTAACTTCTACGACCCTATGATCGCCAAGCTGATCGTCTGGGATGAGTCGCGCCCCCGCGCCCTACAGCGCCTGGTGCACGCCCTGGAGTCCTACCAGATCAGCGGCCTCAAGCACAACATAGAGTTTCTGGCCAACATCGCCGAGCACAAAGCCTTCAGCCAGGCGGATTTCAGCACAGACTTTATCGAGCGCTATGGCGACACCCTGATAGGTGCCAACCTGGATGGCGACAACAGCCATGAGCAGAATGGCGCCCTGGCCTTCGCCGCCCTCTATCACCTGTGCGCCCAGAAGGAACAGGCCAAGCTTACCGCCACCAACAGCCAAGATCCTTACTCGCCATGGGGACAGGTGAGCGGCTTCAGGCTCAACCGCAGCGGCATGCATCAGCTGTCTCTGCTGGACGACGAGCATGAGGTGCAGCACCTGACCCTAAGCCAGATTGGCGATTGCTACTACCTGAACCTGAACGATCAACAGCTGACCCTGAGCGGCGAGCTGAAGCAAGATCTGCTACACGCCGAGATCAACGGCCACAAGAGCAAGATCCCCGTCAGCCGCGAAGGCGACGACTTCACCCTCTTCCTGCCAAGCGGCAGCTATCACTTCCGCGCCCTGCAGACAGAGGTAGTGGAGGAGCAAGCCAACAGTGAAGACAAGCTCAAGGCGCCGATGAACGGCACTATCGTCACTCACCTGGTCGAGGTGGGCGATGAGGTCGAGGCGGGTCAAGGCCTGATGGTGATGGAAGCGATGAAGATGGAATACACCATAGAGGCGCCGTTTGACGGCACAGTCGCTGCCTTCTTCTTCCAGCCAGGCGAATTGGTGAGCGACGGCGCCCTGCTGCTCGAAGTCACTGCGAAAGAGGACGCTTAACCATGTCCGCGACGAATAGCTATCCAAGCAAGGTCAGTATCTTCGAGGTCGGCGCCCGCGACGGCCTGCAGAACGAGAAGGCGGTCACCACCGCCGACAAGCTGACCCTTATCGATCAACTGGGCGCGGCGGGCCTGACCCGTATCGAGGCCGGCAGTTTCGTCTCCCCCAAGTGGGTGCCGCAGATGGCCGACTCGGGCGATATCTTCCGCCAGCTCAGCAAACGCCCGGGCGTGGTCTACAGCGCACTTACCCCTAACCTCAAGGGGCTGGAACTTGCGCTTGACGCCGGGGCCGACGAGGTGGCCATCTTCGGCGCCGCCTCGCAGAGCTTTAGCCAGCGTAACATCAACTGCTCTATCGAGGAGTCGATCGAGCGCTTCATCCCTGTGATGGAGGCGGCTCAGGCGAAACAGATCCCCGTGCGCGGCTATGTGTCTTGCGTGCTGGGCTGTCCCTACGAGGGCGAGATCCAGGTCGAGGAAGTGGCTCGCGTGGCAGAGATCCTTTACAAAATGGGCTGCTACGAGATCTCTCTGGGTGACACCATAGGCGTTGGCACCCCCTTAAATGCCCGTAGAATGGTGGAAGCGGTCGCGCGCAGGGTGCCGGTAGAGAAACTGGCGCTACACTTTCATGACACCTATGGTCAGGCATTAGCCAACATTCTTGCCTGCCTAGAAACTGGCGTCAGCGTCATCGACAGCTCGGTAGCAGGGCTCGGTGGCTGCCCTTATGCCAAAGGCGCATCGGGCAACCTGGCCACGGAAGATCTGGTCTACATGCTTCACGGCATGGGAATAGAAACCGGCATTGATCTTAACGCCCTGATCACCGCGGGTAACAACATCAGCCAGGCACTGGGCAGAGTCAGTGGTGCCAAGGTCGCACGCGCGCTAACAGAATAATAGGGTTGGGCTCAGGCCCGACTCACGCTCAAAGGAGATAATGATAATGGCAGGACTCAATAAGCTGGTCACCAGCTATGAAGAAGCATTGGAAGGTCTGACAGACAACATGACCGTCATGGTCGGTGGCTTCGGCCTCTGCGGTATTCCCGAAGGCTTGATCGCCCAGATGGTTAAGAGTGGTGCCAAGGGGCTCACCGCCATCTCGAACAACGCCGGGGTAGACGATTTCGGCCTGGGGCTGCTGCTCAAGAGCCGCCAGATCAGCACCATGATCGCCTCCTATGTGGGTGAGAACGCCACCTTCGAGCAGCAGATGCTCTCGGGTGAACTCAACGTTATCCTCACCCCGCAAGGCACGCTAGCCGAGAAGATCCGCGCCGGCGGCGCCGGTATCCCCGCCTTCTTCACCGCGACCGGTTACGGCACCCCTGTGGCCGAAGGCAAGGAGACCCGTGAGATCGATGGTCGTCACTATGTGCTGGAGCCCGCACTGACCGCAGACTTCGCCCTGGTGCGCGCCTGGAAGGCCGATACCATGGGTAACCTGGTGTTTCGCAAGACGGCGGCTAACTTCAACCCTATGATGGCCACGGCCGGTAAGATCACTGTGGTCGAAGCCGAGCATATCGTCGAGCCGGGCGAGCTGGATCCAGACCATATCCATACACCAGGCATCTATGTGGATCGCCTGATCCAAGGTACGTTCGAGAAGCGTATCGAGCAGCGCACAGTGAAGAGCAAATAGGGAGGCGACACCATGGCTTTATCGAGAGAACAACTGGCACAGCGTGTTTCCCAGGAGCTACAGGATGGTTTTTATGTCAACCTGGGCATTGGCATCCCGACGCTGGTCGCCAACTATATTCCCGAAGGCATGCAGGTGATGCTGCAGTCGGAAAATGGCCTGCTCGGCATGGGGGAATTCCCAACCGAAGAGACCATAGACGCAGACTTGATCAACGCGGGTAAGCAGACGGTCACCGCCGTCCCCGGCGCCTCCTTCTTCTCCTCAGCCGAGAGCTTCGCCATGATCCGCGGTGGTCATGTGGATCTCACCGTGCTGGGCGCCTTCGAGGTGGACGTAGAGGGCTCAATCGCCTCCTGGATGATCCCCGGCAAGCTGATCAAAGGCATGGGCGGTGCCATGGATCTGGTGGCCGGTGCCGACAATATCATCGTCACCATGATGCACGCCGATAAGCACGGCAACTCTAAGCTGCTGCCTAAGTGTGAGCTGCCGCTGACCGGCTATGGCTGCATCAAGCGTGTGCTAACTGACCTGGCCTTCCTGGAGATCAAAGATGGCGCCTTCCACCTGCTGGAACGAGCCCCAGGCGTGAGCGTCGAGGAGATCGTCGAGAAGACCGCCGGCAAGCTTATCGTGCCTGAGCATGTACCTGAGATGCAGCTCTAATCACTAAGCGCGGACCCTCAAAAAAGCCCAGAGTGAACTCTGGGCTTTTTCATTTCCGATACTAACGCTTAAACATTCGCCAGGCTTTCATTAAGCATTGGCGCGATGCACCGCCTGACGCCAGAACTGACGCGCTAGCTGGCGTGACTCCATCGACTTGAGTGAGCTGCGCTCGCCAAGCTGTCTATCGGCCTGGGACTGGGCAAAGCCTTCGCTGGCCAGCTCGCTGATCGCCTGCAGCGAATCGCTGATATCCACCGCCGCCAGTCCCTGCTCCTGCATGGCATCGGCGCTAAGCTCCGTCATCTGATTAATCTTATCGATACGGGTCACCAGCTCGGCAAACACGGCCTCAGCTTGTTTCACCAGCTGCACCGCCTGAGTTGCCTGGCGCTGACCTGCGGTCAGTGTGTTCGCCGCATTGGCCGTACTCTGCTGGAACTTGGCGATGATGGCATCGATCTGACTGGTGGAATCTGCGGTGCGCGCCGACAGCTGGCGCACCTCGTCGGCCACCACGGCGAAGCCCCGGCCCGACTCCCCTGCCCGCGCCGCCTCGATGGCGGCGTTAAGCGCCAGCAGGTTGGTCTGCTCGGCAATCTTAGTGATCACCTCAAGCACCTGATTGATGGCCACGCTGTCATGCTCTATCTCGCTGACCACCTGGGCAAAGTTGCCCACTTCGTTATGAAGCTCATCTATGCTGGCCACCACGGCATCGAGCTGCTCATAGCCCTGCAGCACAGCCGCCTGGCTGGCCTCGACATCCGCCGACACCTGCTTAAGCTGCTGACCCAGCTCGTTAAAGCTGGCGGTCAGCTCCTCCACAGCCGCCGCGGCCTGGGCCGTCTGTTGATTCTGACCATCGGCGCGATCCGCCGTGGCCGTGATAGAGCCAAGCAAGGCGTCGCTGTCTCTGGCGATGACGCTTGAGGCATCTGTCATCCGCCCTACTACCCCGGCGATCTCCGCCGTAGTGAACTCCATGGCAAATTGAATGTTGCCCAGCTCGTCCCGCCGCCCGGCATAGATGTGTCTGGCAACCGGGTCTGATACGATAGTGAGCGCTTGGTCATTCAGCGCCCGTAACGGTGCTAGGAGGAGCCTCATGCCAATCGCCAACAGAGGCGCGCAGATGAGTGCCAACCAGGGCGAGATATTACTCAGGCCGATGGCCAGCAACAAACAGAGAACAGCAAACAGGGTCAGCTTGCCGCCGTAACCGAGCTTGGCATCCTTGATCTCGCTGCGCTGCTCAGACTTATTAAGGCTCTGATAGATATCGCTGGCACGCTCTACCTGGGCCTGGCTCGCCCGGCGGCGCACCGATTGATACTCCTTGACCTGACCATTCTCCATCACGGGCGCCACATAGGCATTGACCCAGTAGTAGGAGCCATCTTTACAGCGATTCTTCACCACCCCCAGCCAGGATTGCTTCTGCGCCAGACGCTGCCACAAGATGGCAAAGGCGGCCTTGGGCATGTCGGGATGGCGCACAATGTTATGGGGCTGGCGAACCAGTTCCTCCTCGGAAAACCCACAGATACGGCAAAAATCCTCATTGGCATAACCTATATTGCCCTTGAGATCCGTCGTGGACAGCAGAATATCATCGTCGGTCAGCACGACCTCGTTGTCTATCACGGGTTGATTGTTTCGCATTGCATTTTAGTTAGTTATCCAAGCGGTGACTGAATTTTGACGCCTGACAATTGATTGGCAATTGATCTAAAGCAATGTTTCTGTATCAAGAAAGGTTACAACTGTTGATTTTTTGAACCAGATCTCATAGGAGGCATCCTTCAACAGCTACTAATTAAGACGTTAATAATAAAGATTATTTTCACCTAATTCGTTGAATTTATGACCACAAAATACCTTGTAACAGCTTTTGTTTGCTATTTACGTCTAATCCACACTATTATCATGGCCTTTAGCGACGACGCGCCTGCCAGGGTGGCCCATAGCGCGTTCGCCATCAAGATGACAAAACCAACTAAACTAAAGCCGTAAGAGTGAAATGATGAAATTTGCAGGCCACCTCAACTGATGCACTATTTTGCCTACAAGACGCAGCTCCTTGCTGCCCTCCTCCTCTTTTTGAGCCTGCCGGCGCTGGCGCAGCATACCCCAGCGGCGCGCTGCGGTGTAGCCACAGGATTCCCCCCCTATCAGTTTTCCGCAGGCGGTGAGACCACAGGGTTTGATGCCGACGTGGCCAGGCTGATATTCAAGCGTCTTGGCATGCCGTTTCAGTTTCGGCAGCAGGCCTGGGATCTGGTGTTCAACGAACTCAGATTCGGTGATATCGAGCTGATCGCCGGCATGGAGATCAACGCCCTCAGGACCAAGTTTTTCGACTTCACCCGGCCTTATTACTATCGATATGACGTTATCTTCATTCTCGAAGATAACCAGCAGATCACTAAGCTGGAAGATCTTCATAACCAGTTTGTCAGCGGCGATCGCCACTCTTACATAGAGACCCACTGGAAGGAGCTGGGCACACTGTACGATTTTCGCATCATCGCCACTCCGAGCAAGGAGAGGTCGATGCAGCTGTTAAAAGAGGGCAAGATCCAGGCGGCCATCATGCCCAAGGCAGTCGGCCTCTACCTGGCGCAACAGATGGGGATAGAAGTTAAGATACTGGACAACCCGGACCCGGGCTCGCCGGTGGCCTTTGCCGTCAAACGCGGCAATCATCAACTGCTAGTGCAGATCGACGAGGCGCTGGAGGCGCTGATCAGCGAAGGCGAGATCCAGCGCCTCTATGAGAAGTGGTTCCCCGAACATCCCCAGCGCCATGACGAGAAAGCCGATGAGGTGCAGGGCGTGCCACTCACCTCATAAATCTATTCACCTCATAAACCTTTTCACCTCTTAAACCTATTCACCTAATGCTCTGACACACCCCATAAACCCATGCAGCGGTTAGCGCCTCTGACGACCAGAGCATACTCAAGACATTAGGCCATTAAAAAAGCCACCCCGAGGGTGGCTTCTTTAATGGTGCGATCACCTAGGCGGGTATTAATCCCACAGGAATTCGCGAAAATGCTTACGGCACACTGACTCGTAACTCTCGTTACCGCCGATGGCCACCTGCTCACCCTCTTTCATCGGGCGGCCTTCGCCATCGAGTCGCACCACCATGTTGGCCTTGCGACCACAATGACATATGGTCTTGAGTTCCACCAGCTTATCGGCCCAGGCTAACAGGTACTGACTGCCACTAAACAGCTCACCCTGGAAATCTGTCTTCAGGCCATAACAGAGCACAGGAATATCCATCACGTCGACCACATAGGTCAGCTGTCTCACCTGCTCCTTGCTGAGAAACTGCGACTCATCGATCAAGATGCAGTGCAGGGTCTGCGCCTGACAAGCGGTTTTAACCATCTCGATCAGGTTATCGTCGTTGGCAAACACCTGAGCATCGGTTTCGATACCGATACGAGACGCCACCTTACCCACACCGTAGCGATCATCGATCGACGCCGTCATGACCAAGGTATTCATGCCACGTTCGCGATAGTTATAGGAAGATTGAAGCAGTGAGGTAGATTTGCCGGCATTCATTGCCGAATAGTAAAAATAGAGCTGTGCCAAAGCGAGTAGTCCCCTGATTATTGTTATCGAGCGATTCTATCACCATCTTGCGTCAATTAGCAGCGCCAAAGGCCTTAGCATTGGGCGATGCCGCACATTATCATGCTTTCCCCTCGCTTTATCCTGGGCCGTTAACAAGCTCAAAGCAAAGCCATAGACAAAAGAGTGAAAGGGTAAAGGAGAGTTGGAAGGTGAAAGCTTAGGAGATAGACACTCGCCAATAGCCAGTCACTAAGCCTAAAAGGCGAAAAGGCAAAAGGCAAAAGGCAAAAGGCAAAAGTGATTAGAGAATAACAGGATAACAAGACTGAGGAATAGGCGAGCTAGAGGCCTATTCCCTCGCTGGCTCGACAATAGACTCGCTTGCAGGCGCCCCTCTTAGCTTTTGGCTTTTGGCTTTTGGCTTTTGGCGCTTCGCCCTTTCCTATGGCTTCTTCGACATTACCCTTGCCCACTCAGTTGTTCCCTCAAATGTTCCTCCTAATGTCCCAACTAATGTCCCTTCAGATGTCCCTTCAGATATCCCCAAAGGGCCTTTAACTATGCCCCAGCCCAAGATGTTACGAAAATGCAAACCCAGGCTTAATTCAACCTTAATTCAAACTTAATAAACATTAAACAAGTTATTGATTTTTAATAAATTTAACAAAAATGAGATCTACCTCCAAAGAGATACACCTTCCTGTGAATTGGGTCAAATAACCAACAGAGATTTAACAATACACTCATTTTCGAATCGATAGCTTTAGCATCCATTTTCTTTATCGATAGATGCATTAGCGTCGGTTTAAATAATAAATATAACCAGTATCCAAAAGGCTCAGGGTATGTGTTGAGACGAATGCCCTCCCCTGCAAGCAGTCGCCCTAAGGCATCACATCTGGCACTTTGGATCGAACGGAGATGAATGATGAAATTATTCACATCGAAAAGACTCGCCTACCTGGTCGCCGCCGTGCTGACCGGTGCGCTAGTAGGATGCAGTGGAGATGACGGTAAAGATGGTAAAGATGGGGTTGATGGTCAACCCGGCGCACCAGGCGAATCTTGGAAACCGCCGGTAGCAACCAGCTCTCTGGAGAGCTTCGTTAAGGTGATCGACTACACCTTGGGCGAAGGCACCATCAGCTTCGAATTCGAACTTACCAATGAAAACGAAGAGCTGGTCAATGGCCTGATGAACGCCGAAGGTAAAGTCGCCGCACTGACCGACAAAGGCTTTATCAACAACCGTAACGAAAGCCCAATCAACGAAGTGGAAGACAATGTCCACATCGGCGGCGCGGTAACCATGAGCACAGAGGGCGCGACACTGACCGCTCTGGGTGACGGCCACTACCGCTTCGATGCCCCTATGCCTGGGGTCAACGCCGGTACCGAAGGGATCGTCTGGCTACGTGTCGGCGGTAACAGCGAATCGGGTATCGCTCGCTCCAATGAGATAGTGGTCAACAAGCCAGAAGGCGCCTTCTCGACCACCACGGAAGCCTGTTTCTCCTGTCACGTCGACTACTCGACCAGCCCGAATCGTCACTCAAGCTATGTGTCTCAAGGCATGGACGGTGAAGTCACCTTCGTCGAAGGCTGTATGGTCTGTCACGGCTCGGTGAGCCGCAATGTGGTGAATGAACAAGGCTTCTCAGTTGGCGGCTACGCCAGAAACACCCTCTCTAAGATAGGTCACATCAATCACCAGGAATTTGAGACCGGCTTTAGCGCCTTGAACTGTAGTTCTTGTCACAGCGAGCCAACCGTCAACGTCAACGTTGCCGGCCCAGGCTGTATCGACTGTCATGACACTGGCGGCATCCCAGGCGATATCGTTCTCGGCAATGGCTCAGATCTGCGTAAGCTACACGAAGCCAAGAGCGCCATCACCTCTAACCAAGCGATCAAGGATAGCTACAAGGTGACGGGTACGGCGCCAGCCTGGTTCCCAGATTCAGGTGCTGCGGGTCAATGGTGTACCACACTGTCTCTGTTTATGGTCGATGCCGAAGGCAAGGAAACCTTAGTCGACCTACATGAACTGTTTGATGATACCCAAACAATTCATAACCCTGACAAGCCAATTAACTATGTGGGCTCATACCTGCACGGTGTGTATAACGACAGCGTGATTGGCCGTGTTACAGGTGCCTATGATTACAGCTATGACGCAGAGGGTCGCAAGACCATGTGTTTTGCGCAAGATGCTGGCCACGGAAATCCACATGTCGTCGGCTCAACGCCGGATCTGACGGCTTGGGCTGATGCAGGCTTGATGGCCTCACTACGTGTCAGCTTCACCGCCAAAGACTACATGGGCGCCGAATCTGACGTGGTGACTATCCACGGCTACACAGATGTGGCATCACAAGCCGATGGCGCTGTGACAGCCTACGAGCGTCGTCACAACGTCGGCAGCGAGTCTTGCACTACCTGTCACAACAGCGAAGCCAACTTCCACAAGAATGGTAACTTCGCCGAAGGTGGTCTGGGCTGTGTGGCCTGTCACAACAATGGTCAAGATCGCCGCGCCGGCAACTCTTCACCAGGTTTCGGCCCTATGGTGCACAGCATGCACTGGGGTGTGGGCAGCAAGAGCCTGGATGAGAACGGCAAGGAAGTGTCTAACTCTGCCAGCGTGATCGCGCCGCAGACCGGCTGTGTGGCCTGTCACGACAGCGGTGTGGTTGATCTGAAAGCCGTACCAAATCAGTTCATCAAAGCACGTGCCTATGGTGTAAGCAACAAGATGGCCAGCCCAATCACGGCCAACTGTTACGCCTGCCATAACGACGACAGCGCGCTGAACCACATGATGCAAAACGGCGGTACCACCACGGAAGATGTACCTGCTACCGAGTGGTACAAGCTCAGCACCACCGAGTCTTGTGCAACCTGTCACGCCGAAGGCAGCAGTTTTGGTATCGAAAACTACCATAACTTTACCCGCTAACGCCTGAGGTGACAGCAAGGTAATTAAACATTATCCCTAGTTCCAACCAAAGGAGCCCTTCGCCAGGCTCCTTTTTTCTTGGCCCCAGAGCCATTTTCAGCCTGAGTTAATTTACAAAAGCTACATTAACGCCAAACTCGCCCACATAAAAATAACAATCGCAAATCTAAGGAAGTTGTACTAGATGAAATTGAATCTTATCGCCTTTGCCGTCGTCGGCGCCTTATCGACCACACTGCTCCTCAGTGGTTGTCAATCAAGCAGCTCAACCACACAGGCCACCGCCAGCATCGAGGCGCAAAACCCACTGATGCAGCCAAGCACCCTGCAATATCAAGCCCCAGATTTTAGCCAGATCAAAGATGAGCATTTTAAGAGCGCCCTAGAGCAAGGCATCAATGAGCATTATGCCCAGGTGCTGACCATTGCCGACAACAGCGAGTCCGCCACCTTTGCCAACACCATAGTGGCACTGGAAACCAGCGGCGAGCTGCTGACCCGCGCCTCCAAGGTGTTCTATAACCTAACAGGGTCAAACAGCAACCCGGCGCTGCGTAAGCTTCAAGGCGAGATGGCACCTAAGATGGCCGCCCACTCGGACAACATCCACCTCAACGGCAAGCTATTTGCCCGCATCGACAGCCTGTATCAGAGCCGCAACACCTTAGGGCTGACCGCCGAAGAGGTGCGCCTCATCGAGATCTACCACCAACGCTTCGTCATGGCCGGTGCCAAGCTGACCGAGGCGCAAAAAGCGCAAATACGTCTGCTTAACGAAGAGCAATCTAAGCTTACCAACGAATTTGGTCAGCGTCTGCTGAGACTCACCAAAGAGATCGCCGTCGTGGTCGACAGCGTCGATGAACTCAAGGGACTGTCAGACAGCGAGATCCGCGCCGCCAAGGCCGATGCCAAAGCCGCGGGCCATGAAGGCAAGTATCTCATCAATATCACCAATACCACCCGCCAGCCAATCCTGGCGAAACTGGAAAACCGTGAGCTGCGCCAGAAGGTGTGGCAGGCCTCATCGACTCGCGGCATGAGCGGTGAGAACGAGACCGCCACTCTGGTTGCCCGCCTGGCACAGCTTCGCGCCGAGCGCGCCCAATTACTGGGTTACAAGAGCTGGGCCGACTACCGCCTGACGCCGCAAATGGCCAAGACTCCAGATGCCGTCTACCAGATGTTCGGCTCTATGGTGCCCGCCGTGGTGGCCAACACCCAGAAGGAAGCCAATGATATCCAGGCGATGATCGACAAGACTGGTGGCGACTTCACTCTGGCGCCATGGGACTGGGCTTTTTATGCCGAGAAGGTACGTAAAGACAAGTTCGACCTTGACGGCGCCGCCATCAAGCCTTATTTCGAGTTCAATCGCGTGCTGCAAGATGGCGTCTTCTTCACCCTGGAGCGTCTCTATGGTGTGACCCTCAAGCCGCGCCCGGACCTGCCTGTCTACCACGAAGATGTGAAGGCCTACGAGATGTTTGACGCCGACGGCAGCTCGATGGCGATCTTCTACGCCGACTACTTTGCCCGCGAAGGCAAGCGCGGCGGCGCCTGGATGAGCTCCTTCGTGACTCAGTCTAAGCTGCTAAACCAGAAGCCTGTGGTGGTCAACGTGATGAACATCAAGAAGGCCCCAGAGGGTGAGCCGACCTTCGTCAGCTACGATGAAGTCACCACCATGTTCCACGAGATGGGCCATGGCACCCACGGCATGTTCTCTAAGGTGACCTACCCTAGCCTGTCTGGCACCGCCGTGTCCCGCGACTTTGTCGAGTTTCCCTCGACCTTCGAAGAAGATTGGGCGGCCCACCCCGAGGTGCTGGCCAACTACGCCAAGCACTATGAGACAGGCGAAGTGATCCCCGATGAGCTGCTGCAAAAACTGCTGAAATCACGCAGCTTTAACCAAGGCTTCGACACCTTGGAATATATGGCGGCGGCCCTGGTGGATCTCGAGTGGCACTCACTGAGCGCCGACACTCCGCTGCAGGATGTGGCCGAGTTCGAAGCCAAGGCACTAGAGAAACACGGCATCAATATCGCCGCCGTGCCGCCACGTTACAAGTCGACCTACTTTGCCCACGCCTTCCCGGGTGGCTATTCGGCCAGCTACTACGCCTACATGTGGAGCGAAATCCTGGCGGCCGACGCCTTCGCCTATGTGCAGACCCAGGGCGGCCTCAACCGCGAAATAGGCATGAAGTATCGCAAGACCATCCGCGAGGTGGGTAACAGCGTGCCGCCGATGGAAGCCTACAAGGCCTTCCGTGGCCAGGCACCGACCACTGATGCCCTGCTTCAGCGCCGCGGCCTCAACTAATTCCTGCCTCAACTGACTCACCATTGATGGGGAGTCACTCATAAAAAAATGCCGCTCGATGAGCGGCATTTTTATATCTAATGAACCTTGATTTGGCGTAGCTGAATTAAGCCGGGCGATTGGCCTTATGGCGCAGCACCAAAACGCTCACCACAAACAGCGCACTACAAGCCGCCAGACCGGCACCCACGGATTCGGTGAAGCCCAGCACGGTATAACCCACCAGGCTGATCCCCGCCACGATAAGGGCATAGGGCAGCTGAGTCAGCACATGGTCTATGTGGTGACAGTTGGCGCCGGTAGAAGACAAGATGGTGGTGTCCGAGATAGGCGAGCAGTGATCGCCAAACACGGCGCCCGCCAGCACAGAGGCCAGCATAGGCAACATCATGTTGGTATGGGTGCCCATGGCCATATCGGCGGCGATAGGCAGCATGATGCCGAAAGTGCCCCAGCTGGTGCCGGTAGAGAAGGCAGTCAGACCCGCCAGCACGAACAGTACGGCCGGCAGCAGCGCGAAGGGAATATTACCGGTCGCCAGGCTGGCCATATATTTACCCGTCTCCATCTGACCTATCACGCCGGCGATGGTCCAGGCGAACAGCAGAATATAGATGGCGGGCAGCATAGAGCGGGCACCGGCAATCACGCCTTTGAAGATAAGCGCCTTATCCAGCCCCTGACTGACCACCAATACCAAGGTCGCGGCCAGGCCAACCACGGCGCCGAAGAAGAGCGATGAGGCAACGTCTGTCTTCTCGAAGGCACCAATGACGCTAAAGGGCAGGTTCTCCGCCGCCAGAGCATCGGCGCCGCTACCTATCATGAAGTAGATGGTGGCAAACACCAGCACAGTGATCGGCAGGAACAGGCCTAAGATCTTGCCGGAATCGGCCTCGGGCAGGTCGCTGTTAGCTCCTGGCGGCAGGCCCTTGGCCTCGTCATACAGGTTACCCTTCTGCGCGTTGAGTTCATGCTGGCGCATGGGCCCCACATCCAGCCCCATGAAGGCGACGCATAGCAGCAGCACCAGGGCGAAGATGGCGTAGAAGTTCATCGGGATCATCTGAATAAACACGCTCAGATGACCGCTGTCGGTGAAGCCGTGGGCGGTGAGTATGCCGCCGATCAGCGCGATGATGTAGGCACCCCAGCTAGAGACGGGCGAGATCACACAGATAGGCGCGGCGGTTGAGTCCAGCAAATAAGCCAGTTTGCTGCGCGAGATATAGTATCTGTCGGTGAGGGGTCTGGCGACACTGCCCACCACCAGGCTATTGAAGTAATCATCGATAAAGACCACGCAGCCTAGGAACATGGTGAGCAGCTTAGCATCACGCTTGTTGCGAATATGCTGGCGCGCCCAATCGGCAAAGGCCTTGGCGGCGCCGCTGACGGTGATCAGGGCGGTGATCATCCCAAGCAGAATCAAGAAGCCCAGCAGATAAACGTTCCAGCTGTTTAGGGCGCCATCATCCCAAAACAGGCCCACCACCTGCTGTCCCAGGTATTGACCCATATCCAGCGGTGAAAAGTCGGCAATTAACAGTGCCCCCAGGAGGATCCCCACACCGAGTGAGAGCAGAACGCGGCGGGTAAAGATCGCCAGCAGAATCGCTACCACGGGCGGCAGCAAAGAAAGTGCCGAATCGGCATAACTCAAAGTTGTCATTGTAAAATTTTGTCTTCGTTAAAATACGAATGGAGGGCAACTGAACTGGTGGGATATAGCATGAGATATTACACCTGTCCTATCAGTAGCGCTCCATAGTGATACCCATTCTCGGTATACCTTCCACTTATCAATCCAGATAAGAAGCACTATGGCAGTGCTGCCTCTATTCGATGACAGCCCCAGCGGCAAGCCTTGATCAACTCCACCACTTCGGCACCAAATCCTTTCATATTCGCTTAACGGCATCACCCTAACGAATACTACTGATATTTAATGCACCTCTACGTCTCAGGACGCCTGCCAATGTCACTATCGGCAAACGTGAGGCACATAAAAACACAAGCGGCTTTAAGGACGCTACCTCAAAGCCGCTCCATGTGATCTATATCACACTAAATTTTAGATGAACACCAAAGTGCTCACCAAGCATTTACATTTTATTAAAGAAGTTCGAGTAGCTTAGGCACCGCCTCGAACAGATCCGCTTCCAGACCATAGTCGGCTACCTGGAAGATAGGCGCCTCTGGATCTTTGTTGATCGCCACGATCACCTTAGAATCTTTCATCCCCGCAAGGTGCTGGATGGCACCCGAGATACCCACGGCGATATAGAGATCCGGCGCGACAATCTTACCCGTCTGACCAACCTGTAGATCGTTTGGCACGTAACCGGCATCGACCGCGGCGCGCGATGCACCCAGTGCCCCGCCCAGCTTATCGGCAAGCTGCTCGAGAATCGCGAAATTCTCGGCGCTGCCCATGGCGCGGCCACCTGAAACCACTACTGAAGCGGCGCCTAGATCTGGACGCTCAGACACTGACAGAGTCTGAGTTACAAACTCAACATCGCCGCTATATTCGTTGTCTAGGGTCTGCACCGAGGCGCTACCGTCCTGGGCTACCGCATCGAAGGCGCTGGCACGAACCGTCATCACCTTGATGTTATCCAGGCTCTGAACCGTCGCCATGGCGCTACCGGCATAGATAGGACGCACGAAGGTGTCTTCGCTCACCACTTCGACCACTTCAGAAAGCTGCGCCACATCCAGAAGCGCCGCCACACGAGGCAGCACATCTTTACCTACGCTTGAAGCCGCAGCCAGAATGTGTTGATACTCGCTGGCCACTGAGACGATCAGCTGTGACAGGTTTTCGGCGATGGCATTGGCATAAACGCCGCTATCGGCAACCAGTACCTGACGTACACCGGCAAGCTGCTTGGCGCTATCGGCCGCGGCGCCACAGTTATGACCGGCTACCAGTACATCGACTTCGCTGCCGATAGCCTGGGCACAAGCCACAACCTTGGCGGTATCGAGTTTTAAAGTCGCATTATCATGTTCTGCTATTACTAGAATCGCCATTTAGATCACCTTCGCTTCATTCTTTAGCTTTTCCACCAGCTCCTCGACAGAAGCCACCATAATACCCGCTTGACGCTCGGCAGGCGGTGTCACCTTGAGCACCTTCTGGTGCTGCTTCAGGGTCACGCCCAGGCTGTCTACCGTCACGGTATCGAGCGGCTTACGTTTCGCCTTCATGATGTTAGGTAATTTGGCATAGCGAGGCTCGTTCAGACGCAGGTCTGTGGTGACAATCGCAGGCAGTGGCATCTTAAGGGTCTGCAGGCCGCCGTCGATTTCACGGGTCACCACAAGTTGTTCGCCCTCAACCTTCACCTCAGAAGCAAAGGTAGCCTGAGGCAGTCCAGCCAACGCCGCCAGCATCTGGCCAGTCTGATTGTTGTCGCCATCGATCGATTGCTTACCCAGCATGATCAGCTGAGCCTGTTCATTGGCTTGAATCGCATTAAGGATCTTTGCAATAGAAAGCGGAGCAAGCTCTTCATCGGTTTCAACATGAATACCGCGGTCGGCGCCCAGCGCCATCGCCGTGCGTAGCTGCTCTTGCGACGCTTTAGGCCCTATGGTTGCTACCACAATCTCGGTCGCAATACCTGCTTCTTTCAAACGTACCGCTTCTTCTACAGCAATCTCACAAAATGGGTTAATGGCCATCTTCAGATTTGCGGTATCGACATTTGTATTGTCAGCGTTAACCCTGACCTTCACATTAGCATCGACGACGCGTTTAACTGGCACCAATACTTTCATAAGGCTTCCTTCTTACGTCTTTATTCTGGATAACAAATAGTGCATAGCGAAACTATCACCAACTTATGCCACTTTACGTGCTGTTGACGTTAACGTCAACAGGAAGTCATCAGCATCTTTGTATCAGATCAAAAACAGCGTGTTTAAAGGGAAGTAAAGGGTCAAAAAGGGGCGAAAATAGAGAAGCTGAAATAAAATTTACATTAAAGCGTCAAATATTCATTTAATTCGTTTGATAAAACCTTTTTTAGTTTCTATTATTAGCCCTGTAATCCTATTTACTATTTTATTTTTAAGCAGGACATAATTAATATGAGCGAATTTCTAGATATATTGACGCATGGTCGTCGCTTTAAAGCTGCTGTTAAAGATTTGTCGGTAGAAGATTTAAAAGATGTAGCGGTTAAGCTTGAAAAAATCATCACCGAGAAAGAGAAGCAAGCAGAAGAAGAAAGCGCGGTTATGGCCGAGCGCAATGCAAAGATAGAAGAGATTCGCCAACAAATGGAAGCTGTTGGTTTATCAATTGACGATTTAGGTACAGTGGCTGCTAAGCCAGCTCCTAAAAAACGTGCTCCACGCCCACCAAAATATAAAATTGAAGTGAATGGCGAAACGATCACTTGGACGGGTCAGGGTCGCACACCAACCGTATTTAAGAATGAATTAGATAAGGGTCGTTCACTCGAAGACTTCCTTATCTAAGCCTAAACGCCCCACTTAGGGCGTCGCAAGCAAAAGCCAACCTCAAGGTTGGCTTTTTTATTTCTACTCTTTATTTGTGATTAAGCGCGTTTTGCCCTTTATGTCGCTCATTTGCCTTGGGCATCTCTAGAGTATTTTATCTATCCTTATTTAGGTCATTCGTTTAGGCCATTCTTCTGGGCATTATTCCTTGCTACTATTCCCGTTAAAGTTAGCCAATCAATAGCCTATCCTTTCGGATAACACCTGCCCTATGGTTTGACATAAACCGATACAGTTCCGCCCTTGGAAATTGTTCATGATATGGGATAATCTTGAGCTACTTTTGATCCCAGCCAATAATAATTAAACTCTATGCGAATCCATTTTCTCTCTGTGAGCGCGAGTCTGGCGGCCTGTCTCTTGGCGAGTCCGTCCGCGATAGCGAATTCTCAATTAACTGATAACACGCCAAAATTAACGGCGCTATCCCACGCCACCCTGATGATCGCCCCCGGCGAAACCAAGCAGGATGCCACACTGTTAATTGAAGATAATAAAATTAAAGCCATTATCCCCAACGACAAAATACCCGAGGATGCCTATGTCATCGACATGACGGGTAAGTTGATATATCCCGGCTTTATCGATCCCTACACCAATTACGGTATCGACTTTAAATATGACCAGCAGAAAGTGGCTCGCCCGGTATATGAAATTAAGCGTATCGGTGGCAACGCCGATAATGGTGCCGTGCACGCAGAGAAAGAGTGGTTTAACTATATTTATCCCGACCAGGAAGCGGCGAAGCAATGGATAGATAATGGATTTACCAGCGTACAAACCGGCATGTTGGATGGGATATTCAGAGGCCGGGCAGCGACTGTCTCGCTGGCGGCGTTAAAAGCCAATGACATTATTTATCGCGCAAAATCCAGCCACCTGCTCGCCTTCGATAAAGGCAGTTCGATTCAGGATTATCCCAACTCCTTGATGGGTAGCATCGCCCTTATTCGGCAAACTCTGGCCGATGCCAACTGGTATCAGGCCAATATCGATAAAGCGGACTCGGCCACCCAAGAGAAGAACATAGAGTTTAATATCGCGCTCGAACGCCTGAGCGATATAAGCAAGAGCCCTACGGTATTTGAAACCAAGAATTTAAATAACTTACTGCGGGCTGCTCACTTATTAAACGAGTTTAAATTGCCGGCGACTCTGGTCGGCAGTGGCCGAGAATATGCGCGAATCGATGAGGTGAAAGCCAGTGGCTTTAGCATAATTGCGCCGCTCAATTTTCCCGCGGCGCCCAATATTAAAGATGGCGATAAAGAGAGAGAGATAAGCCTGGCTCATCTGCGCCACTGGGAACGCGCGCCGAGTAATCCTCATGCACTGGAAAGAGCCGGTATTCCCTTTGCCTTTACCCAACATGGCATCAAGGCCGACGCCTTCTGGCCTAGACTCAGACAGGCGGTCAAGCAGGGACTGAGCCAAGAGACGGCATTGGCGGCGCTCACCACAGAGGCGGCAGAAATTGCCGGCATCTCGGCATTCAGCGGCAAGCTGAAACCCGGCTTCATGGCGGATCTTGTGGTCACCAACGGCGACATCTTTACCCAAGGCAAGATAGTCAGCGTCTGGCTCCAAGGCAGCGAGACCCAAAAAGTGCCCCGCGACAGACACTGGCTAAGCCAGGGCTATCAGCTGACCCTGGGCGAACTCACCCTAGATCTGGACTTAGTCGATGACGACAAGCTGAGCGGCACCCTGGCCAGCGGCGAGCAGGAGATCAAACTTAGCGATCTTAAGTATGCCAAGGAGCGTCTCACCTTCAACGCCGAGCTCGGCGAGGCGGGTTACCCTGGCATCAGCCGTTTCACCCTCTGGTTCGACGCCCAGGGTATTCACGGTCGTATGCTCGACAAGAGCAATCGCCAACACCCCATAGCTGGTGTGGTGATGGCCAAAAACGCCATTGATGGCAGTGGTGAGAGTGATAAGAGTGATGAACAGAAAGCGGCCGAGTCACCTGCGCCCGAACTCGTCTCTAAGCTGACCAAGCCCAACACCGCCTACGGCCTAACGGCGCAGCCCAAGGCTAAGCGCCTGCATATCAAAAATGCCACCCTGTGGACCTCGAGCGAGCAAGGGGTGCTGGAAGGCTATGATCTGCTTATCCGCGATGGTCGTATCGAGAAGATTGGCCAATCCCTCAAGACGCCATCTGGCTACCAAACCCTGGATGCCACGGGTAAACACCTGAGCGCAGGTATTATCGACGAGCACTCCCACATCGCCCTTAACGGCGGCACCAACGAAGATACCGACGCCGTCACCGCCGAGGTGCGTATCGGCGATGTGATCAACCCAGACGATATCGCCATCTACCGCGCTCTGGCGGGCGGGGTGACCACGGCGCAGATCCTCCACGGCAGCGCCAACCCCATAGGCGGACAGGCCCAGGTGATCCAGATGCGCTGGGGCGAGAGCGCCGAGGCGATGAAGCTCAAGCAGGCCCCCGCCAGCATCAAGTTTGCCCTGGGTGAAAACGTCAAGCAGGCCAACTGGGGCGACAACTACAACCGTCGCTTCCCCCAGAGCCGCATCGGGGTGAAGTCACTGTTTGAGGAGGCCTTCAACGAGGCGCTCGCCTACGAGAAAGCCCTGGCAGACTTCGATCGCCTACGCAGCAGTCAGCAACGCAAGCAGGTAGCGCCTAAGCCAAACTATCGCCTCGAAGCGGTAGCCGAGGTGCTACGTGGCGATCGTCAGGTACACATTCACTCCTATGTGCAGTCTGAGATCTTGATGTTCCTGCGCCTCGCCGAGGCCTACAAGTTTAAGGTCGGTACCTTCACCCATATCCTGGAGGGCTACAAGGTGGCCGAAGAGATGGCCAAGCATGGCACCTACGCCTCCACCTTCTCCGACTGGTGGGCCTACAAGTTCGAGGTCTATGATGCTATTCCGCAGAACACCTGCCTGATGCACAACAAGGGGGTACTCACCAGCATCAACTCGGACGACTATGAGATGCAGAGACGCCTCAATCAGGAGGCCGCGAAATCCATGATGTATTGCGACATGTCGCCAACTGATGCCTGGAACATGGTCACCATCAACCCGGCCAAACAGCTGGGGATCGACCAGCTGACCGGCTCGCTGGAGGAAGGCAAACAGGCCGACCTGGTGCTCTGGAGCGACTCTCCCCTCTCCGTCTATGCCAAGGTGGAGAACACCTGGGTGGGCGGTCGTCGCTACTTCGACCGCCAGCAGGATAAGCAGGCGCAACATGAGGTCGAGCTGGAGCGCGCCGCGCTGATCCAGGCGGTATTGACCCGGGATAAACCCGAGGTCCCCGGCGAGACGCCAGAAGAGAAGAGCGAGCCCCAGTGGCACTGCGATACCCACTACAATGCCTGGGGCACAGCCCTTAGCGAGCATAAAGCCATGAACCAAAACAGCGCCAAGCAATCTAGCGCCCACAACCACGCATTCATGGAGGCATTCTAATGAAAAAGACACTCTTTGCCCTTAGCCTAGGCCTCTTCTCTTGCGCAGCACTTGCCCACGACATGGTGCCCGCCAGCGCCCAGAGCCAGCCGGTACTGATCCACAACGCCCGGGTGCACACCGCCCTTAACGGCGTGCTGGATGCGACCGACGTACTGTTCGACAAGGGCAAGATAGTCGCCATAGGTCAACAGCTCTCACAAGAGGGCGCCAAGGTGATCGATGCCAGCGGACAAGATCTCTACCCAGGACTTATCGCGCTGGACACCTCTATCGGCATCGTCGAGGTGGAGATGATGCGCGCCAGCAACGACGCCTTCGAGGTAGGTGACAGCAACCCGCAGCTGCTGGCCGTCAGCGCCTTCAATCCCGACTCAGAGCTTATCCCAACCATCAGGGTCAACGGTATCACCCATGCCCAGGTGGTGCCTCAGGGCGATGCCCTGGCCGGCCAGTCCTCTCTGGTCTCCCTCGACAGCTGGACAATAGAAGATGCCCTGGTAGCTACCGCGCCCCAGTTCCATCTCTACTGGCCCGCCATTCGTTATCTCTCCAAAGATAACGAGGTCGCCGCCAAGCAGCTCAAGGCGCGGGATGAACAGATGACCCGATTAGCAGAGCAGCTCGAAGATGGCTACCGCTACTATCTGGCAGACAAGGCAGGAACTGTGCAGAAGCTGGATAACCGCTGGCAGGCGGCGCTGCCCCTGTATCAGGGCAAGGCGAGCCTGTTTATCCATGCCAATCGCAGCGAAGAGATAGAGCGCGCCATCGCCATGACCCGCCCCTATGGCTTCAAGCTGGTATTTGTCGGCGGCTATGACGCCTGGCGCCTGGCGGATCAACTGGGTGAGATCGGCGCATCTGTGATCTACAACCGCACCCTCAGCCTGCCGCTGCGCAAGGATGAGCCGGTGGAGATGAGCTTTAAGATCCCAGCCCTGCTGAAACAGGCGGGCGTGCCCTTTGCCATAGGCTTTAGCGGCGACTGGAACGCCCGCAACCTGCCCTTTGCGGCCGGTCAGGCGGCGGCCTATGGCCTGAGTAAGGAAGAGGCGCTTAAGAGCATCACCCTAGATGCGGCTAAGATCATAGGCGTGGATGATATGGGCGCCATCGCCGTGGGCTACCGCGCCAACCTGGTACTCTCCAAGGGCGACATTCTCGATCCCGCCGCGAGCAAGATAGATGCTGTGTTTATCGACGGTCGCCAAATAGATCTCAATAATCGCCAACAACAACTTTATCAAAAGTACCTAAAGCGTTAGACTTTTGCTTCTAAACGACTCAAAACTGGCCGGTTATTGGCCAGTTTTGAGCTCTCTTCCTAATACAGGCCCAAATCATGACTAATTCCGACCTGACCACTGCTCTGAAAATGGCTCCTAAGTCTGTCCTGCTGCTCTCTGCCCTGCTGCTCGGTGGCTGTGCGGGCGAATACACCTTCAACAGCAATTTAGATGGTCAGGCCATCGACGACTACTTCAAGGCCGGTGAGGTCCAGCTGTTTCAAGAGACTCAGCCCAAGGGTCCTTATAAGCTCAAGGGGATGGTCGAGGGTGAATCTTGTCAGGAGCGTGCCCAGGATGTGCCGGCATCGGTCAGCGAGGCCCGCACCATGGCCCGCCGCGCCGCCGCCGATAAAGGCGCCAACGGGCTGATCATCAAGCGCTGCGCCCTCATCGAGGAGCCGAGCAAGGCCTGTGTTAGCCAAGCCCTGTGCGTCGGTCAGGCCATATTGTTGCCCACCACAGAAAAGTAGTTTTAGCGCCCTGCGCAATAGCGTGAACATAAGTCTTTACCATGACACTCAAGCGTGAAATTGAGGCGGTGGCCATCTGCCGCACCCCCTATAAGCAGAAATTTGGTATTCCCAGACAGCCAGGGCTGGTCACAGCCGCCCGCGGCTTCGTCGAGCTGCAACCTCCCTATAACCATATCGATACCGTGCGTGGCCTGTCCCAGTACTCGCACATCTGGCTACTGTTTACCTTCCATGAAAACCTGAGCCAAGGCTGGAAGACTACGGTCAGGCCGCCGCGCCTGGGCGGCAACGAGAAGCTGGGGGTATTTGCCACCCGCTCTACCTTCCGCCCCAACGGCATAGGCCAGTCAGTGGTTAGGCTGCACGCCATCCACCAGCGTAAGGGCAAGGTGGAGCTTGAGATCTCCGCCATGGATCTGCTGGACGGCACGCCAATCTTGGATATCAAGCCTTACATCCCCTTCTCCGACGCCATCGAGGGAGCCATCGGCGGCATCGCCCACGAGGCGCCTGTGCTGATCGATGTGCGCTTTTGCGATGCGGTGCTCGGTCAGCTAGACAAGCTTTCCAAGGACAAGTACCCCAACCTCAAGGCCATTATCGAAGGGGTACTGGCGCAAGATCCCCGCCCAGCCTACAAGAAGGCCAAGGAAGATCCTAAACATTATCAGGTCGCCCTCTATGATCTGGATATCCTCTGGCATGTGGATGAGACAGGCATCTTAGTCGATGCGGTGCGCCCGGTGCAGCCCGACGCCCATAGGGAAGCAGATTAATCATGCAAACCCCATTAGCTAACCAGGTGGACTACCGTGAGCAACATAAGCAGCGCCTGGCCTACATGCCCTGGCTCTACTTCTCCTTGAAGCCCAAACATCTCGTCTGGGCCAAGCCCTGGCAGGATGAGGTGCAGCAAGCGCTGATGAGCGTTGAAACCGTGAGCATAGGTAAGGAGTGCTTTATCGCGCCCCAGGCGAAACTGTTTGCCGAACCGGGCCGGGATATCCTCATAGGTGATCGCTGCATGATCGCCGCCGACAGCTTTCTGCACGGCCCCATCGTCATGGGTAACGAGGTGGCTATCAATCATGGCTGCTCCCTGGACGGCGGGCGCGGCAAGATAGTGATTGGCGATCAGACCCGCATCGCCAACAATGTCACCATCTACGCCTTCAACCACGGCATGCACCCGGACACGCCGATATATCAGCAGAGCAGTCAGTCGAAGGGGATCGTCATAGGCAGAGATGTGTGGATCGGCGCCCAGGCGGGGATAGTCGATGGGGTGACCATAGGTGACTGCGCCGTGATCGGCATGGGCTGTATCGTCACCAAAGATGTGCCCGACTACGCCATCGTCGCCGGTAATCCAGCCCGCATCATAGGCGACAGGCGCGATAAGAAATAAACGGCCGCACTATTTAGTCGTACCATCTCCATGGATCAGCTTACCGGTACCATGGAAAATCACGTTAACGACTCCGCCGCCTAAGTCCTTATCTTCCACGCGATTATCCGGGTTATTGGGCCGCGACTCGGCGCTTTTCTTAACCCCATCGTAGAAGGCCTGATCGAGAGATTTATTACTGGCGCAGCCGCTCATGAGCCCTAGGCTGACACTTGCCATCAGCACGATTATTGTAGCCTTCATCGTCTTTTCCTTACCCCAAGTGACTTTCATCGTCATTACCTGAATCCACTAACATGAATAGCACCAAACATTGGCAAACCTACATTTACCAATAGCTTAAAGCTAAAGCAGATTTTTTTAACAAGCAAACAAACTTAACAGATCTTTGCCCCGCCATCGCTCCCCTCTTGCATCAACCTTTCTGATGCACATATGATGACTATACCAATCGTAGTAAATAACTGAACATGCTAGCTTGTTAAAACGTCCGATAACGGCGTTATTATTTTTGATTGTAGAATAACTACTTATCGAAAAATCATGCCTTGTTCTCGACCGTTTTTCCTAGGCTACTTCTGATCACTTACTTACCCTGATTGGTATTAATCGTTTGCCATTACCCATGGCGGCGAGCTCCAGATAATAAAACAAACATCACAAAAGGAAGTCGTCTGTGAATACCCCACGCCTCTTGGGCTTACTCGGCCTGTTGCTCCTACCGGCCGCCAGTGCCGCCCCCTTCGTCTTTGACCAACAAAGCTACCGTCAGGATGTGCAAACCCTCGCCAGCGATGAGTTTGAGGGCCGCGGCCCCCTCTCACAGGGTGAAACTCTTACGGTGGAATATCTTGAGAATGCCTTCAAGAAGATGGGGTTAGCACCAGGCTTTGGTGACAGCTATCGCCAGAGCGTGCCCATGGCCAAGATCACCGCCGATCAGAATATGCAGCTAAAAGTAGGCGAGCTGGTGTTTAACAACGGCAGCGACTTCACCGCCCGCACCGAGCAGATCCAGCCAAGCATCACGCTGGATAACAGCGAAATCGTCTTCGTCGGCTATGGCATCAACGCCCCCGAATACGGCTGGAACGACTACGCCGGTATCGATGTGAAAGGCAAGACGGTGATCCTCATGGTCAATGACCCAGGCTTTGCCACTCAAGACCCAGAGGTGTTTAAGGGCAACGCCATGACCTACTATGGCCGCTGGACCTATAAGTATGAAGAGGCCGCCAGACAAGGGGCCAAGGCGGTATTTATCATCCATGAAACCGCTCCCGCCGCCTATGGCTGGAACGTGGTGCAAAACAGCAACACCAATACCAAATACACCTTGGTGGACAAGGAGAAGAACCGCTCCCACATAGGCGTCATGGGCTGGGTCCAACACGAGGTGGCGCAGAAGATCTTCACCGCCGCGGGCCTGGATTACGACAAACTCAAGCTCACCGCCGCCAAGCCAGGCTTTAAGTCGCGATCGCTAGATCTCAAGGCCAATCTAGAGGTGAAAAACGATATCGAACTGGCCACCTCCTATAACGTTGCAGGTCTCTTGCCGGGCAAGACGCGCCCGGATGAGTGGCTGGTGATGCACGCCCACTGGGATCATCTGGGTAAAACGGTCCATGAAGATCAGACCCGCATCTACAACGGCGCGGTAGACAACGCCTCGGGCGTGGCCGGTGTACTGCAGCTGGCGCGGCACTTTAAAGACCTAAGCGCTACTCAGCCACCTGCACGCTCCATGCTATTCAGCGCCTTCACCGCCGAGGAAACCGGCCTCATCGGTGCCCAGTATTTCGCCGAAAATTCACCAGTCCCCACCAAGCAGCTGGTCGCCTTCCTCAACATAGACGGCATGAATGTCGGCAAGGGAGTGGATTACATACTGCGTTATGGTGAAGGGGTCTCAGAGCTGGAAAACTACCTGGACAAGGCCGCCAAGGCCCAAGGGCGTTGGGTCAAGGCCGATCCGCGGCCGCAAAATGGCCTGATGTTCCGCTCGGATCATTTCGCCCTGGCCAAACAGGGGGTGCCCGGTCTGATGTTTATGAGTCTGGGAGATACCGACCCTGATTATATCGCCCACAAGTATCATCAGGGTGCCGACGATTACGACCCAAGTTGGACCCTCGGTGGCGTCGAGCAAGATTTGGCGCTCATCAGCGATATCCTAGAGAAGCTGGCCAACAATAACGACTGGCCAAAGTGGCTCGAGGCGTCAGATTTTAAGACCCGCCGCGCCCAGGACGGCCGCTAGCCATAGCCGTGATACTTACCGACAAAAGGAGGCCGCGGCCTCCTTTTTCATATTGTTTTTATTGAATAAAACTCTAGTTTCACCTTTCTATCTATGCCCCGCTGCCAACTTAGTTCTTTAGTCTATAAACGCCATTCTTTGCTTGTGAGAAACCTCACACTTTGAGTAGTGTGTCTTCAGACCGCTATCGACACACCCTATGCACGGAGGCTCTATGTCTGCTGTAACGACATTTGCAACTGAGAACCAATTTCCCCTACAACTGAGCCAATTTGACGGCGACACCAGCACGCCACTGATCGAACAAACCATAGGCGACTACTTGGATCAGATGGCCGCCAGCCACCCCGACCAACTCGCCATCGTCATGCATCATCAAGGGATCCGCTGGAGCTATCAGGAATATCAGTCCCATATCGACGAACTGGCCGCCGGCCTGCTGGCCATCGGCATCAAGCCCGGCGATCGCGTCGGTATCTGGTCACCCAACAATATCGAATGGTGTCTGACCCAGTTTGCCACCGCCAAGATAGGCGCCATCATGGTGTGCATCAACCCGGCCTACCGCCCAGAGGAGCTACAATATGCCCTCAACAACGTGGGCTGCCGCGCCATCATCTGCGCCGAGAAATTTAAGTCCAGCCACTACCTCTCCATGCTCTACGAGCTGGCCCCGGAGCTGAAGCAATGCCTGCCGGGACAGCTTGAGTCGGCCAACCTGCCGAGCCTGGAGTTTGTGATCCGCATGGGCGATGAAGCCTCGCCCGGCATGCTCAACTTCAACCATCTCAAGCGTCCGCTCACCGAGAGCGATCGCAAGGCGCTCAAAGATACAGCCGCCCAGCTTTCCCCCTTCGACGCCATCAATATCCAGTTTACCTCGGGTACTACCGGCAGCCCCAAGGGCGCGACCCTGAGCCATCACAACATCTTGAACAACGGCCTATTGGTCGCCAAGGCGATGCGCTTAGGGCTAGAAGACAGACTCTGTATTCCCGTGCCCCTGTATCACTGTTTCGGCATGGTGCTGGGTAACCTCTCCTGCATCTCTGTGGGCGCATCGGCCATCTACCCGAGCGACTCCTTCGATCCCTTGACTACTCTTGAGGTGGTTGAGGCCGAGCGCTGCACCGCGCTGCATGGGGTACCGACCATGTTTATCGCCCAGCTGGAGCATCCGGAATTTAAGCGCTTCGATCTCAGCTCGCTGCGCACCGGCGTGATGGCGGGGGCTACCTGCCCCGAAGAAGTGATGCGCAGAGTGCAAGATCTCATGTATATGAAAGAGGTGCTGATCGGCTATGGCCAGACGGAATGTAGCCCCATCAACAACATGACGGAAATAGGCTCGTCACTGGAGAAACGCGTCACCACGGTCGGCCGCGCCCTGGCTCACACTCAGGTGAAGATAGTCGATGAATTCGGCGAGGTGCTCCCCGTTGGCCAACCCGGTGAGGTGTGCAGCCGCGGCTACTGCGTGATGCAGTTCTACTGGAACGACGCCGAGAAGACGGCCGCCACCATAGACAGCGAAGGCTGGCTCCACTCAGGCGATCTGGGTGAGATGGACAGCGAAGGCTATGTGAAAATCGTCGGCCGCATCAAGGATATGATCATCCGCGGCGGCGAGAACATCTACCCGAGAGAGATCGAAGAGAAGCTCTACACCCACCCAGACGTGCAGGATGCCGCCATCTTCGGCGTGAAGAGCGAGAAATATGGTGAAGAGGTGTGCGCCTGGATCAAGGTGCAACCGGGCGCCAGCGTCACCGAGGAGGAGATACGTCACTTCCTCACCGAGAAATTTGCCTACTTTAAGGTCCCGAGATACATCAAATTCGTCGAGCAGTATCCCATGACGGTGACCGGTAAGATCCAGAAGTTCAAGATGCGCGAGATGATGTATCAGGAGCTGTATGAGGCGATCAACTGCAACTAGCGATCCCAGCTAGCCCTTCGCCAGCCTATTCCCTAAACAGGCTGGCATTTTTTTGCCTGGCATCAGGTGCCTAGCATCAATTTAAAAGGCTGATTTTAGAGGCTGATATCAGAGACTCAGCAGCTGGGCGCCCACCTTCTCTACCCGCTTCTCGTTGCGGCTGATCACATAGCCCTGGTCGATATAGTCATCGATACAGGCTTGATACTTGCTGTCTGACAGGCTGTCGCCAAAGCCAAGCCCGGTCCAATTCACCTCGCACTGCACCGTCTCCCCCTTGTCGTTGCTCAGGGTCGCTTTCTGATAGGTGGTCTCTAGCTTAGGTACCACAAACAAGGCCCCCAGGGTCAGTCCGATGACGATAATAAATTTTGCTTTCATGGCTATCCTTAAATAACTGCGCTTAAAACAACGGCCTAAATAACTGTCCTTAAATAACTGCCCTAAAATAACGGCCTAAAATAACTGGCCTTAATGACATAAGACCAGAGCATGCATATCCCGGCGCCCATTGGCCGAGAGCTAGGCTCACTCTACCTGTATCCTGACATCACGGGCACCGGCGCTCAGGCAAAGCTCCATCAGGCAGCGCTCCTCGATCTCAGACAGGCCGCCCTCACACATGGCCATAGGCTGGATGACGAGTCTTGGCCGCTTAAACAGTCCAATGCAACCCAGCTCATTAAGCCCTTGCTTGAGGCACTGCTCGGCAGGGGAAAAATTGCCCACCAGCAAACGTCGGGTAGTAAAAGGCGTACTCGGCGACAGGGCCGTTTGCCGCTCGCCATGACTCACCACGATACGGTCGGGATAGATCTGTGCGATCACTTCCATGTAACTGTTTACCTTTAAGCTGACAGTAGCTTATTACGAAAAACCCAATACTTTACGCGATTTATCCCTGTTGATCACTAGGGGTTGTTTATGTTTCAGGTTAAATTCTGTTTAATCTCAGCGCGATTTGCTCACGAGCCGAGCAATCAAATGGCCAGTGAAGCAAGCGATGAGCTGGCTAATGTTGTGAATAGTGCGATAGCCAACAGGATGCAATGAGTGAGGTCAATTGCGCACAACAATCCTAATCTCGTTTACCTGCCCCTTGAGACAGCTTTTATCGGCCCTTTCTTCGGGCTTATCACTCGTTTGTGCAGAACAATCGCACCACGCTAGCCCTACCCGGTATAAATCGTCAACACATTGCCACAAAGGCAAACAGCAGAGGTCTGAAGCCGCCTGCTTACCGACACAAATCTCCCGCGGCTACTGGCCAACAAACTAGGTGACATCAAACGTCAGGGTGCTAAAATGTCGACCTATTTCATCACACAACTGGATATTGGGAATGCGAGTTAGCAAGTACCTGCTTTCAACACAAAAAGAGACCCCAGCAAACGCTGAGGTGGTCAGTCATCAATTAATGCTGCGCGCCGGCATGATACGTCGTAACGCTTCTGGCCTATACAGCTGGTTGCCGTCAGGCTTACGTGTGCTGCGCAAAGTCGAAGCGATCGTTCGCGAAGAGATGAACAATGCAGGTGCTGTAGAGATCTTGATGCCCATGGTGCAACCGGCGGATCTTTGGGTTGAAACCGGCCGTTGGGACAAATTTGGCCCTGAGCTGCTGCGTTTCCAAGACAGACACAACCGCGACTTCGTACTGGGCCCAACCCACGAAGAGGTGATCACCGACATCATTCGTAAAGAGGTTAGCTCTTACAAGCAGCTACCGCTGAACCTGTATCAGATCCAGACCAAGTTCCGTGACGAGGTGCGTCCCCGTTTCGGCGTGATGCGTTCACGCGAGTTCCTGATGAAAGATGCCTACTCTTTCCATCTTGATCAGGAAACCATGGATGATACCTATCAGGCCATGTACACCGCTTACAGCAACATCTTAGGCCGTATGGGTCTGGCCTTCCGTCCGGTATTGGCCGACACAGGTTCTATCGGTGGCAGCATGTCACACGAATTCCACGTGCTGGCCAACAGCGGTGAAGACCTGATCGCCTACTCGACCGAGAGCGACTACGCCGCCAACATCGAGAAGGCCGAGGCGCCAATGCCTACCGAGCCTCGTGGCGCCGCCACCATGGAAATGAGCGTTATCGACACGCCAAACGCCAAGACCATCGAAGAGTTGGTTGAGCAGCACGGTATCGCCATCGAGAAGACCATCAAGACCATTATCGTTAAGGGCGCCAGCGAAGAGGCACCTCTGGTAGCCGTTATCGTTCGTGGCGACCATGAGCTGAACGAAGTCAAAGTCGAGAAGCTCGATGCCGTACTGGCACCGTTTGAGATGGCCGGTGAAGCCGAGATCCGCGACGCACTGGGTGCTGGCCCAGGCTCACTCGGCCCAGTTGGCATGACCATCCCTGTGTATGTGGATCACAGCGTCAACGTCATGAGCGACTTTGCCGCCGGTGCCAACCAAGACGGTAAGCACTATGTGGGCATCAACTGGGAACGCGACCTGCCACAGGCAGAGGTTGCCGACCTGCGTAACGTTATCGAAGGTGAACCTAGCCCATGTGGCAAGGGCACCATCGGCCTGCTACGCGGCATCGAAGTGGGTCACATCTTCCAGCTGGGCACCAACTACTCGAAAGCCATGGGCGCCAGCGTACTGGACGAGAACGGCAAGGCACAGACACTGCTGATGGGTTGTTACGGTGTTGGCGTGAGCCGTATCGTGGCCGCTGCCATCGAGCAGAACCACGACGATCGTGGCATCATCTGGCCAGCTGCCATCGCACCGTTCAAGGTCGGTATCCTGCCGATGAACATGCACAAGTCACATCGCATCAAAGATATGGCCGAGAAGCTCTACAGCGATCTTAGTGATGCCGGCATCGAAGTGCTATTCGACGACCGTAAAGAGCGTCCAGGCGTGATGTTTGCCGACATGGAGCTGATTGGTCTGCCGCACGTCATCGTGATTGGCGAGCGCAACATAGACAACGGCGTATTCGAATACAAGAACCGTCGTACCGGCGAGAAGCAAGAGATCCCATTCGAGGAGATCGTCGACTTCATCAAGTCTGCTAAGTAAGACACATAGCCGCTTTCAAAATAAGCTGCTTACAAGAAAACGCCCGGCAACTGCCGGGCGTTTTTATTATCTACTAAAAAAATAACCAATATTCTAGATATTAACGACTGACCTAGGGCACATCTTCTCGCACCTTAAAGGTGCCAGGGGCCAAAGCATTGATAAGAGATTTAAACAGCCCGCTCCAAAAGATAAGCAAGCCAAACCAGAAGTAGATTAGATAACTGGTTTGAAACTGACGTACCTTAGGCTTCATATATTTATAGGGAAGCAGAGTCTTATTCGCGGCTTTCAGCTGAAGTATCAGTCCAGCTTCATGCCAGATGGCGATCTTCTCTCCCACTTTAAGGCTTTGCGCTAGGCGATGGCACTTGCTCGCGCCGATATTGACGGCATAGAAGTTATCTTGAAAAGAGGTAATTTCCAGGTCGTAAAAAGTCCCCCCCGTCTCCTCATCGATAACCTCGCTACTACGGCACTGGATAGCATCGATAGTGGTCGAGTATTCATGCACGTCTGCCAAATCGGCCACATGATATTTAGGCAATACATAGGCGAAAAAGACGAGGTTAATCATGAAAAATAAAAAGATAAACAAGTATCTAGAGCCCTTGGGGCCATCCGATGCGAACTCAATAAAAACATCGTCCTCATCATCATAAAGCCAATCTGGCGGCCTTTGCCTGCTAGTGGCAACCTCGCCAGCGGCCCTTCTGCGCTTTATCTCATCTGTGAGTTGTTGATACCTATCTGGGTACTGCGCTTTATCTATGTTGTCGTTAACATCAAGCAGCTCATCCAAGGTACACTTCGAATAATCGACTGACACACTATCTCCCTTTACCAATTCCCTTTTCTATTTCCCCTTCCCATTGCCATGTTCTTTTGGCTTTTTCAGCAGCCTTTATCGAGCTTTTAACACCAAGCTCAATAAACTGATTCACTCGTAAAGGCCGGGCTCCCCGACTCACAATGAAGTGACGAACTCATGAAGATCAGACAAGTAATCCCCTTGCAATTAGCAACTAATCCCCCCCAAAACCTAGATGACATGAAACTAATTATTAATCAATATTTTGATGTATTTGAGGCTTACACCAAGCTAAGCCCCAATTGAACATCATCAATGTATCAGAGGTTACCCTAACGATTAAGAGTGAACAGACTGAAAAGGTTTAATATCCATTTGGATTATCTATAACGTACACCCAGCCGTTATTTTGATATTGCATGACTTCAAGCGCTGTCCCCTTTAAATCTGTACCCGAGATTTTCCATTGAGATCTTACTAACGCGATATCGCCATTAATATGAACCGACTTTGACAATGTCTGCATCTCACCTTTGACCCCTAGATATTTTTCCAACTCACTGACAATGGCTTTTCTGCCAATGGCGGCCCGCCCCTTATCATCGAGAATGAATTTCGCGTCGGCAGCGAAAAGCGTCGATAACCCTTGCAGATCTTTGTGCTTAAAGTACTGTGCAAACAACCCATGAAGTTCACTGGGCGTCTGTGGCTTGGGGTACTCAACTGGTGACTCCGCGGCAACACTAAAAGCTAAAAAGACCAAAGCGGTCACTATTATCTTGGCGATTCTCATCTACATCTCCTGAAATACAGTTAAACAATGCAGCAAAGATACCCAACATAGTTACCTTTAACCATTAGCTTCCAAAAAGTAACTAGTTACCTTATGGTAAGTAGAAGCCATGGTTAAAAGTAGAAAACTGCCAGCCCCAAGACGCTAAGGAAGCCTCAATGGTTCACACCACCGCCCCCGAAAATTACTGTAATGTCGATAAATATCTGTCTTTAATATCAACCAAATGGACAGCCCACATCATCTATCTCCTCAGTCAACACCCAGTGATGAGATTTGGTCAGATCCAGAAGCAACTAGCCCTCGTCTCCAGCAAGGTACTGAGTTCGCGTTTAAAGCTACTGGAGGCTGAAAAGTTTATCTGGCGAGAGCAGCAAGCGACCATCCCGGTAACGGTTAACTATGGACTGACACCTAAAGGACAAGAGCTGGCCGATATCGTCCTCAAGATTGTCGAAAAAACAGAATCATGGAGCCTGGATGGCCACAAGTGAGATTCTAGATAACCAATTTATGAGACACTTGCGTTGGCGACAACGCTGATATCGCCCGATTCCCCTCCCCCCATAGTCCGAGAGCAAAGCGATTTAGTTGCATTTCTAGCATCTAGCCAGTTTGAGGATTGGCAAGTAAGCCGTAACCATGGCTTTATGATGTATCAATTGCCTGCCGCAGGTGCAGTGCATGGATGCACCAATGTCGAGATCACTTGGATGTGATTAAACGACCTTTATGTGCAAACACCTAGTTATCCATCTCTTCGATTGAGCGACTTCTGTATCCGCGACGATCAAACACCAAATCATTTTTGGACATTTTCGAGTTAAAGCCTTAACGCTAACCTGTCAGTTTCGGATAAAAATTCTATGGGATAACACCCGCCTAATGGGCAGAATAAGCTTGACTAAAATTACGAGAAATCAGCGTCAGCCAAGCTTTAGACGTCCATTCATTAATGCGTTTGTTATGTGTTACCTGGTGATGAACAACTCTTCAACGATCAAATGCCAGCCTTGTTTCTTCATACACTGCACTAGTAAAACGCTTCGGAGAGCATGAGTGGGTAACTTTGAGCTTGATGATTTCAACTGATTCAAACACAAGTTCAGAGCCTTGGTTTGTTCAGCCTTTTGCTTATCAGTCAGGCTATAAGTATCTTTACTGCCAATTGGAGCCCACGACTTATAGTACCCAAAATGTGGTTCTATCAATTCGAGTCCAGTTAACTCTTGGCTGGTTTGCTCATATGTTCCTGTGGTTCTACAGCCGACCAACAGCATAATTAGACAAACTGTGGCTAAAATTCTACTCATTACTTTCCCGTATACATAATACCGCGTGAATATGTGAACCGTTTTCTAGATATCGATTTACGCAGCAAAGGGCATGACAATCTTGGAGAATCTAACTTTAGCGGATTGCTAAGTAGCATTATCATTCTGCTCTGCAAGTTTCCGGATCTCTGGCAATTGGTACTGTAGTATGCCAAAAATGACAATCAGCGGAATTATTGCAAGCCATAATACCCCATCAATAAACCACAATGTGGTGAATAGGATTTGAATAAACACATATAAGATCAACTTGAGCCAAGGTGGAAATATAAGCATTTGTCCAATTGCTAGAAATGGTAAAGCAAAGAGTAAGGTCGAAAATACGACAAGTGCTGGATGAAACCCAAGAACTTCAGCACCGACAGTCTCTTGGAAAAAGTCATAGCCAAAAACTACAAATATGGGAAATAGCGACAAAACTACATAGAGCACACTCTGCCTTTCCTTAGCTATCAACTTCGAGTGTTCATCATTTTTCTGCTGAAGAGTCTTCATACCATCCTTGCCATTTAACGCCGGTCAGTAGCATCCGAGTGAAACGAGGTCCAGCGAACAACGGGAACGTTGCTCGCTGACTTGGTTATAGCTTGCCATTTATATTGCGAGTTTTTATTTCTTGAAGACAAGCGATGCACATTACTTTAGGGGCAGCGAAGGCAGCAGCAACTTCATTCCAATCACCTTGACTCATGAGCATATCGTCACAGGACTTGCACCACACATTCTCGACTTCTGAACGGTCAGGTTCATTTTCATCATCTGCATCAAAATACTCTATCGGAAGATGGTCAGCAGATTGGTTCACGAGATGTTGGCATACAAGCGCATAATCCATCAATCCATGCTTACAACAGTCAATTTTTTCGGAGTTATCCATATACCCTCATGAGCTATAACGCTCCACTATGGAGCGAGTAATAGTTGGCTAAAATGTGTAGCGAAGCGAAGCCAAGCCAACTGTTACGAGTCCCGCTTCAGTGGTTTGTTAAGTAGCCGACTTCCATTTAGCTACAATGCTTTCGTATTTTTCGTCGACCAGTTCGTCATCGTCTGGGCAAGAAAATAAAACAACTTGAAGAGCATTATAGGATTTTGGAAATTCAGAAAGCTTATCCATTATTTCCAGTGCTTCAGAGTCGGTTAGCTTGTTTTTGTGAATGTACGAAAGTGAAGCTGGTTCAACGATGTCCTGGACAGGGCTGGCAAATGATTGCTTCCAATAATTATACATTTCCAAGTGCTTTGCTTGCCTCAACTTCTCTGATGCTGGCAAACGACATATTTCATGAAGTACAAGAAAGGGAGCATCTTCACCTAATTCAATTGATAGCTCGATGATTCGTTTCCATTCACTTTCATCATGGTAAGGAAATTTGCAATCGATACTGTAATAGAATTCTTCGTAGGTCATTTTATCGCCGATGTATCCTTGGTTATTTAACGCCCGCATAATGGGCGGATTAAACTTGGCTAAACTGTGTAGCGAAGCGAAACTGATCCAAGCTTTAGCAGTCCCGTACTTAATTGGCTTGTTAGGTGTTTTTATCCACAAGCATACCATTTTTAACATCAGTTGGGATATTAACCCACGTTGTTTGATTATTTGTTGCTAGATTAATATTACAGTTTTTGGCGACTTTGAGTATGTGATGAAACCAATCTGAATGACTCCACTCTCTTGGTGGTGGAGAAGTAAATGCTTTTAGGTTGCTATCCCACTTCACTTCAGCGGCTTCTCGATAAATATATTGATAACTAGAGTTACCGCCACTAGCTAAAACTAATATCAATTGACCGTTTTCAAGTACTTCCACACGCTCGATTAGTTCCATGATCAATAAATACCTAACGCCCGGCTAAACGGTGCGAACGCAGTGAGCGTCCGGCGGAGTGAAACGGAGCGTATTTAAGCCGCTTGTTACATGTTTTAGCTAAGGCGAACATGCCTTGCCACCCTAGACTCTAACAGCCGAATTAACTCTGGCTGCATACGGTCGTAATTGTCGGGGATATCTAAGCAGATCAACTTTTTCCCTTTGAGAAAATCTTTAAACTTTTTAGATACCTTATTTCTATGACTCTTTTCCATTACAAGGATGACATCAGCCCATTCGACAAGATCACCACTGACCACTGTTTCTGCATCCGAGTTTGTGCCTGCTCCAATAGCGTTAATTCCGGGGTACTTGGAGAATACTTCTTCTCCCGTAGGACTTCTCAACCTATTTTCACTGCAAACGAATAGTAGATTCATCAGATTCCTGGTGACATGTAACGCCCAATTAAGGTGTGAAGCACGCGACCACAGAACTTAATTTAACCACCGTAAACACTAAACTTAACCCAAACCAAAAATGCCAAGCGTGCTGAATCACTCTTAAATTGTTTGTTAGCCGTTTCCTTCAGCCATGTACATACCTTTTGCCATAACCTTAGAAGGAGTTACATCATCACTCGTATATAGAATACAGTTTGGGTTGTACTCTCCGTTTTGGTGCATTTCCCATTCAGCTGCAAGCAACTTACTTTCAAAATGATTAAAATTGAGATTGAACCAGTTTTGTAGTTGCTGAAAGTTGTCAGCCTGCATTTCCCCTTGATGCTCTTCATGCATCGTGTCTAGAATAATTGGATAATTCCGATCAGTTGCAGCCATTAGTGCTTTTCTCGCAACACCCAATAACATTTGTCCCGTAAATTTGAGCTGAAAGTCCATTAGGTGATGTCGAAGCCCATATTTAATTCGAATTTCTTTCGAGTGAGACCAATATCTATTTTCCAGTAAGTCCAAGCGAGCTTCATAGGTTTTAAGTATTTCAGATTCGATAAAACCTTTAGTTTCTTCTTTGAGCTCGTCAAGTGTTAAGAGCTTAACGTTGGTATTCTTCGAAGCCTCAATTGCTCCAGATTGAAATCCACTGCTAGAAACAATAAATGCTTTGTCTACCCCTAGATCTTCTGAAATGCTGCGAAGAGCTAATACGTGACCTTTGTTTACCTTACGTTTCCAGAGCTTTGCTTCAACAATCCATTTTAGGTCGATGCCCAAAAATTTAGTTTTTACAAATACATCAACATCATGGTTTGTCCTGACACCAGTTAAGCTGACATTTGTTTCAGCTTCTGCTCCAATAGCATTGAAGTGCTCGCATATTTCCTCTTGAAAGATAAACCAATCTTCTTGACGCATTAATCACCTTCAATACTCATATTTTTTGTCGAAACGGCTAACATTTTATTAGTGCGCATGCGCGTTTACCTCGTTGGACCAGTTAAAACGCGCATAGTTAACTATCTGTATACAATGAACTTATCAGCATTTTGCTAAATATACCATCTGGAAAAACGCGCATGCGCGTTTTCCAAACCTATTATCCACTTAACGAATAGTTTAAGTGATTAATTTTAATGGTATTTGATTAAGTAGGAGTGAGAAAATGCGCACGAATACAGGATGAAAATCGTTCAAAATCCTTATGATTTAAATATGACTGTGTACTTATCCAGTTTTTAATGGGGAGTAGTGAATTACACCACACAGCGTAACGATAGAAATCTCTAGACCAAAGAGTCCGTTCGTTGCAAATCCACCGACACCGTTTAACTCATTTTGAGGCAAAATCAGTTAGCTTTCACACCTTAATCACACCCACACAGCTAAATCGAAGAAACGTTGAATACACAGTGTAAGCACGCTTTTGGCCCTCGGCGGCATGGACGCCGCCGTGGAGCGTATAGGGACATATTTACAGTGTGCCAAAAGCGTACTTGCACAGCCCTCGCCGGGCAGGCGTTAGGTAGCCATGAAGGTACGACTTTCAAACACCTAATCAATTCTAATACCACCAAACGCGATCACCTTGAATCACGACATTCGTACTTCCATGTACAGCACTCGCCGGGCAGGCGCTAGGTTGCCATGAAGGTACGACCTTCAGAAATCCTCCCAGCACCCAAGCTGCCAGACGCCCCCCTAAGAGGAAGCCAAAAACAACAATGCCCAACCCCATCCAAGGTCGAGCATTAACATTATTCAGAATTAGCGCTTACTCTAAAAGCTACACTAGGGCGCTACCTCTGATCCTCAATCACCACCCCATCATCCGCCAGCGCCCCTGGCGCCACCAGCGCCACCTCCCCCGACAGTTGGGTCTCGGCGCGGATCGAGTCCTGCACGGCGGCGATATCCAGCTGTGGCCCCGTCGCCTCATCCACCTCGCACAGCAGACGCATCAGATCGTTGTCCTGCTGACGGGTGACGACTAAGCGCACCTTCACAATGCCCGGATGACGGCGGCGAATTCGCTCCACCTGCTCGGGATGGACAAACAGGCCCTTCACCTTAGTGGTCTGATCCGCGCGGCCCATCCAGCCCTTGATGCGCACATTGGTGCGGCCGCAGGCACTCGTGCCCGGCATGATGGCCGACAAGTCGCCGGTGGCGAAGCGCACTAGCGGATAGTCGCGGTTAAAGCTGGTGACCACCACCTCGCCTACCTCGCCTTCGGGCACAGGAGTTAAGGTGCCGGGCCGCACTATCTCGACGATGATATCTTCGGCAACCACCAGGCCTTCACCCGAGACGCTCTCGAAGGCGATAAGGCCAATATCGGCGGTGACATAGGCCTGCTTGACGTCGATATCCGCCGCCTCGAAGCTGGCCTTGAGGGAGGGGGTTAACACCTCACCCGACACCAGTGCCTTGGTGATGGAACTGGTATCCTTACTCAGGGCTTTACCCTTCTCCAGCAAGATATTAAGAAACGAGGGGGTGCCGCAGTAGCCATTTGGCTTAAGCGAGGCGATAAGGTCCAGCTGCATCTCGCTCTGCCCAGGCCCTGCCGGGATAACGGTGCAGCCACAGGCCCTGGCGCCCGAGTCCATGATGAAGCCGCCGGGCGTCAGATGATAAGCCAAGCAGTTTTGCACCAGGTCGCCTGCTCGAAATCCGGCGGCGAAGAAGGCCTGCCCCATGCGCCACCAGTCGTGGCCGTCACACTCGGGATCATAGATGGGCCCGGGTGACTGAAAGATGCGCCCGCTGGGCTTTCTTGGCGTCATGCCGGCAAAAGGCGGCAGTTTGGCCTGCAGGGCGATAAGGTCTGCCTTGTGGGTGATGGGCAGGGTCGCCAGCGCCTCACGGCTATCGATGCTGCTCACCTCGATATCGGTCAATAGCTCGGCGTAATAGCGGCAGTTTGCCTTGGCATAGCTGAGCTGCTCGGGCAGCGCCGCCATCAGCTGCTGCTCGCGCTGCTCGGGCGCAAGCGCCTCTTCGGGTTTGAAATAATCGGCCATATTGCCTCCCTACAGCCAACGCTTACGGCGTTTGTACGACTTTAAGTTTTTGAAGCTCTTACGGGTCTCGTTGCCGCCCCCCAGATAGAACTCCTTCACATCTTCGTTGTTGAGCAGCTGCGCCTTGGTGCCGTCGAGTACGATTTTGCCCGACTCCATGATGTAGCCATAGTTGGCCGCCTTGAGGGCGTAGTTAGCGTTCTGCTCCACCAGCAGCATGGTTATACCCTGCTCGCGATTGATCTTCTCTATGATGCCAAACACCTCTTTTACCAGCAGAGGCGACAGCCCCATGGAGGGTTCATCCAGGCAGATCATCTTAGGTCTCGCCATCAGGGCGCGGCCGATGGCCAACATCTGCTGCTCACCGCCCGACAGGTAACCCGCCAGCCCGGTACGCTCCTTGAGGCGCGGGAAGTAGTTGAATACCATCTCGATATCCTGATTCACCTGACCGTCACGGCGGGTGTAGGCCCCTAATTTGAGGTTTTCGATCACCGTCATATCCTCGACAATGCGACGTCCCTCCATCACCTGAAACAGGCCGGAGCGCACCACGTCATCGGCGTTCTTCACGTCGATTCGCTCGCCCATGAAGTGGATGTCGCCGCGAGACACCTCGCCATTTTCTGTCTTTAGCAAGCCGGAGATCGCCTTGAGGGTGGTGGACTTACCGGCGCCGTTGGGGCCCAGTAGGGTCACTATCTCGCCCTGTGGCACCTCTATGCTCACGCCGCGTAGCACCTGGATCACATCGTCATAGACCACTTCGATATTGTTGATAGCGAGAAGTGGTGTCTCGGGCTTTAACTGCACTGCTTGTGTCATAACAACTCCAAGGTCAAGAAGCGGGCCGGGCAAGATGGGCTTACCCGGCGCAGGGAAAAGAGATTAGTAGCCTAACCAGTCGACGCGGCGCTCGAGGGTCACCTGACTGACCTTCTCGACCTTGATATCGCCATGGTTAAAGTTACCCTTGTAGATGTTGACCTGGTTGATACCGCGGTGATCTTCCGGCGTCCAGGTAGCTGCCAGGCAGACGCCCTCTAGCCCCTTAGGCACCCAGTCTTTGTGCACATACATGCCCTTCTTGACGTTCTCACCTGTGATACCGCCGTGCGCCTTGGCCCACTCCATCGACTCCTTCATGAAGTAGGTCGAGCAGACGCCGCGAATATAGTGGTGCAGACGTTCCTCTTTGCCCGTGCTGTCAGACATCTTAGAGATCTCGCGTACCAGCTTCATGCCCGGCACATCGTCGGTCCAGAACGGCGTCATGGTCGGGAAGATATAGTTCTTCACCCCTTCACCGGCGGCCTTGAACACCAGCTTGTCGCCGCCCCAGATGTTGGACATGAACTGGATATCGGTGCCGACAGTGTCGCAAGACTTGATCAGCGACTGCACCGAGCCCCCGAGGTTGCCGATATAACCATAGTTGGTGCCTGAGCTCTTGAGGCTCAAACACTGGGCCTTAAAGTCACCCGGCTTCATGGAGATCACCACGGATGGCTGCACGTCGAAGCCCAGCTCGGTGGCGTACTCGGCGCAGGCCTCTTTCGGCGCGTTAGGGAAAGGATGGTTGGCGCCGATATGGGTAAACTTAGGCTTGCCCTGTCCGCCCTTGGCCTTCCAATCTTCAGCCGCCCACTGCACCAGGCCGCGACAGGCGTCAGAGTAAGATGCGCCGTAGAAGAAGTTATATGGCGCCGGCTTAGTGGTGTTCGGGTTCTTGCCCTGAGGATCGGTCAGATGACCAGAGTAAGAGGCTGAGAAGATAGGCGTCTTATCCTTGGCGGCAAAGGAGATCAGCGCCTCGGTATCGGCCGTGCCCCAACCCTGCATGGCCACCATGTTCTTGCGCGACAGCCACTTCTTGTAAGAGGCGATCGCCTGAGGCACCTTGTAGGCATAGTCTATGGTCTCATATTCCAGCTTAGTGCCGTCGATGCCACCATGGGCATTGATATAGGCCAGGGCATCACGCACGCCGTCGGCGTATGGCTTACCCACGAAGGCCGTGGGGCCAGACATGTCGGCCAGGTGGCCAACAAAAACCGTGTCTTCGGCCTGGGCAGCGCCCGAGGCGAAGGCGAAACAAGCAAGCGTGGTGCTAAGTAGTATTTTTTTAGTCATCGTTATCTTCCTTCAACATGATCCAGATAGATTGAATGCGGTTAACGCAGCGCTACAGCCAGGATCAACGCTCATTGCTATTCAAACTGTGTCGGTTTTACATCAATTTCATTAGCCCTCGACTTAGTAGGCGAAGGGGTAACACTTCCAATAGTTCTTAATCTGTCCCCAGCGATGGGCCAGTCCCTCGGGTTCGAAGATGAGGAACAGGATAATCACCAGGCCGATAGCCATCTCCTTGATGTAGGCCAGGCCGTCGGTGACCATAGGCAGGTTGCCGTAGTCGGTATACTTCATCAGTCCCACCATGCCCTCTAACACCTCAGGCAGCAGCACCATGAAGACCACGCCCATCAGGGTGCCCTTGATAGAGCCCAGGCCGCCGATGATCACCATGGCCAGGAACTGAATCGACATTAAGATGGTGAAGCCCTCGGAGGAGACATACCCCAGGTAGTGGGCATACAGGGCGCCACCTATGCCGGCGTAGAAAGAGGAGATGCCGAAGGACAACAAACGATACTTATTGAGCTTGACCCCCATGATCTCGGCCGACAGATAGTGGTCGCGCACCGCCACGAAGGCGCGGCCGTCGCGGCTGCGCATCAGGTTGCAGCCCCAGATATACATGAACACCAGGGCAAACAGGGCGATGAAGTAGAAGCTCATGTCGGTGTCGAAATCGAAACCAAACAGGCTCACCGGCGCCGCCATGGCCCCAGACGAACCACCCGAGAACCACTCGGCGCGGCCGAAGAAGTCCTGAATGATGAACTGGGCCGCCAGGGTCGCGATGGCCAAATAGAGCCCCTTGATCCTTGCTGCCGGCATGCCAAACATCATGCCCACGCCCATAGTGAGAAAGCCCGCCAGCGGAATACAAAACACCACAGGGATGTTAAAGCTGGTGTTGAGCCAGGCCGAGGCGAAGGCGCCGAAGCCGAAGAAGGCGCCGTGGCCAAGGGATATCTGCCCGGTAAAGCCCACCAGGATATTCAGCCCCAGGGCGGCGATACCTAAGTATGAGATCTGAATAAACAGGGTCAGAAAATAACCATCCAATACCAGAGGCGCGGCGCAGGCCAGCGCGATCACCAGACAGGTCACCAGGCGTATGGTCTTGGTTTCAAAAATCGTGTTGTCAGCCTTATAGCTGGTGCGAAAATCCCCGCACGGGCGCATCGCTAAACTAGACATAGAAAACTCCTTGAACTGCAATAGGGTCGAACGCAATTAGCTGTGTCATGGCAATGCTCCTTAAATTCGCTCGATATCACGGGTGCCGAACAGGCCGTAAGGCTTGAACCAGAGGATCACCAGCAAGACATAGAAAGGCGCGATGTCGTACATGTTGCCGATATGCAGCCACTGGCTGTCGAAGAACTCGGCGATGTTTTCCAGCACGCCTATCACCACGCCGCCGACGATGGCGCCGACGATGGAGTCCAGCCCGCCCAGGATCACCGCGGGGAACACCTTGATGCCTATGGTGGAGAGCGAATCAGACACACCGTTGACCATGCCGATCACCACACCGGCGGTGGCCGATACTGTGGCGGCGATGCCCCAGCTCATGGCAAACACCTGCTTGACCGAGATCCCCAGGCTCTGGGCCACCTGCTGGTCAAACGCCGTGGCGCGCATCGCCAGACCGTGCTTGGAGTACTTAAAGAAGAGGAAGAAGGCCGCCATGATGAGTATCGCGATCACAGTACTCATCAAATAAGCCAGCTCTATGTTCAGGCCGAAGATGGCGATGGACTGAGTGTCGAACACCTGAGGATAGCTCTGGGGCGACACGCCGAAGATCCACTTGGTCAGCGACTGGAAGAAGATAGACAGGCCAATAGTTACCATGATCACCGAGATGATCGGCTCGCCTATCATGGGGCGCAGCACTATCATCTGTAAGAGCACGCCAAACACCGCCATGAAACAGAGGGTGAAGAGGAAGCCGACGAAAAAGGGCAGCTGGAAATAGGTCAGGAACGCCCAGCAGACCCAAGCCCCCACCAGCAGAAACTCCCCCTGAGCAAAGTTAACGATCTGGGTCGACTTGTACACCAGCACGAAACACATGCCCACCACGCCATACAGCAGGCCGACGATCAGGCCGTTGATAATTAATTGAATTAAGAGTTCAAAATTCATGATGCTCTCCTTTGACTCGCCTCGCCCTCAATGGACTGACGCGGGGCGATCACGGTCGCCACCTTGACTTGGGTTTGGATGCGCGACTTAGTCCCATCCTGGAAGGTGATCACTGTGTCGATATCCACATGGGACTGGTCGCCATAGATGGCCTCGATGATCTCGCCATACTTGTCGGCTATCACCCCGCGTCTCACCTTACGGGTACGGGTCAGCTCGCCGTCATCGGCGTCCAGCTCCTTGTAAAGCAAGATAAACTTGTTGATCTTCTGCGCATCGGGCAGGGTCTCGTTCACCCGCTCCACCTCGGCCTGTAGCTGCTGATACACCTCTGGCAGACTCGACAGGTTGGTGTAGTTGGTGAAGGCCAGTCCCTGCTGCTCGGCCCACTTGGAGACGATGCTGAAACGGATACAGAGGATGGCCGACAGATAGGGCTTGTCCTTACCTAAGATCACCGCCTCACCGATGAAGGAGGAGAACTTAAGCTTGTTCTCGATATATTGCGGCGAGTACTGAATGCCCTGGCTGGTCTTGGCCAGATCTTTGATGCGGTCGATCACCACCAGGTGGCCCGAGGGCTTGAAATAACCGGCATCCCCCGTGTGCATCCAGCCATCTTTGACATCTTCATCATAGGCCGTCTGATCGCCCAGATAGCCGTTGAACATGCCCACGGTTCTGGCGATCACCTCGCCCACCCCTTCGCTGTCGGTGTTGATCACCTTAAGCTCGGCGGTATCGAAGGCCACGCCCACGGTGTCGTAATCCACGTCATGTTCGTCGTGTATGGTGTAGGCGCCGCACATCTCGGTCTGGCCATAGAGCTGACGCAGCGGCACGCCGATCGCCTGGAAGAACTTGAAGGTATCCGGCCCCATGGCCGCGCCGCCGGTAGCCGCCGACTTGAGGAAGGAAAACCCTAGACGGTCGCGCAGCGCCTTCATCAAGATGATGTCGGCCAGCTTAGAGCGTCTGCCCTCGGCAAGTCGCTGCTCGGCGCGCTTCATAGCAAAATCGAACAACTTCTGCTTGAGCGGGGTCGAGTCCATCATGCGCGCCTTCACATCGGCGAGGATCCCTTCCCACACCCTTGGGGCCAGCAAGACGAAGCTTGGGCCTATCTCGCGCAGATCCGCCATCATGGTTTCCTGCTCTTCGACGAAGTTGACGATCTGACGGGCAATGAGCGCCTGGCCCACGGCGTAGACCTGCTCCATGATCCAGGGCAGCGGCAGCACGGAGACATAGTTGTCTCCCGGCGCGCGGGGATCGGCCCGCAGATAAGAGCAGCAATGGTCGATAAACTTACTGCCCTGCAGCAAGACAATCTTAGGTTTAGAGGTGGTGCCCGAGGTGGTGCAGTAGATGGCGATGTTCTCGGCCTTGCCCGCATCCACCAGGTTGTCGTAGTGGCGCGGCTGGGTGTTATCCACCTCTTGGCCGAGACGATAGATCTCTTCGACGCTGATAAGACGTGGGTCGTCGTACTTGCGCATGCCGCGAGGGTCACAGTAGACGATATATTTCACCGAGGGGATGCTGTCGCCCAGCTCCAGCAGCTTGTCGCACTGCTCCTCATCTTCGGCGACGATCACCTGGGCCTCGCTGCGGTTAAGCAGGTAGGCCACCTCTTCGTGCAGCGAGTCTTGATAAATCCCCAAGGAAAAGCAAGCCAGCGCATGGGCCGCCACTTCGCCCCAGACCCACTCGGGACGGTTCTCGCCCAGCAAGGCTATGGTGCTGTGCGATTTGATGCCCAGGTGGTCGAAGGCCAGCGCCATCCACTTCACCCGGTTGTGATAATCTTGCCAGCTAAATTCGGTCCAGATGCCGAACTCCTTCTCGCGCATGGCAATCTCTTTACCCCAGTTGGCCGCATTATGGCGCAGGATCTTGGGAAAGGTATCGAGTGAACCCATGTCGAAGGCCCGCGCCGTCGACGCATTATTTACCTGAGTCATTAGCCAACCTCTTGTAATTGCTCGTCATCTTCAAGGCCGAGATAGGCCTGTCTCACGTGCTCGTCGGCCATCACCGCTTCGGGCAGGCCAGAGATCAATTTCTTACCGAAATCGAGCACCATCACCTCATGGGAGATATCCATCACCACCCCCATGTCGTGTTCAATCATCACCACGGTAATGCCGAACTCCTCGTTGAGATCCAGGATATAGCGGGCCATATCCTCCTTCTCCTCCAGGTTCATTCCCGCCATCGGCTCGTCGAGCAGGATAAGCTTAGGGTTGAGCGCCATGGCGCGCGCCAGCTCGACCCGCTTGCGCAGGCCGTAAGAGAGAGTGCCAGCGATGGATTTGCGCACATGGGAGATGTCGAGAAAGTCGATGATCTCCTCCACCTGACGGCGATGGGCCAGCTCCTCTTTCTGCGCCGGTGAGGCCCAATACAGTGGGCCGGTGAGCCAGTTGTTCTTCATCAGGTGGTGACGACCCACCATGATGTTGTCCAGCACCGACATGTGGCCAAACAGGGCGAGGTTTTGAAAGGTACGGCCTATGCCGAGATCGGCCCGGGCATTGGGTCTGAGATGGGTGACATCCTGATTATCGAAATGAATTGTCCCCTTCTGCGGACGGTAGCGCCCCGAGATGCTGTTGAGCATCGAGGTCTTACCCGCCCCGTTAGGACCGATAATCGAAAACACGGCGCCGCGCTCGACCTCGAAGCTCACATCGGTCAGGGCCTTTACCCCACCAAATGCGAGCGAGATCTGATCGACAGTTAAAATGGTATCTTTCACAACCCTACTCCTTTAAACGGCTCTGCCTGGGTGTCTCGGCGGTGAGTGCCAGGGGCCAGGCCCCTAGCGAAACTAAACGGGTAAAAAAAGCGGGGAGGAGGCCCTCCCCCAAGAGCACTTACAAGGCGTAACGCATTGAGAACTGTGCGTAGTTAGAATCGACCTTCTGGTCATCCAGGGCGAAGTTACCCACTTCGATACCCACGGCCAGAGCCGGTGTCAGGTTCTGGAACAGGTTGACGCTCCACTGGCTGCGATCGGCATCTGACTTGTCGGTCTCGATGCGGCCATAGAGGAAGGTGCTGCGCAGGGTGTCTGTCCAGTAGTGGCGGTAGGCGGCCAGGTAAGAGGTGCTGGTTTCCACCTCTTCGCCGATAAGATCTTTAGTCACCCCCAGGCCCACGTAACGGCCCACTTCCCCTTGGTGGAACTGGAAGCGCAGGTCATCTTTGCCGAAGGTGTTGATGCGACCGGCAATCGAGCCACCGAAGGCGGTCTCGCTGTTGCCACCCAGGGTGTTGAGCCTGCGACCCAGCGCCGAGATGGAGACGTTACCCCAGTCGCCCTTGAAGTTATAACGGGCTACTACATCTGGCAGATCGTCGTTGGCGGTATCGCCGCCGTCACTCTCAGGGTTCTCGATAGAGACCTGGAAGCCGCCCATGTCGTAGCGGATCTGGCCCTGACGCACGAAGGCCAGACCAACCGTGGCACCGGCGAAGTCGGCGGTTTCCGGGATGGCACTGGTGTTCATGAAGGTGGTCCAGGTCTGACCCACGGTTAAGTCTTTATACTTGATGAAGGCGTGACGCAGACGTGGATGGGCCGAGTTAGACACCACCTGATTGCCGCCACCGCCGAGGAAATCCATCTCGATGAAACCCATCACGTCGCCGTGAACATACTTGGTATTGAAACGAGACTCGTTGGCGAAGATACGGAACTGTGACGCGCTCTCTTCGAGCGGCGTGCCGGTACCGATCCAGAAGTCGCGATAGGCGACATCGCCGTTAACATAGCGGGCATCGACCTTGAGGTAGCCGCCGAAAGACAGCTTGCCGTCGTCGCCGACGTTAAAGTCATAACCTGCCATGGCAGAACTGGCCATCAGACCGAGTGAAGTTGCGAGTGTGAGTTTTTTTATTGTTGATGTGAGCATCTTGATTATCCCCTTTTGTGGTTGCCTCCAAGATGGAGAAATGCCTCCTTGGCCTCAATTGGGAATAGGTAGTAATGCAGCGGTAGTAGGCCATAGGGCGCAATACCCGAGGATTAGGCAGTAAGCACTAATACTTAAGTCGATGGCCGTAAATGCCGACTTTCACCTTAACTGTGATATGTTGGCTTGAATAACAAAATAAAAGGAGCGAGCCGGGATGGCGAGATAAGCTCCTGAAAAGATAGGATAAGTGACAGATGTTCCCAAACTGGCTATTGGTTGCCATCAGCATCAGCTATATCGGCCTGCTGTTTTTAATGGCATTTCTGGGTGACAAGTACCGCGGCAAGTGGTTTGCCGGGCAGCACACCATCATCTACTCCTTGTCGCTGGGGGTCTACTGTACCTCCTGGGGCTTTCTCGGCACCGCCGGACAGGCTGCCAATAACTCCTTCGCCTATCTGCCGGTTTATATCGCGCCTATCTTGCTGTTTATCTTCGCCTGGCCCTTTATCCAGCGGGTGATCCGCGTCTGTCTCAAGCTCAACATCACCTCGATTGCCGATCTGCTGGCGGCCCGTTTCGGCAAGTCGCCCTTGCTGGCGGTGGTAGTCACCTTCGTCGCCCTGTTCGGCACCCTGCCCTATATCGCGTTGCAGCAGAAGGCGATCGTTAACTCCTATGAGATATTGCGGCAAGATCACCTGCTCTCCTCCTGGCAGCTGGGCCTGGTGGTGAGCCTGATCCTCGCCGGTTTCACCATAGTGTTCGGGGTACGCGCCATCGACGTGACCGAGCGCCATCCGGGCATGATGCTGGCCATCGCCTTCGAGTCCTTCGTGAAGCTTATCGCCTACCTCACCATAGGCATCTTCGTCTCCTTCTTCCTGTTCGACTCGCCTATGGATATCTGGCGCCAGGCGACGGAGATCAAGCCCCTAGAGGCGGAGTTTAATTACCCCAACTTCATCTCGCTGTTTGGCCTGTTGATTATCGTGATGTCGGCATTTCTCTGTCTGCCGAGGCAGTTCCAGGTGTTGATCGTCGAGCTGAAATCACAGAAGCATGTGCTCTGGAGCCGCTGGACCTTCCCCCTCTATGTGCTAGTGTTTGCCTTCTTCGCCACGCCATTGGGTCAGGCGGGCAACATCCTCTATGGCGACTCGCTACAGAGCGACGCCTATGTGCTGTTTCTGCCTGTCTTCAGCGGCGATATCTGGCTGGGGCTGTTTAGTTTTCTCGGCGCCATCTCGGCGGCCAGCTCTATGGTGATCATCTCCACCATCGCCCTGAGTACCATGCTGAGTAACGAGATCGTCTTCCCGACCCTATTTAAGATCAACAATATACAGAGCAATGACTTCCACAAGTTCCGCTCGCACCTGCTTAATATCCGCAAGGCGCTGGTACTGCTGGTGATCTTCATGAGCTATGGCATGTTCCTCATCGCCCCGCCCGACACACTGGCCTCTTTAGGTGAGGTAGCCTTCGGCGCCATCGCCCAGATAGGCCCTGCGCTGTTTGCCGCCTTCCTCTGGCGTCGGGTCACGCTGATCGGCGTATTGGTTGGGATCTCCAGCGGCTTCGCCCTCTGGCTGGTGCTTAACCTGTTGCCGCAGCTGGGTCTCTACGGTCACCCCTTCGCCGGCAGCGGTTATTCGATGACGACGATGGCAACTCTGGTGGGTCTGTTTGTCAACGTGATGGCCATCTGGCTAGTCTCCTCCTTTACCCGCCAGAGCGTGCACGAGCAGATGCAGATAGGTCACTTCATCGAGCGGCCCGAGCTCGACAAGGCGCTGCCCGAGGTGCCCAAGCATGTGAACCCGACCGAGCTTGAGCTACTGGTGGCCCGCTTCGTCGGCAAGGACAAGGCCGCCCAGGGCTTCTACTCCTTCTTCTCCTGTCAGCCCCAGCCAATTCAGGACAAGAACGCCCATAATCAGGCCTTGATCTTCTTTACCGAAAACATGCTCGCCAGCGTCATGGGCTCAGCCTCGGCGCGCCTGGTGCTCTCCTGCGCCCTCCATGGCCGCGACATCGCCATAGAGGATGTGGCCCAGCTGGTAGAGGAAGCCTCCAGCCATCGCAAGGAGTTCAGTCGCAGCGTGCTGCACAGCGCCATCGAGAACGCCAGCGAAGGGATCTCTGTGATCGATAAAGACCTCAACCTGGTGGCCTGGAACCAGCAATACCTCAGCCTGTTTAACTACCCGGACGACCTCGTCTACATCGGCTGCCCGGTGCGCCAGCTGATCGAGTACAACCTCAAGTTCGGCAAGGGCTATATTCCCAACTTGGATGAACAGGTGGAGCGGCGCCTCAACTTCCTGCGCCAGGGGAGCCGCCACGCCACCGAGCGCATCCAGCCCGACGGCAAGACGATTCGCATCCAGGGCAATCCCATACCCGGCGGCGGCTTCGTGATGATCTTCTCCGACATCAGCATGTACCGTGAGGCGGAGAAACTGCTGAAAGAGAAAAACTTAGACTTGGAAGCCAGGGTATTTGAGCGCACCAAGCGACTCGAACAGGCCAACCTGCAGCTGGCCAAGTCCAACGAAGAGCTGGCCGAGGCGCTACAGAAGGTAGAACAGGCGCACCAGAAAAAGAGTCAGTATCTCAAGGCCTGTAGCCATGATCTGCTGCAGCCACTGTCGGCGGCGCGCCTCTTCTCCTCCGCCTTCGTCCAGGGCGGGCAGCTGTCCAACAAACAGAAGCAGCAGATAGGCTATATCGACAACGCCCTGCAGGTGGCCAACGAGCTGCTGCTGGATCTCAACGAGGTGTCGCGCATCGAGGGTGGCACTGTAGTGCCCGAGATCACAGAGTTTGCCCTGCAGGAGGTGCTCGACTCCCTGGTGGAGGAGTTCAGCGCCATGGCCAGCACCACACAGGCTGAGTTTAAGTGCATCAAGACCAAGCTCTGGGTGCGCAGCGACAAGGTGCTGCTCAGACGCATACTGCAGAACCTGATCAGCAACGCGTTTCGTTACGCCGGCGGCGGCCGTATCCTGCTGGGTTGTCGCCGCCACGGCGACACCATCGCCATCCAGGTGGTAGACGATGGCCCTGGGATCCCCGCCGATAAGCAGGCGGTGATCTTCGAGCAGTTTACCCGTTTGCAGCACTCGGGCCATGAGGGCGTTAACGGCCTGGGACTGGGGCTGAATATCGCCCAGGGGCTGGCGGAGCTGATGCAGCATCGGCTTACCCTGTCATCACAGGTCAATCAGGGCAGTATCTTCAGCCTGAGCCTAAGTGTCGCCCAACCAAAACTTGTGGAGGAGCAGACCAGCCAGCCGGATATCCTTACACTCAACGGCGTCAAGGTGCTGTGCGTCGATGACGACCCCAATGTGTTGGCGGGCATGGAGGAGCTATTGAAGGGCTGGAAGTGTCTGGTGCATACCGCCTCCTCGGCGCAGCAAGCCAAGGCCTGTGTCAGCCAGTTTGCCGGTAAGATAGACATAGTGCTGATGGACTATCAGCTGGATAACAACCTGAACGGCCTGGATCTCATGGCCGAGCTACAGGCCCTCTCCAGCCGCCCCATTCCGGCGATTCTGATCACCGCCACCATAGACGAGGAGGTGGTGCAGCGCACCAAGGAGCTGGGTTATGGCTATCTGCGTAAGATCATCAAGCCCATCGCCCTGCGCGCCGTGATGAGCGCTACCCTGGCCAACAGCCTGCACAACAACTATTCGGCCCAGCCGAGCCCCCACTTTAACCTGGTGGACCCGCTGACCGATTAAAAGCAAACGCCCCGCTTCAGACATAAACCGCTGCGGGGCGTTTTTATTAAATGTGAGGAACCTGTAAGCCCTAAACGACTAGACCTCTTCCACCGCGGCGGTCAGCGGCGTCTTGTCCAGATAGAGCTGACTCATGGCGATCACCGCCTGAGTGCGGGTATGTACCCCAAGCTTGAGGAAGATGGCGCTGGCGTGGGCCTTAATAGTAGCCTCTGACAGACCTAACTCATAGGCGATCTGCTTGTTGAGCAGGCCGTCGGCAAACATCATCAGGATCTTGTGCTGACGCGGTGACAGGCTGGCTATCTTGCTACTCATGCTATCCAGGGTCACGGCGCTAAGATCCTCACACCCCGGCGGCGTCCACTGGCGACCGGCCATCACGGCATTGATCGCCTTGACCATCTGCTCGACCGGCGAGGATTTGGGAATAAAGCCCGCCGCGCCGAAGGACATCGCCTTACCCACAGTGACTTTATCTTCCTGGCCGGAGATCACCACTATCCCTATGTGGGGATAGCTGTTACGAATATTGACTAAGGTATTGAATCCATGCGCATTAGGAATATTCAGATCCAATAAGAGCAGGTCTGCATCCTGATGCTGGGTTAAGATCTCATCCAGTGCCGTCACCGTTTCCGCCTCAAACAGCATAGGCTGATCGAACTGAGTGGTTAGGGTGTTTACGAGTGCTTGCCGAAACAGTGGATGATCATCAGCTATTATTATTTTTAGTGGCTGTAACATGTTTGATCCCTCATATGTACTCATTTCCAGTCTACGCGAACCTTAGAGATTATCAAACAGCCCCAAAACCCATGGTCGAGGGACAACTTGTCAGTTAACATTTACATTACAAGTAGATAGCGACATTGAGACGCCAAAAGCGGCCACAGAGACTTGAGTCAATATAGACTTATTATCTAGGTCATCACCCTATTATTTGTGCTAGAGATGGCGTATTGAGGCCTAATCGCAGCCTGTTAACACCAAAAGGCCCTAGAAGCTACGCCGTAGGGGCGAGAAAATCATCCAGGGACACTGGCTTGAACATGGCTCACGGCTCACATATTCTAATCAATATCGGCCTTGGTCATTGTAAGCGAGACAGCGCTAAGGGACGTATCCAATTGCAGGACATAGCTAACTTGGCAAAACATATAAAAATGACAGGCTGGTCCAGGCCAGCGCAACCACAAGACTTGCCGCCAGGCGGCGACACAATAGAATTCATTCAGAGGGAACTCAGTTGCCAGATAAGACAGCGTTGGTGTTAGGGGGCGGCGGTGCGCGCGCCGCTTACCAGGTCGGGGTACTCAAGGCGATAGTACAGTTCTATCCCCGTAACCACGGCGTGCCCTTTAAGATCATCTGCGGCACCTCTGCGGGCGCCATCAACGGCACCTCTATCGCGACCCATGCCTCCTGTTTTCATCTCGGGGTACGTAAGCTCGAGTGGGTCTGGCGCCACTTTAGCACTCACAAGGTCTACCGCTCCTCTTTTGGCGGCATCTTTTCCCACTTGGCGCAGATGGCGCTGATGGGGCTACAGGATGTGAAGATCAACACCGAAGCCGGCAGCCTGTTCGACAACCAGCCCCTGAGAAACCTGCTCAACAACCTGATTAACTTCGAGCGGATCGACCGCAACATCGCCAACGGCGCCCTGCATGCCCTGAGCGTAGATACCTCCTGCTACAACTCGTCGCGCTCGGTGAGCTTCTTTCAGGCCGCCAAGGAGATTGATGAGTGGAACCGCGCCCGCCGTGGCGGCCAGCGCACTCATCTTCATACCGAACACCTGCTGGCCAGCGCCGCCATCCCCCTGGTGTTTCCCTCGGTGAAGCTCAATCGTGGCTATTATGGTGACGGCTCTGTGCATCAGCTTGCGCCCCTGAGCAGCCCGATTCATCTGGGGGCGGAGAAGATCATGGTGATCAACCTGGAGAGCCCCCATAAGCAGGTGCACAAGGAGTTTGAGCACCACCCCAAGACGGCGACCATAGCCGGTCACCTGCTCGATACCATCTTCTCCGATACGTTAAACAGCGATCTCGAGCGTCTGCAGCGGATCAACAGCACACTCAATCTGATCCCCAAGGAGCGCAGACATGAGGCGTCGCTAAAGACCATAGATACTCTGGTGATAAAACCCAGCGAGGATCTGAGTCTCATCGCCGCCCAGCACTATCAGGATATGCCGATGGCGGTGAAGGCCCTGCTACGGCTAATCGGCATCAACCAGCAATCTGACTCGAGTATCGTCTCTTACCTGCTGTTCGAGCAGTCGTACTGCAGCGCGCTGATCAACCTGGGTTATCAGGATGCCATGTGCCAGATAGATGAGATCAAGGCCTTCTTCAATATTCGCTAAAGACTATCAATAGGCGTTAACTAGACTGGACGCGTGTCTTCAATAAGGTGCCGGGCGAGGATCGCCTGACTGGCGCATTCCGCCCACAGACGATAGCTGGCCGCACTGGGGTGAAAGCCATCGCTGGCTAGGGCGTCTGGCGTCAGAGGCAGCATGAGGGGCAGGAGCTGACAGGCCGCTTTCTCTTGGCAAAACTGCTCTAGCGCCCGATTAAAGCGCGCCTCCCGTCGCCGCAACACACCGGCGAGAGGCTGTTTAAACCTCGGAAAGTTCCCCAGGGGCGGCAGCGGCGTCAGCAGCACCATTGCGCCGGGTGAGGCCTCAAGTAAACCGCCTATCAGCGCGCCGGTCGAGGCGAGCCAGCGCTGCACGTCGATGGGCGAGAGCAGATCGTTGACCCCCAGAGAGATAAGAATGACATCGACCCCATTTGGTGCCTGCTGGACAAACTTGAGCGTCTGAGCCGTGGTCATGCCCGACTTGGCATGTAAGCACCAGTTAAGGCGATAGTGAGGCGCCAACAGACGAGTGAGCTGACCGCTCAGGGCCTTGTCTTGGTGGGAGACGCCGACGCCCGCCGCGGCCGAGTCCCCTAGAATCAACAGCCTAAGCGGCTTCCCTTCCCCCAACTCACCACTGCGTTCACCATCAGGCTCGGGCAGCCTTGGCGTGCGCCACTTGACCCACAGCGCCTGCATCAGCAGCAAGGGAGAGAGCACTATTAACAGGGCTGGTCGTACCATAATGCTTTTACTCTCTCTTATCCCATTAGCCTTGAAGCAGGTAATGCTCGGCCTTCTCAATGCGCCTTGGCTTACCCAGAATGATGAGGATATCCCCGGGGCGAATGAGCCAGTCAAGCTCAGGGCTTTCCACCTCGGCGCCGCTGCGGCGCACCGCCCTGAGCTCCACCCTGAGCTTGTCCCAAGGAATGGCCGAGAGCGGCTGGCCCACCACTTGGGCGCCTTTGGGCAGGGCCACGGCGTGCAGCAGCTCCAAGGTAAAGTCTGTCTCCTCGCCGGAGAAGAAGCCATGCAGATATTGATAGTGATTGCGCCGCTCATATTCGAGGCGCTTGAGGATCCGGGTCAGGGGCACGCCGCACTGATAGAGCACCTGAGACACCAACATCAGGCTGCCCTCCAGGGTTTCCGGGATCACCTGACTGGCGCCCGCCTCCTCCAGCGCCTCCATGCCCTCATCGTCGCGGGTTCTCACCAAGATCTTGGCCTCGGGCGCCAGCTGACGGCACAGGGGCAAGACCTCATCGAGCACATGACTGCTGGTAAAGGTGAGCACGATCAACTTGGCCTGTTTGATCTGCGCCTGCTTGAGGATAGCCCGCTTGGCCACATCGCCAAAATAGACAGGCTCTCCCGCCCGGCGCGCCTCGCTCACCCTGGTGGGGTCCCGGTCGAGCACCAGATAGGGGATCGCCTCCGTCTTCATAAAACGGGCTATGGTCTGCCCCACCCGGCCATAACCCAGAATCAACACCAGGTCGCTACTCTGCTCCGGGATAGGAATAGTCTCGTGGCCGCCCTGCTTAACCGACTTGACCCCATGCAGGCGTCTGGCGATATCCACGCTGTGACGCACCAGCCAGGGAGCCACCGCCATCGACAGCACGGCCACCATCACCAGCTTAGTGCTGACGGTGATCTCTAGCAATTGATAGTTGACCGCCAGCGCCAGCACCACGAAACTGAACTCCCCCACCTGCGCCAGGCTGATGGCAGTAGCCACAGAGGTGCGAAACGACTCCTTGGCCGCCCTGAGCAGGCCAAAGACAATCAAGGCCTTGGCGATGATCACCGCCACCACCAGCAGCAGTACCTGCCACCAGAAGGTGATCACTAGGCTAAAATCGAGCAACATGCCGATAGAGATGAAGAAGAGCCCCATCAGCAGATCCCTGAAGGGGCGTATGTCCGCCTCCAGCTGACGCTTGTATTGGCTCTCCCCCAGCAGCATACCGGCGATAAAGGCGCCCAGCGCCATGGAGAGCCCCAGCCACTGGGTCAGGGCGCCTGTGACCAGCGCCACCACCAGGGTAGAGAGCACAAATAGCTCGTTGGAGCGCGAGCGCGCCACCTCATCAAACACCTTAGGCAGCGCCCACTTACCCACGGCCATCAGGGCGATGAAGGCTAATACCCCCTCCCCCATGGCGAGCAAGATCTGATGCCAGCTCAGCATCTCGCCATCTGAGGCCAACAGAGGCATGAGGATCAACAGGGGCACCACGGCCAGATCCTGAAACAGCAAGACACTCACCGACAGCTCACCGTGACGTCGCCTGAGCCAGCCACGCTCGTTGAGCAGCTTGAGTACGATGGCAGTAGAGGAGAGAGCGATGGCCGAGCCCACCACGATGGACTCGCTCAGATTAAGCCCCAGTAGCATGCTGATGCACATGGTGAGGACGGCGGTGACAAACACCTGGGCGCTACCCAGGCCAAATACGGTGCGGCGCATGGCCCACAGCCTGGGCAGCGAGAATTCGAGACCTAGAGAGAACATCAGCAGTACTACCCCCAGCTCGGCCACCGAGTGGATCTGCTGCTGAGTGAACCAGTTGAACACAGAAGGGCCGCTGATCACTCCGGTGATCAGATAGGCCAGGATAGCCGGTAGGCCCGCCCGCCTAAAGAGGGCGATCGCCACTATGGCCATCATCAACATCAACAGGATCTTAATCAGTATGCTGTGTTCCATTACCGCTGCGCGCTCCTCTGCCTTCCCTCAAATACTCTCTTCCCAAAACTGTGTACCCAAAACTGTGTACCCAAAACTGTGTACCCAAAACTGTGTGCCCAAAACTGTGTGCCCAAATCTGCCTGGACACGAACTCTAGCGTCAAGTTTGCTGCCAGAGTCAAAATACTGTCACCGACTAAGCCCCCCTTCCCCAGACTAACTCAATGACATATATAGACAAACTCATCATTTAGTATTAGGCACGTTTTTTGCTTTATATAACCTATCTCGAGTCCGTTACATTGTGGAGTAAAGATTATGGACTTTGCCTTAGCGACAGAATTTTCGTTTGACGAATATCGCTATCAGCCAGATCACCATCACAATACAGTCGGTGCGCCAAACGGTGCGCCTAATCTAGTCACCGTCATGCAGCAGCTACATGAGAGCCTAGATCCACGGACGGTATTTGCCTGCTACGGCAAACTCATGGGACAACACTTGCCAGTGCTGGGGATCACCCTGTGCTATAAAGAGTATCAGCTAAGCTGGGGCGGTGAGCAAGGTTTACTAATAAAACAAAACCTTAGCCATGATGGGGTGAGCATCAGCATCGCCTATCGTCTGTCGGCGCCGCTGATCAAGCCACAGACAGAGCTGCTATATCAGTTGCAGTCACTGCTGCTGAGTCCCTTGGTAAACGCCATCGCCTACCAGCAGATGGCGAAACAGGCGATGCACGACTCACTCACCCATCTGGGCAACCGCCGCTACTATGAGCAGAGCCTCAAGCAGGTTCTGGCCCGCGCTCAACGCCATGGGGATGCGATCACCTTAGTGGTGCTGGATCTCGATAACTTCAAGAGCCTGAATGACAAGTATGGCCACCTGGTGGGCGATGAGGTGCTGAGTCAATTCGGCCACACACTTGAGCAGGCGATTCGCGACAGCGATCAGGCCTTCCGCATAGGCGGTGATGAGTTTACCCTGCTGATCGAAGGCGATACCCAGGCGGCCAGCGTGCTGTGTGAGCGGATCCTCGCCATGATGGAAGGCGATAGCCTGCTAACCAAGTTTCAGGTGCAGACCAGCATGGGCCTTGCCCAGTGGCAGCTTGGCAATGACGCCGAGACCCTGTACCTCAGGGCAGACAAGGCTCTCTACCGCGCCAAGGCGGCCGGACGTCGCTGCTACCGCGTCGATTAGAGTGGCATCCTGAATAGAGAACCTAATTGAGCTGAGATTAAAAGGGTTTTAGAACAGGTTTCGCGACGATTTATATGCGCCAATTTATATAAGTCGCGATTTGAAAGGTACCCGGCAGGATAGCGCCATCCTGCCGCCTAGATATTAGGTATTGAATGATTGGTATTAGATGTTAGGTATTAACTTCGACAAGGCTGAACTGCCAGCCGCCCTCGCCTTCATCAGCCAAGTAACGTTTATCCACCCAGAGCCCCACAGCGGCAACTAATTGCTCGCCAGAAAAGATAAGCGGAATACGCCCTCGCTCCCAAGGCGGCACGGCAAACTCTTGCCACAACTTCTTAAGCTCCCGCCCCTTATCCCGCCCATGGGGATGACAGCGCAGGCTGCCAGAGGCGCCAAAACGAAGCATCACCTCGCCTGCCTTTGCTAGACGTAGCCTAGGGCCCGTCAGGCTCCAGTTCGCCACAAGCTGGCTTTGGCTATCGATAGGCCAGCTTAACGTCGAGCCATGGGATCTCACATCCTCATCCAGGCCTTGCAGCACTTGCTCAACTCTGGGGGCGACCTCGACAGGATCAAGATAGAGCGCGTATTGAAAACGTCTCAGCACCATAGATCTGATGCGAATCGCCACCTGAGCATCGTCTTTAGCCTCAAGCTGCGCCAAAATATCCCCCAGCTGCGCCGCCGAGGGTAAAGGGAAGCCGCGATGCTCGATAAAGCCCCGCAGCAGATGGGGACGCCAGCGCCCAGGCTGCTCTGCTAGCGCCTTAAGATCCAGCACGGCCGCCTGACTATGGGGCACGCTTAGCAGCATGGCAGGTAAGCAAAGACTCACCTCCTCGTCGATCAACGCCTGCTGCTCGGCGCACAATTGAGCGCTGCGACTGGCGGTGGCGGCAAAGGCTGGCCAGCGCGCCGTGAGGATCGGCAGCACCTCATTGCGCAAAAAGTTGCGGTCGAAACGACTGTCCTTATTACTCTCATCCTCGATATGGCTAAGCCCTTCAGCCATGGCGAAGGCTTCTATCTGGGCGCGGGAGCTTGTCAGCAGAGGCCTGAGGAGTGGATTATCAGGGGTAAAGGCCTGCACCTCTCCCATGGCCGCCAGTCCCTTGGGCCCGAGGCCACGCTTGAGGGCCAGTAATAGCGTCTCTAACTGATCGTCCTGATGATGGGCGGTGAGCAGGATATCGCCGGGGGCTAACTCGCTTCGCAGCGCATCGTATCTCGCCTCGCGGGCCGCGGCCTCGAGACTAATGCGGGCGCCACTAGCCACTGTCACCCGCTTGACGCTGATCGGCAAGCCATACTCGCGGGCACGGCGCTCACAGTGGCTCTGCCAGCTATCAGCATTGGCGCTGAGGCCATGATGCACATGCACCAGGAGATAATTAAACTCGGGATGCTGCTTGGCAAATAGGCTCAGGCCATGGGCAAGCACCTCTGAGTCGACCCCGCCACTATATGCCAGTACTAACTTCATAGCTGGCTTAGTAGCTGGCCTACTACCAGAATTAATGCCAGCCGCAGGCTTCACCCGCGCTAGTAGCTGGGTCAGGGCATCAAATGGACAGAAGCTGTCGGGCGCCATCTAGAAGAGGATCCTTACCTTGTCAGACCCGGTCAGCGTCTCCAGTGCCAGCATCAGCTCGTCGGTCGGATTCACCCGCCACTCATCCCCCAGCCTGAACTGGGCCTTAGCGGTAGGCTGGGCATAGTTGATCACCAAGGGTACACTGCCCGCCTTCCAGGGCTCGACCGCTTGTTGGAACTGGCCAAGCCACTCTGGGGTGATGCTAGCGCCGTCCAGATCCACCTCGACCGCGTGGGCGAAGTGGCTGCGCGCCTCACCCATATCGATGATGCTGCGGGCCGTCATGCGATTGCCGCCGGAGAAGTCATCGAAACTCACCTCCCCTTCGACGATCAAGATCCTGTCTTTCTCCAGCAGCTCACCAAATTTCTCAAAGGCCTCGGTAAACAGCATCACCTCCAAACGGGCACTCTTATCGTCCAGGGTGACCAGGCCCATCTTGGAGCCGCGCTTGGTCATCATCACACGGGTCGCCACCACGAGCCCGGCAGCCTTGGTGGTCTTGCCCCGCTCGGTGGGATGCACATCCTTGAGCCTGCCCGAAGTGTAGTGCTTCAGTTCCTTGAGATACTGATTAATCGGGTGACCGGTGAGGTACAGACCTAAGGTATCCCGTTCGCCCTCGAGCCACACCTTATCGGGCCAGGGCGTGCAGTGCACAAACTGCTGCTTGTTGTCTTCCGGCTCGCTGTTGAGCAGGCCAAACATGTCGTGCTGGCCAATCGCCTCGGCCTTGGCATGCTGATCCGCGGCGCGAATTGCCTCTGGCAGGGTCGCCATCATGGCGGCGCGGTGCGGCCCCAGGTTATCCAAGGCGCCGGCGCAGATCAGTTTCTCGATAACTCTGCGATTAAGCTTCTTGAGATCGACCCGGGCGCAGAAGTCGAACAGATCGATGAAAGGCCCATCCTCGCGCGCCTTCAGAATCGATTCCACCGGGCCTTCACCCACGCCCTTGATGGCGCCGATGCCATAGACGATGTTGAGGTCGTCATCCACGGTGAAGCGGAACAGGCCCTTGTTGACGTCCGGCGGCAACAGCGGTAAGCCCATGCGCTCACACTCGTCCACCAGGGTCACGATCTTGTCTGTGTTGTCCATATCCGCCGACATCACCGCCGCCATAAACTGCGCCGGGAAATGGGTCTTGAGCCAGAGGGTCTGGTAGGACACCAAGGCGTAGGCGGCCGAGTGCGACTTGTTGAAGCCGTAACCGGCAAACTTCTCCACCAAGTCGAAGATCTTCATCGCCAGCTCGCCGTCGACGCCGTTCTTCACCGCGCCCTCTTCGAAGACACTACGCTGCTTGGCCATCTCTTCGGGTTTCTTCTTACCCATGGCACGACGCAGCATGTCCGCGCCGCCCAGGGTATAGCCCGCCAGTACCTGGGCGATCTGCATCACCTGTTCCTGGTAGAGAATGATACCGTAGGTGGGCTCCAGAATCGGCTTAAGGCTCTCGTGTTGCCACTGCTGGTCGGGATAAGAAACCTCTTCACGGCCGTGCTTACGCTCGATGAAGTTATCTACCATGCCCGACTGTAGCGGCCCGGGACGGAACAGGGCCACCAGTGCGATCATATCTTCGAAGCAGTCAGGCTGTAGGCGCTTAATCAGATCTTTCATACCGCGAGATTCCAGCTGGAACACGGCGGTGGTTTCATAACGCTGCAGCAGACGGAAGGAGGCTGGGTCATCCAAAACGATCGCCTCGATACGCACCGGCTCTTTGCCCTGCTTCGCCAGATGCGGATTGATCATCTGCAACGCCCAGTCGATGATGGTCAGGGTCCTCAGACCCAGGAAGTCGAACTTCACCAGACCGGCGGTCTCTACGTCGTTCTTATCGAACTGGGTAACCGGGTTGTGGCCCTCGGCATCACAGTAGAGCGGCGCAAAGTCAGTGATCACCGTCGGCGCGATCACCACGCCCCCGGCGTGTTTACCCGCGTTACGTGTGACCCCTTCCAGCACCCGGCACATGTCGATGAGATCTTTCACCTCTTCGTCGGCGTCATAGGCCTCGGGCAGTGCCGGCTCGGCCTCGAACGCCTTGGCCAGTGTCATGCCGGGCTCGGCCGGGATCATCTTAGAGATACGGTCGACGAAGCCATAGGGGTGACCCAGTACACGGCCCACGTCACGCACCACGGCCTTAGCCGCCATGGTACCGAAGGTGATGATCTGCGACACGGCGTCACGGCCATAGAGTTCGGCCACGTGGTCGATCACCTCGTCGCGTCTGTCCATACAGAAGTCGACGTCGAAATCGGGCATGGAAACACGTTCTGGGTTAAGGAAACGTTCGAACAGCAGGTCGAATTCCAGCGGGTCGAGATCGGTGATCTTAAGGGCATAGGCCACCAGAGAACCCGCCCCCGAACCACGGCCGGGACCGATAGGGATACCGTTGTCTTTACCCCACTGAATGAACTCCATCACGATGAGGAAGTAGCCGGGGAATCCCATGTTGTTAATTACCGTCAGCTCGACATCGAGACGCTCGTCATACTCGCCGCGGCGCTCGGCGCGCTGTGCTTCATCAGGGAAGAGGAACTCGAGACGCTCCTCCAGGCCCTTCTTGGAGACCTCGACCAGAAAATCTTCGATGGAGAGATCGCCGGTGGGGAAGTTCGGCAGGAAGTATTCACCGAGTCTCACGGTAACGTTACAGCGCTTGGCGATCTCCACGCTGTTTTGCAACGCCTCAGGGATATCGTCAAACAGCTCACACATCTCATCCTGAATGCGGAAATATTGCTGCTCGCTGTAGCGGCGCGGCCGCCTTGGGTCGGCCAGGGTGAAACCATCCGAGATGGCCACGCGGATCTCGTGGGCCTCGAATTGCTCAGGCTGTATGAACACCACCTGATTGGTGGCGACCACGGGCAGGTCTTTCTCGCCTGCCAGCTCGACCGCCATATGCAGATAACGCTCCTCATCGGGGCGACCCGTGCGGATAAGCTCGAGATAATAACGGTCGGGGAAATGGGTCTGATAGAAGGCGACCAGAGAGTCCACCTGGCCCTGGTTACCCTTGAGCAGCGCCTTGCCCACGTCGCCATCTTTGGCGCCGGAGAGCAGGATCAGCCCTTCGCTGTAGCGCTCCAGCCAGGCCTGGTCGATCACCGCCCTGTCTTTTACATGGCCACGCAGATAGGCATCACTGATCAGCAGGGTGAGGTTCTTATACCCCTCGTTGTTCATCGCCAGCACGGTCAGGGAACAGAACTCATCCTCGAATCCTGGCACCAGCATGAAGAAGTCACAACCTACGATGGGCTTGATCCCAGCGCCGTGACAACCGCCATAAAACTTCACCAGGCCGCAGAGGTTGGTGTTGTCGGTCAGGGCCAGTGCGGCCATCTGATCTTCACTGGCCTTGGCGAGAATGGGCTTGACCTTGGCGAGGCCATCAGACATGGAAAAATCACTGTGTACGCGCAGGTGCACGAAACGAGGTTCTGACATAAGAAGATTCTGATTTAGTTAGCAAATTTTCTAATATTTATGCGGCGAACTATTCCCGTGAAAGAGTCGCCTTGAAAGAGTCGCCTTGAAAAGTCACCTTTAAAGAGCAACCTTGAAAGAGTACCAGAGTCACACACAGGGCACCAGTCACAGGCGCCCCCGCGAGGGCGGTTTAACAGGCCTCCAGACGCTCCTTGACCGGCCTGAAACTCTTGCGGTGCTCGGCCAGTACGCCATGGGCCTCGAGCGCCTCGAAATGGGCCTTGGTGGGGTAGCCCTTATGCTTGGCGAAGCCATATTCGGGATAGCGCTCATCCAGGGCTTCCATCTCTCTGTCGCGCACCACTTTGGCAACGATAGAGGCGGCGCTGATGGCCGGGATCAGGCCATCGCCCTTGATCACCGCATGACCCTCCAGGGTCTCATCGGTAAAGTCCGGTACCCGATTGCCGTCGATCAATACTCTGTCAGGTCGGGCGCGCAGTCCTGCGACGGCGCGCTGCATCGCCAGCATGGTCGCGTGCAGTATGTTGAGCTCATCGATCTCCAGCGGTGAACAGCGTCCGACGCTGACATCCAGCGCCTTGGCGAGGATCTCCTCATAGAGGGCGTCGCGCTTCTTCTCCGACAGCTTCTTGGAGTCATTTAGCCCTTCAATAGGATTGTTCGGGTCCAGCACCACGGCGGCGGTCACCACATCGCCCACCAAGGGGCCACGGCCCACTTCATCGACGCCGGCGTAGAAACCGCTGCAGAGTGCCTCGACCTGTTCGGCGGTAATTTGTTTATAGATAGCCACTATTTTGTCTCCACTAGCTCGATAACCGCCTGGGCCGCGCGCGCACTGGCATCGCATCTTAGCTGTTGATGCAGCGTCATAAAGCTCTCCATCAACGGCTTATGATCGCCATCGAGCTGATTGGAAACGGCGTCGACTATCTTATCTGGTGTACAGTCGGCCTGGATCAGCTCAGGGATGATCTCCCTGCCCGCCAGCAAATTAGGCAAGGAGTAATGAGATATCTGCATCATTCCCTTAGCGATACGATAGGTGATCGGCGATACCCGGTAGGCCACCACCATGGGGCGTTTCACCAACATGGCCTCCAGGGTCGCGGTGCCAGACGCCAGCAAGATAGCATCGGCTGCGGCCATCACGGTGCGAGACTGTCCCTCGACCAGATGTATGTCGAGATCCGGCGCATGGGTCTTGAGGGCCAGCTCAAACTGGGCCCGACGCTTGGCATTGACCAGCGGGGTGACAAACTTAAGGTCTGGGTAGCGCTGGCGCAACTTTACCGCCGCCTGCACGAAAGGCTCGGCCAGCTGCTTGAGCTCGCCGCCCCGAGAGCCGGGTAAGATGGCGAGATATTCGGCGTGGGGATCTAACCCCAGGGTCTCGCGGGCACTGAGCTTATCGCTCTCTAGCGGAATATCGTCTGCGAGTGTGTGGCCGACGAAGGTACAAGGCACATTATGCTTATCGTAGAAGGCCTTCTCGAAGGGCAACAGCGACAGCACCATGTTGGTCGCCTTGGCGATCTTGAAGATCCGCTTGGGGCGCCAGGCCCACACAGAAGGGCTGACATAGTGAACCGTCTTGATCCCCTGCGCCTTAAGCTTCAGCTCCAGACCTATGTTGAAATCGGGGGCATCGATACCGATAAAGCAATCTGGCTTTAGGGCGGTCAGCTCGTCGATCAGCGTTTTACGCACCTTAAGCAGGCGTGGCAGGCGCGACAGCACCTCGACCAGGCCCATCACGGCCAGCTCTTCGAAAGAGAACAGGGACTCAAACCCCAAGGCATCCATCTGCGGGCCGCCGATACCGACGAAGCGGGCATCCGGGTATTGCTGTTTCAAGGCCTTGATCAGGCCGGCGCCGAGAATATCACCGGACAGCTCACCCGCCACCATGGCGAATACTTTTTGATTGCTCTGATTCATCTTCTGTTACTTGCTTACTGAAAATAAAAAAGCCCGTGAACACGAGCTTTTCTTCGATAGCTAAACCAATTAGCTAAACCGATTAAAGAAACCGATTAACGAATAATGCCTCGGCTCGAGTTGACCACAAAGTCCATCAGCAGCTTAACCTGCTCGTCCTCGGCATCCTCACCCAAGGCGGCAACTGCTTCTTCAATGGTCAAGCCCTTGCGATACAAGGTCTTGTAGGCACGGCGCACTGCCAGTTGGCTCTCTTTTGAGAAGCCGCGGCGTTTCATGCCTTCGCTGTTCAGTCCCCTTGGGATAGCAGGCTGTCCCGACGCCATCACAAATGGCGGCACATCTTGCAGGATCAATGAATAACCAGCGGTAAAGGCATGTGCACCAATATGCACAAACTGATGCACACCCGTCATGCCGCCTAGGATCGCCCAGTCGCCCACATGGACGTGGCCGGCGATAGAGGCGTTGTTAGCCATGATCACATTGTTACCCACCACACAGTCGTGGGCGATGTGCACATAGGCCATAAACAGGTTGTTGGAGCCGATACGGGTCTCACTGTTATCCTGCACCGTGCCGCGATGTATGGTGACAGATTCGCGGATCACATTGTTATCGCCGATGATCAGCCGGGTTGGCTCGCCAGCATACTTCTTATCCTGGCAGTCTTCCCCTACTGAGGCGAACTGAAAAATACGGTTACCCTTGCCGATAACCGTAGGGCCCTTGACCACCACGTGAGAGCTCAGATGACAGTCGTCGCCGATCTCGACATCTGGGCCGATATAGGTCCATGGGCCTATGGTAACATTGTTACCGATTTTGGCATCTGGGTGTACAAATGCTAACTTATCAATCACTTGGCAATCTCTCTGCGGGCACACATGATCTCTGCCGAACAAACTAGTTCGCCATCGACCTTAGCTTCACCTGTGAAGACGCCAATCCCGCGGCGTTCTTTAATCATCTTAACTTCGAAATGAAGTTGGTCGCCTGGCTCGACCACACGCTTGAAGCGAGCGTTATCGATACCGGCAAAATAGTATAAGGCATCGTTAGATGGCTCATCGCTCATGGTTTTAAACGCTAACAGACCGGTCGCCTGGGCCATAGCCTCTAGGATCAATACACCTGGCATCACAGGAGCTACAGGGAAATGGCCCTGGAAGAATGGCTCGTTGATGGTGACATTCTTGATCGCATGCAGTGTTTCACCTGGCGTAAAGTCGAGGACTCTATCGATCAATAAAAACGGATACCTGTGAGGTAGGAACTTTAGGATCTCTTTGATATCCATCGTATTTAATTGATTTGACACTCAATAACTTCCTTAGCTGCCCTCGGGCAGTTAATCATCTGATTTAACGTTTTTTTCAAGCTGTTTGACGCGTTGGAACAATTCATCAAGTTGTCTGAATCTGACGGTATTACGTCGCCACAACTTGTTTTCCATCGCAACGGTAGCAGAAGAGTATACACCAGGCTCACGAATAACACTCGTCACATTGGTGCCACCCGAGATATGGGTACCGTCGGCAATCGACAGATGCCCTGCCACGGCGCTACTGCCGCCTATGATACAGTATTTACCTATATTACAGCTGCCGGCAAAGGTAGAGCTACCGGCCAGTGCGGTGTTTTCACCCACTACCACGTTGTGTGCAAGCTGCACCTGGTTGTCGATGATAACTCCATCGTGGATCTCTGTGTGATCCAGCGCGCCGCGGTCGATACTGGTGCAGGCACCTATCTCGACACGGTTACCGATACGCACCCCACCGGTTTGTGGGATCTTGATCCATAGACCACGCTCATTGGCATAACCAAAACCGTCAGAGCCGATCACTGTACCCGAATGCACGATACAGTCTGTACCCAGCTGCACATCATGGTAAAGGGTCACGTTGGCCCACAGGATAGAGTTTGAGCCGACGATAACATCCTGGCCAAGCACACAGCCGGGACCTACCTGAACATTCTCGCCTAAGATAACCTTGGCGCCTATCACCGCATTGGCCCCTATGGCGACGCCTTCACCCAGCTGGGCGCTAGGGTCGATAACCGCACTGGGGTGAATAGCCTCGGCGGCCTTAGGCGTGGTGTCGAGCAGCTGAGCAACTCTTGCAAAACCCACATAGGGGTCGGCCAACACTAAGGCATTGCCACTGTAATGCTCGGCCATCTTGGGCGAAAGCAACACGGCAGAGGCTGCCGTGCCTTCTAACTGACTCTGGTATTTGGGATTCGCCAGAAAGGAGATCTCCCCCGCCTGTGCCTTCTCCAGCGTGGCGACACGGTGAATAGTCACCGTCTCGTCACCCTTGACCTCGGCATTCAGATGGGCGGCGATCTCACTTAGGGTATAACTTGTCATCAATGCCTAGCCTTTGCTCAGAGCTTCAACCACTTTGCTGCTGATGTCTGATGTCGGCTTCACGTAGATCACGGCGCCGCGCTGTAGCACTACGTCATACTTCTCTTTCTCGGCGATAGCGCTGATGGCTTTTTGAACCTTAACCAATAGCTTGTTTTGCTCTTCACCGTTACGACGACGCATATCTTCATCCAGCGCCTTGCCCTTCAGCTGTAGCTCAGCCTTGAGAGACTCCATCTTGCGCAGCATCTCAGTCTTCTGCGTTTCGCTCATCAGGGCCGCGTCGCGTTGCTGCTTCTCTAGCATGCCGCGAAGCTCTTCCTGCATCTTCTGTACGCCAGCCACACGATCGCCGAATTCGGTTTTCAGTGTTTTGCTGACTTCTTCGCGCTGTGGTAGCTGCTCAAATACCGCCTGCATATCGACAACGGCGATCTTTTCAGCTTGTGCCGCGATAGGTGCACCTAACAGAACCAACACCATCATTGCGCGATTAAACATCTTATTCAAAATAAACTCCTTATAATCAGCAAAACTTGCCGATGACTTTTTATTTAAATTAGTTCTACTTTAGAAAGTTTTACCAATGTTGAACGAGAAGATCTCTGTGTCATCATCTTCATATTTTTTGATTGGCCATGCAAGACTAAATACCATAGGTCCCATTGGCGACAACCATTGTACGCTCATCCCCGCCGAGGCGCGGATACGTCCTGGGTCTGAATAGTCAGACAACTTGTCGAACTGCTCAGCCGGCAGGAAGCGATAGGCGTCATAGTCGAACTCGGTATCCCAGACGTTACCCGCATCGACGAAGAAGCTGGTACGCACCGAGTTAGTGTAGGCCTCATCCAGGAATGGAGTTGGCACTATCATCTCAACACTCGCCGTAGCGATGGCGTTACCACCGATAGAGCGGCCACCGCTCACAGTGACACGGTTAGGATCCCCTGGCAAGGTACAAGTATCCCCTGCTGGATCTGGCGAGCACGGCTCACTACCACGATACAGGTAGAATGAACGTGGACCCACAGAATTAGACTTGAAGCCACGCAGTGAGCTGCTACCACCCGAGTAGTAGTTCTCCCAGAAAGGTAGGATCTGGTCGTTGTCGTTGTACTGACCATAACCGTTACCATAACCCAGGCGCGCCTTAGTCAGGAGCACGAAGCTGTGGCTGCGGTTGATTGGCCAGTAGAAGCTGGTATCGAAATCTGTCTTAAAGTACTGCAGATCCGAACCTGGCACCGTCATCTTGCCGCTCAGACGCTGTGACGAACCATCGGTTGGGAAGGTGCCGCGGTTAAGCGTGCTGCGGTACCAGCCGAGGGTCAGCTCGAAGTTATCGAACGACAGGTCGGCGTTAGGATCGTTGGCATCACGATAGATGTTGTAGAAGCGCAGGGCCTGCTCGTAGGCCGAGATCTCCGAGATGCTGTTGTGACGATAGCCGATACCACCGTTGATACGGTTGTATTCGTTGATCGGGAAGCCGGAGTTGACAGCAATACCGTAAGAACTGTTCTTATAGCGTTCGAGGTTCGCTTCCTGAGCGTCAAACTCGTTCCAGTAGATGCTACCACCCAGGCTCACGCCATCTTTGGTGAAGTAAGGATCTGTGTAGTTGATGTTGACGTTCTTCGAGTATTTGTTGGTGTTAAGGTTGATACCCGCCTGATTACCTGTACCCAGGAAGTTACTCTGCTGCACACCGAACTGTAGGCTCAGGCCCGACTCGGTACCATAACCCACCCCCGCGTTGAACGAGCCTGATGGCTGCTCCTTCACGGTGAAGTCGACGTCCACCAGGTCATCTGTGCCCGGCACCTGAACCGTCTGAGTATCGACGGTTTCGAAGTAACCCAGGCGGTTCAGACGCGCCTTGGATTGCTCAACCTGGGCCGAGTTCAGCCAAGCGCCTTCCATCTGACGCAGCTCGCGGCGCATCACCTCATCTTTGGTAACCTGGTTACCGGTAAAGTTAATGCTACGTACATAGACGCGCTTACCCGGCTTGATGTTGACGTTGAGGGCGACCTCTTTAGTCTCATCATCGATCTCAGGATAGGTCTTCACCTCTGGGTAGGCATATCCGAAACGGCCCAGATACTTGCCATACATCTCTTCGGTAAAGGTCACATCCGCGCCGTTATAGGTATCGCCTACCTTGATCGGCAGAATCGCCTGCATCACCTCTTCGCGGCCCATGAGGTCGCCAGTCAGGTTAACTTCTTTAACCTTGTACTGCTCACCCTCGTCAACGTTGATGGTGATGTAGAGACCCTTACGGTCAGGGGTCATCGCCACCTGAGTCGAGGTCACCTCGAAACGGATATAACCGCGGTTGTGGTAGAAGGTCTTGATGGTTTCAAGGTCGGCCTGCAGCTTCTGCTTCTGATAGCGGCGCTCACCGAAGAGATCCCACCATGCCACATAGTCTTTCAGCTCCAGCATGCCGATCAGTTCGGCGTCGCTAAAGACAGTGTTGCCCACCACGTTGATCTGACGAATCTCTGCCGCCAAACCTTCGGTAAACTTAAATTTCAACTCGACACGGTTACGCGGCAGGTTAATCACCTGAGCCTCAACCTTGGCGCCATATTTACCCACGCCATAGTAGAAGTCCTGCAGGCTCTTCTCGATGCCGCTGAGCATGGTGCGATCCAGCGACTCACCGGCCTTGACGCCACTGCCGTCGAGACTCTCTTGCAGCTGCTCGTCTTTAATGTCCTTGTTGCCTTCAAAGGTCACGACGCTGATGGTAGGCCTTTCTTTGACCGTTACTACCAAGACGCTGCCATCGCGGCTCACCTCGATATGCTCGAAGTTAGTCGAGGAATACAGGCTCTTAATCGCCTGCTGCAGACGCATCTCGTCGACCGTGTCTCCCACCTTGATAGGAATATTCAACAGCGCCGCACCCAGTGCAACACGCTGCAGTCCCTTAACCTGGATGTCGGTCACTTCAAAAGGCTGGAATGTATCGGCCCAACCCTTCCCTGATAAAGACGCACCGACTAATAACATCGAGGCAAAAATTTTATTCAATCTCATAGAGCACTTCTAATTATGTGTGTGTCCTTGCTCAGAGTCGGGAAAAATCATTGAAAAGGGCGATACTCATCAATATTAGCAGCAAGGCTGCCCCAAATCTGAATCCAATTTCCTGCACCTTTTCCGGTACAGGCCTGCCTGTGATCACTTCGATGAAGTAATATAACAGATGCCCGCCATCAAGCACGGGTAAAGGCAATAAATTAATAATGCCTAAATTCACGCTGATTAATGCCAGGAATCCCAAAAAGTAAACTAAACCATAGTTGGCGCTGTTTCCCGCGCCCTGAGCGATAGAGATAGGGCCGCTCAAATTCTTCACCGACACGTCACCGGTAAAGAGTTTGCCGATCATCTTAATGCTGACCGATACAAGTTGCCATGTTTTATCGGCGGCGACCATGAGGGACTCACCGACACCGTATTCCAGTTGCAGACGCATCTCATCAGGCCAAGGCGCCTGGGTCGGTGCCACGCCAATCACGCCCTCGACCTTACCGCCGTCAATAGTGCGCGCTTTAGGGGTGACATTAAACTTAAGCTGCTCACCGTCGCGTCTGATGGTCACGCTAATTGGCTTATCCGCCGATGCCTTGATCTTGGCAACAAACTGATCCCAATCGCCATAAGATTTGTTATCGACGGCGACTAAGGTGTCACCTAGGCGCAAACCAGCCGCGTAGGCGGCGCCATCTTCGGCCACAAAACCCAACTTAGGGGTGATGGCAGGCCTAAAGACATTGAGGCCCAGCGAAGTAATGGGCGACTCAGTCTCAGGATTAAACTTCCACTTGCGGGTATCTAACTTATAGGTGCGCTCCTCGCCCATCACGCCCGATAAGGGGGCCAGCGTGACGTCGATGGCATCATCACCTATGTGACCGACCAAGGCGTAGGTCACCTCTTCCCAGTTGCGTACGCTGCGATCGCCAACGGCAATCACCTGCATCGGCTTCTTGACCTGAATCACAGCCGCCGGCGAGCCGGACTGTGTCGATTCGATCACAGGTTTAATCGAGGGCACGCCGATAAGGTACATGATGTAGAGGGCAAAGATGGCAAACACGAAGTTGGCCATGGGGCCGGCACCGACGATGGCGATGCGCTGCCAGACAGATTTACGGTTAAAGGCCTGGGGCTTTAGCTCATCGGCTACGGTATCGACCCGCTCGTCGAGCATCTTCACATAGCCGCCGAGGGGGATCATGGCCACCACGTACTCGGTACCATCGGCGCCGATCTTGCGCCAGATGGCCTTACCGAAACCGATAGAGAAACGCTCAACTTTCACGCCGCAACGTCTGGCCACCCAGAAGTGACCATATTCATGGGCTGTGATGAGAATTCCAAGGGCGATAATGAATGAGCCCAAGTTCCACAAAAAGTCTAGCATTCCTCTCCTTATCTCTGCTTATCTTTGCTTACGTAAGCCACGAAAGCTTTAAAACCAGCTAGCGCGAGCCTTATAGTTTGGCGACCCGCTCCTGCGCCGCACGCCGTGCCAGGCCATCCAGCGCCAAAATATCTTCTATGGTGTCTAAGCTACGCTGCTCGACATGACTCAGGCAATACTCGTTTACCCGTGCGATATCGGTAAAACGTATCAATCCTGCCAGGAAGGCCTCGACCGACACCTCGTTGGCCGCGTTCAATACCGTGGTGGCTTCCTGTCCCTGCTCGCAGGCATCTATGGCCAACTTCAGACAGGGGAAGCGATTGAAGTCGGGTTCAAGAAAGCTTAACTGTCCGACTTTGAAAAAATCTAAAGGTTCAACGCCCGCCGAAATTCTTTGCGGATAGGCCATGCAGTGCGCTATGGGCGTGCGCATGTCTGGATTGCCCATCTGGGCCAACACGCTGCCGTCCTTATACTGCACCATAGAGTGGATCACGCTCTGGGGATGCACTACGACCTTGAGTTGCTCTTTGGTGGCATTAAACAGCCAACGGGCCTCGATATACTCGAGTCCCTTGTTCATCATACTGGCGGAATCGACCGAGATCTTACGCCCCATGGACCAGTTAGGATGTTTGCAGGCCTGGTCCGGCGTCATCTGACTCAGACTATCGAGATCTGAGGTGAGAAAAGGTCCGCCCGATCCGGTCAACAAAATATGGGAGATGCCGGCACCGGCCAGATCGCAGGCGCCAATGGCTTGCTGAGCAGGCTCTGGCAGACACTGGAAGATGGCGTTGTGCTCACTGTCTACTGGCAACACCTTGGCGTTTGAGCCCTGCATCGCATCGATAAACAGACGACCCGACATCACCAGCGACTCTTTATTGGCCAGCAGCACCCGCTTACCCGCCTTAACCGCCGCCAGTGTGGCAGGTAGACCCGCCGCGCCGACGATGGCCGCCATGACGCAATCCACCTCGGGCAGAGCAACGATAGCCGCCAACTCATCTTCGCCCGAAGAGACGGCAATAGCCATGTGCGCCGGCAAACGACGCTGCAACTCGGCTGCCGCCTGGGGGTCGACCATGTGGGCTATCGATGGATTGTACTTGATACACAAGTCGAGCATCTTATCGACACTCTTATGGGCGACCAGGGCAAAGGCCTTGTAGGCCTCAGGATTTTGCTCGATAACGCTCAGGGTACTGGCGCCGATAGAACCTGTGGCGCCTAGAATCACCATTTTCTGCATGGTTACATCCAAAATGCGATATAAATTAGGGTAAAGATGGGCAGCGCCGCCGTCAGGCTGTCGATGCGATCCAGCACCCCGCCATGACCCGGCAATATGGTGCCCGAATCTTTAATGTCGGCCACACGCTTAAACATACTTTCCGATAGATCCCCAAGGGCCGAGACCAGGGCGACAAACAGGGTCACGCCGATGACGAGTCCCAACTCCTGCTCTGGCGAGACCATCATCACGCCCGCCACGACCACCATAGTAGTCACCAGGCCACCGAGCAGCCCCTCGACGGTTTTTGCCGGACTCACGTTAGGCATCAGCTTGTGCTTGCCTAGGGCCTTACCGGCAAAATAGGCACCAGAATCAGTCGCCCACACGGTGAGCATCACCAGGAATACCAAGGCGCCGCCATAGTATGGCATACTCGCCGTGCTCAGGGCCTTTAGCGCGATCAGGGCGGTAAAACAGGGCACTAGGGTTAGCTGACCAAACATAGATTTCAGCATGTGGCTCTTGCCCCAGAGGGCGGCACTTTTAGGGTAGCTGAGTACCAGGAATAACGAGATGACCCACCACATGGCGCCAATCAGTGTGATGGCGAGATAGACAGGATGTAGCTGCCCCTTAAACCAAACCTCTTCGGTGGGCACCAGGAGGTTTAACGCCACCAGCAAGATGCCTATGGTCAGGGTGAAACTCCACTGGGTCACATTACAGCGCTTGTCTATGATGCGTCCCCACTCTTTGGCGGCGATCAGGAACACAGCCACCAATGCCCATGAAAAATACTCCACAGGGAAAAAGAAAATGGCTCCCATCACCAATGGGATCAACCATACTGCTGTTATTATTCTATGTTTTAGCAAAACTTTCCCTCTTAAATTTATTACTCAGCCTGCAAAGTCTCAATTTGAGAACCCGTCAATCCAAAACGGCGCTGCCGGGTAGCAAATACGGCTACCGCATCTTTAAAGGCCTGTTCATCAAAATCTGGCCACAACACATCAGTAAACACTAACTCTGCGTAAGCCGCTTGCCATAACACAAAGTTACTAATGCGAAAATCGCCACCGGTGCGAATCATTAAATCAACTTCCGGTTGATTTTGCATGCTTAAATGCTGACTTAGCGCCTCCTCGGTGAACTGACTGCTGGTCATTTCGCCAGATTCCACCTTTTTGGCTAAGGTTTGCGCCGCCTGCACTATGTCCCAGCGACCGCCGTAGTTGGCCGCCACATTGAGGATCAAACCAGTGTTGTTGGCCGTCTTCTCCATCGCCGCGGCGATCTGCTTTTGTAAGCGGGCAGAAAAACGACTGATGTCCCCTATGATGTTGAGCCTGACCCCGTTTTTATCCAGTAGTTTTATTTCTCGTTGTAAAACGGTGAAAAACAGCTCCATCAGGAGGCTGACTTCTTTCTCGGGTCTGCGCCAGTTTTCACTGGAAAACGCAAACAGGGTTAACGAACCTATCCCCATCTCACGCGCCATACTCACCGCACGGCGAACAGTCTTTACACCGGCCTTGTGGCCCACAACACGGGGCTTGCCCTGTGCCTGTGCCCAGCGCCCGTTGCCATCCATGATGATCGCCACGTGCTTGGGAATAGACTGTTTTACCAGCTCTGCGAGTGCTTCATTAGATAACTCAGAGCCAGATTGAGATTCGATTGACATCTATTACAACCCTTAAAAATAGCAAACGCCGTGTAGTATACCCCTACACGGCGTGCGAACTCTAGTAACGAAACAGGGAGATTAGACTTCCATCAACTCTGCTTCTTTTGCCGTCAAGATCTCATCGATCTGCTTGATGTGAGCGTCAGTAAACTTCTGAATCTCATCTTCAGTGCGGCGTACATCGTCCTCGGTACACTCTTTCTCTTTCTCCAGCGCTTTCACGTCAGAGTTAGCGTCACGACGCACGTTACGTACGGCGATACGACCGTTTTCAGCCTCGGCGCGAACTACCTTGATCAGGTCCTTACGACGCTCTTCGGTCAGTGCTGGTAGCGGAATACGGATAGTCGTACCGGCAGACATAGGGTTTAGGCCCAGATCTGAACTCATGATCGCCTTCTCAACCGCTGCAATCATAGTGGTATCAAAGACAGTGATTGCCAGAGTACGAGAATCTTCAATAGATACGTTACCTACCTGCTTAAGCGGGGTTGGCGTACCATAGTAAGGTACCTTGATCGAATCAAGCAGACTTGGGTGAGCACGACCAGTACGTACTTTAGCCATTTGATTCTTAGTCGCTTCAACACACTTCGCCATACGGCTCTTTGCATCTTCTTTGATTTCGTTAATCACGTTAAATATCCTTAAATTCGTTCGTATCGGGTTATTTATTCGGCAGTCTTACGGCTACTTCTAATAAGCGTACCTTCATGGTCGCCCATGATAACACGTCGTAGCGCACCAGGCTTGTTCATATTAAACACTAAGATAGGCATATCGTGATCTCTTGCAAGGGTAAATGCCGCAAGATCCATCACTTTCAATTCTTTTTCCAGGACTTCGCCATAACCCATCTCGTCATATTTTACCGCTTCTGGGTTCTTGACTGGGTCATCTGAGTAAACACCATCTACCTTAGTGCCCTTGAGTACCACTTCGGCTTCGATCTCGATACCGCGCAGGCAGGCGGCAGAGTCTGTGGTACAGAAAGGATTACCCGTACCGGCGGCGAAGATCACCACACGGCCAGATTTAAGCAGGCTAATCGCTTCGGCCCAGTTATAGTCGTCACACACGCCTTTCAAGGGGATGGCCGACATCAGGCGGGCATTCACATAGGCTCTGTGCAGCGCATCGCGCATCGCCAGACCATTCATTACGGTTGCCAACATGCCCATATGGTCGCCCACCACACGGTTCATGCCTGCTTGTGCTAGGCCTTCACCACGGAATAGGTTACCGCCACCAATCACAACACCTACCTGAATACCAAGCTCAACCAGCTCTTTAATCTCTTGTGCCATGCGATCTAGCACCTTGGGATCGATGCCAAAGCCCTCTTCGCCCATCAGGGCCTCGCCACTCAGTTTGAGAAGAATACGTCGAAAAGCAGGTTTTGGATTTGTGCTCATAGTTGTTTGTCCTGATAAATGCCGATGGGTAACGTGCCAATTATATAGAAAAAAAAGCGCTGTGCAGCAATCTAATTGGCATAATAAAACCGCAGCGAATGCTGCGGTTTTTAGGGTATCTTACAACTGGCGATTACGCCTTAGAAGCGGCGATTTGCGCTGCTACTTCAGCGGCAAAATCTTCTTCTTTCTTCTCGATACCTTCACCAACTTCTAGACGAATGAAGTTAGTTACTGTAGCGCCTTTCTCTTTAAGGATTTCGCCAACAGTCTTCTTAGGCTCCATGATGAAAGCTTGACCAGTCAGAGAAACCTCTCCGGTGAACTTCTTCATACGGCCAGCAACCATCTTCTCAGCGATCTCTTGAGGCTTGCCTTCGTTCATCGCGATTTCGATCTGAACGGCTTTCTCTTTTTCAACAACTTCAGCTGGTACGTCTGATGGGTTAACGTATTCTGGCTTAGAAGCAGCAACGTGCATAGCAACGTGCTTCAGAGTCTCTTCGTCAGCTTCACCAGTTACAACAACACCGATACGGTCGCCGTGACGGTAAGAAGCTTGGCTAGCACCATCGATGTACTCAACGCGACGAACGTTGATGTTTTCACCGATTTTAGCAACTAGCGCAACACGAGTTTCTTCGAACTGAGCTTGTAGGTCGGCAATAGATACTTTGCCAGCTGCAGCAACATCCAGAACTTCGTTAGCGAAAGCCAGGAAGTTAGAGTCTTTTGCAACGAAGTCAGTTTGACAGTTAACTTCTAGAAGTACTGAGAAACCTTCGCCTTGCTTGATCAGGATAGTACCTTCAGCAGCGATGTTACCTGCTTTCTTAGCAGCCTTTGCAGCACCGCTCTTACGCATGTTTTCAATCGCTAGCTCAATGTCACCATTGGTTTCAGTTAGCGCTTTTTTACAATCCATCATGCCAGCGCCAGTACGCTCGCGTAGTTCTTTAACTTGGGCAGCAGTAATTGCCATTGTTAAATCCTCTATAGGTAACTCTACAAATCAAATGTGAAAAAACAGGGGCCTTAGGGCCCCTGTTCACCAATTATCTATCTTGGTTAATAAGGGCGATGAAATTCATCTCGCCTTTATTATTCAGCTTCTACGAAACCGTCTTGCTCAGCTTGTACCGCTAGGTCTTGACCACGACCTGCTTTAGCAGCCGCTGCTACTGACTCAGCATACAGACGAATTGCACGCATAGCGTCATCGTTACCAGGAACGATGTAGTTGATGCCGTCTGGAGAAGAGTTAGTATCAACAACAGCAACAACTGGGATACCTAGGTTGTTAGCTTCTTTAATAGCGATATGCTCATGGTCAGCACCGATAACGAAGATAACGTCAGGTAGGCCGCCCATGTTCTTGATACCACCAAGAGACTTTTCTAGCTTCTCAAGCTCACGAGTACGCATTAGCGCTTCTTTCTTGGTCAGCTTGTCGAAAGTACCGTCTACAGACTGGCTCTCAAGATCTTTTAGACGCTTGATTGATTGACGAACTGTTTTCCAGTTAGTCAGCATGCCGCCCAACCAACGGTTGTCAACGTAGTATTGATCACAAGAAATAGCAGCTTCTTTGATCGCTTCGCTTGCAGCGCGCTTAGTACCAACGAAAAGTACTTTACCTTTCTTAGATGCTACGTTGCTGATGAACGCTAGTGCTTCATTGAACATAGGCACAGTGTGCTCTAGGTTAATGATGTGTACACCGTTACGAGCGCCGAAGATGAAAGGCTTCATCTTAGGGTTCCAGTAACGAGTTTGGTGACCGAAGTGAACACCGGCCTGAAGCATGTCGCGCATTGAAACTGTAGTCATTTTTTTACCTTAAAAAATTGGGGGTTAGACCTCCACGCATCCCATATCTCCGACCTAAATAGGCACCCCGAAGAACGTGTCGATACGTGTGTGATTTAGTATTTAGTCATAGCCATGTATAATGGCCGCCACATTCGCTCAAAGATGGGGTCATAATGAACCTCATCGGCAAGAGTCAAACATAACGGCGCGCTTTATACCATAATATCGGCGCTAACACAAATTTTTAGCGCCTTGAGGCGCCCCAAATTCGACTACCGACACAACAGAGAAAGCTTAATGAGTATAGTGATAAAAACAGCCGAAGAGATCGAAAAAATGCGCGCGGCAGGCAAGCTGGCCGCCGAGGTATTAGAGATGATTGCTCCCCATGTTAAGGCCGGGGTAACCACAAACGAACTCAATGATATCTGTGCGAAATATACCGAAGAGCAAGGCGCGATTTCGGCCCCGCTGGATTATCATGGCTTTCCTAAATCTATCTGTACTTCCATCAACGAAGTGATCTGCCACGGCATCCCAAGCGATCGTGCCCTCAAAGATGGCGACATCATCAATATCGACATCACAGTGATCAAAGATGGCTACCATGGCGACACCTCTAAGATGTTCCTCATCGGTGATGTCAGCGCCAAAGACAAGCGCCTGTGCCGCGTGGCTCAGGAGAGCCTGTATGAGGCGATCAAGAAGGTGCGTCCAGGCATGAAACTGGGCGAAATCGGCACCATCATCGAGAAATATATCAAGAGCAAGAAAACCGGCCTGGAAAAATACAGTATCGTCACCGACTACTGTGGCCACGGCATCGGCGCCGGCTTCCACGAGGAGCCACAGGTAATGCACTACAAGAACAATGATAAGACGGTACTGCGTCCTGGCATGTGTTTCACCATAGAGCCGATGATCAACGCCGGTCGTCACACCAGCGTACTGGACAAAGACGACAACTGGACGGTGACCACCTCTGACGGAAAAAACTCGGCTCAGTGGGAACACACTTTGCTGATCACGCCAACGGGTGTAGAGGTCCTTACCCTGCGCGAAGAAGAAAACTTCCCCCGCATCATCAACCACTAATCGCACACGCAGCTAAATTGTGGTTTACTCCCATAGCAGGCCATCCGGCCTGCTATGCTCGCTCTGAGGTTAAGGACTGCAATGAACACTGCGCTAACAGCTAAGAACGCCCTAAAACAACAAAATCAAGAACTCCTAGAACGTTTCAGCGCCGGCGAATCTGTGACCGCCCTGGTCAGCCAACGCTGCCGTTTCGTCGATGAACTCCTTATTGCCCAGTGGCAAGCCCATCAGCTCGATACCACGCCCGTGGCGCTAATCGCCGTCGGCGGCTATGGTCGGGGGGAACTGCATCCCCAATCCGATGTGGACCTACTCTTCCTTATCCAAGGGTCGCTCGCCCCAAGTGACGAAGCCAAACTCAGTCAGTTTATCGCCTTCCTCTGGGATGCGGGCCTCGAGGTGGGCCACAGCGTCAGAACAATTGATGAGACCATAGCTCAGGGCAAGGCCGATATCACCATCGCCACCAACCTGCTGGAAGCCAGATTACTCTGCGGGCCCCAGGCCATGTTTAACACCCTGTATGACAAGGTACGTGAGGGCGATTTCTGGCCCGCCAGCGACTTCTTTGTCGCCAAGCGCGATGAGCAGGTGGCGCGCCATGCCAAGGCCAGCGCCTTCGATCTCGAACCCAATCTCAAATCCTGCCCGGGCGGTCTGAGAGACATTCAGACCATCACCTGGGTAGCGATGCGCTACTTCGACGCCAGCTGCGCCGAGGAGCTGGTTGCCCACGGCTTTCTGGAGCAGGATGAACTCGAGGAGCTGCTGGAGTGTCAGGGCTATCTGTGGCAGCTGCGCTTTGCCCTGCACCTGATCTCGGGGCGCGACGAGAACCGCCTGCTGTTCGACCTGCAGCGCCAGGTAGCGGAGCTGCTTGGCTACAAGGATGAGACCCAACTTGCGGTCGAGCAGATGATGAAGCGTTACTATCGCACCGTACGCCGGGTGATGGAGCTCAATCAGATGCTGCTGCAACTCTTCAAGCGCGCTACCCTGGGCCACACCAAGGAGCTGGAGATCCAGCCCATAGACGAGGATTACCAGCGCCGCGGCAGTTTTATCGAATCCCTGCAGGCGGATCTGTTCGATGATCCGGTGGAGATCATGCGCCTCTTCCTGCACACGGCGCGCAACTCTAATATCAAGGGGATCTACGCCCCTACCCTGCGCAGCCTAAGACGCGCCCGCCGCGCCCAGCAGACACCGCTGATGGACAGTGAGGATTGCCGCAAGGTGTTCCTGGAGATCTTACGTCACCCTCGGGGCATAGCCTCTCTCTCCTTGATGCATCGCCACGGCATACTGTCGGCCTACCTGCCAGCTTGGCGCAACATAGAGGGGCAGATGCAGTTCGACCTCTTCCACGCCTACACGGTCGACGAGCATACCCACAGACTGCTGCTCAACATCGACAGATTCTCACAGACGGAGCAAAAGGATGAGTTCCCCTTAGGCTCCATACTGATCAATCAGCTGCCGAAGAAGGGGCTGCTGGTGCTTGCGGCCATCTTCCACGATATCGGCAAGGGACGCGGCGGCGATCACAGTAAACTCGGCGCCGTGGATGCCCAAGAATTTTGCGATCTGCACGGCCTCAATAAGCATGATGGTCGCCTGGTGAGCTGGTTGGTGGAAAATCACCTAGTGATGTCGGTCACCGCCCAGCGCCGAGATATCTCGGATCCCGATGTGGTGGCCGAGTTTGCCGATCGGGTGCGTGACGCCGTGCATCTTAGCTACCTCTACTGCCTCACGGTCGCCGATATCTGCGCCACCAACGAGAAGACCTGGAACAACTGGAAGGGCTCGCTGCTGCGGGATCTCTACTTCTCCACCCAGAGGGTGCTTGCCCGGGGCAAGGAGAAGCCGGTGGATATTCGCGCTCGCGTGCGCGAGCATCAGGGCAAGGCGAAGAAAGAGCTGCTGCGCCGCGGGATCAAGGAGAAGAGCCTAGATACCCTGTGGCAGCGATTCAAGGCCGACTACTTCCTGCGCCATCAGCCCAATCAGGTGGCCTGGCACGCCGAGGCGATACTCAAACACAAGCATGATGAGGCCCTGGTGTTGGTCTCCAAGCACACCACCCGGGGCGGCACCGAGCTGTTTGTCTACAGTCAGGATAAGCCTAAGCTGTTCGCCACAGTGATGGCGGTGTTGGATAACAAGAACATCAATGTCCATGACGCCAGCATCATGACCTCAAAAGATGGCTACGCACTGGATTCTTTCGTCATTTTAGAGCAAGATGGCAGCCCGGTGTCGCAGATCTCCCGCATCCAGGGGATCAAGAAGGCACTGGTGAAAGCCTTAAGCAATGACACGGCGAAATTGCCGAAATTTAAGAAGCTGCCGCGTAAGATGAAACCTTTCAGGGTACCGACCCAGGTAAGCTTCCTGCCGGCGCGCAAACAAGGCACCAGCATGATGGAGCTGATCGCCCTGGACAGTCCAGGATTATTGGCCAAGGTGGGGGATATCTTCTATCGTTGTAAGATCACCCTGTTAGCGGCGAAGATCACCACCATAGGCGAGCGCGCCGAAGATTTCTTTATGTTGCAGACACAAGATGGACAGCAACTGAACGAGACACAACAAGAAGCGCTCAGTGAAGCACTGGTCAAGGCGCTCGATACGCAAAACCAAGTTTAATCAACAGACTAATTTATGATAATTGGGAGACGTTAATGGAGGCTTTACGCCAACGTATAGAAACAGCTTTTGAAGCTCGCGCAGAAATCACCCCTACCACGGTCGAGCCGAGTGTTCGCGCCGACGTAGAGAAAGCCATCGCCATGCTAGACACAGGTGAAGCGCGCGTCGCCGAGAAGATCGACGGTCAATGGAATGTACACCAGTGGCTAAAGAAAGCCGTATTACTCTCTTTCCGCATCTTCGACAACCAGGTGATCGACGGCGCGGAAACCAAATTCTTCGACAAAGTACCGATGAAATTTGCCGACTATGACGAGGCACGTTTCAAGCAGGAAGCGATCCGTGTGGTACCACCTGCCGCTGTGCGTAAAGGCTCTTTTATCGGCAAGAACACCGTACTCATGCCGTCTTACGTTAACCTCGGCGCCTATGTCGATGAAGGCACCATGGTTGATACCTGGGCGACCGTTGGTTCGTGCGCCCAGATTGGTAAGAACGTGCACCTTTCAGGCGGTGTCGGCATCGGCGGCGTGTTGGAGCCGCTACAGGCAGGCCCTACCATCATCGAAGACAACTGCTTCATCGGTGCGCGCTCAGAGATCGTCGAAGGCGTAGTGGTCGAAGAAGGCAGTGTTATATCTATGGGGGTATACATAGGCCAGAGCACCCGCATCTATGACCGTGAAACCGGCGAGATCCACTATGGCCGTGTGCCAGCGGGTTCGGTTGTCGTATCAGGCACCCTGCCCTCTCAGTGTGGCAAATATAACTTGTATGCCGCCATCATAGTGAAAAAGGTCGATGCCAAGACCCGCGGCAAGGTAGGTATTAACGAGTTGCTACGCATCGTCGATTAATCCCTGTCGCACCCTAACCTTAAAAAGCCAGGTATTCACCTGGCTTTTTTACCTCTAAAGGGATATCCAGACATATTCTGTTACTCCCAGACATAGCCTGATCCACTCCTCACATACCGATACATTTCGCGACAAATAGCTAACAGCTTTTCGCTAAATAAAGGGCTTTACTCATAGTCGATCCCAACAGAAATATGCTAGGAGCACAAAATGAGAAAGTTACTAACGATTGCCGCCATCGCATTAGCCCCACTGGCTTTTTCTTCTCAAGCCGCCATGTCGCCTCAGATGGAAAAAACCTTAGTTGCCGTATGCAAAGCCGGCGCAAGCAACAGCATTATTGAATTTAACGGTACGATGAAAGAATATCGCATCAACAAACAACGCGTCTTCCCTCGCCTTGTGTGCAATGACCAGAGCTTCCATCAGTTTGCTCTGAGCAACGGCGCCGATCGCACTGCCGCTAAGATTGAACGCTACAGCTTAGGTACAGTGACCATTAAAGATCTCGCCATGAACTATGGTGACGAAGAGATTTTAGCCGTTAACTTCTAAGGGAATAAGCTTTGGCAATAAGCTGACCAACTGCTTAAAACCAATAAAAAAGAGCCTACAGGCTCTTTTTTATTAACTATAAATTATAGGTTTGCTCGCTACTATAGGCTAGAAGACCACTGTCTTGTTACCGTAGACGATCACCTCTTCCTGCAACACCAATTGCAACGCCTTACTCAGTACGCTCTTCTCCACATCCCGACCACACCTGGCCAGTTCCTCGGCGCTGTAACTGTGATCCACAGGGATCACATCCTGTTTGATAATCGGCCCTTCATCCAGGCAGTTATTTACAAAGTGGGCTGTGGCACCGATGATCTTCACCCCACGCTCCCACGCCTGACGATAGGGCGAGGCTCCGATGAAGGCAGGCAAAAACGAGTGATGAATATTGATGATACGGTTTGGATATTGCTCGACAAACTCTGGGGTCAGCACCCGCATAAATTTCGCAAGCACCAGGTAGTCAGGGTTATGTTGCGCAATCACTGCTAACATCGCCTGCTCATGCTCATGGCGCGTCTTACCCTCATGAGAGACACAATAAAAAGGCACCTCAAACTTATCGGCCAGCGGCTTGAGGGTGTCGTAGTTACCAACGATAGCGGCGATCTCCACATCCAGGCCACCATAATAGGCCTTCATCAGGATATCCCCGAGGCAATGGGCCTCCTTGGTCACCATCACCACCACGCGCTTCTTGCCCTTAACCACCAGCTTACGATGACGCTGCTCAGGCAGCACCTCATCGATATCGGCCAAGAACTTTGCCTCATCGAACACCCCTTCCAACTCGGTGCGCATGAAGAATCGCCCCTGAGCATTGTCGACAAATTCACTGTTCTTAACGATATTGAGCCCATGGGCATAACAGACACCCGTGATCTTAGTGATAAGTCCTGGTGCGTCGGCACAATCTGTGATTAATACTCTCTGTTGCATCTTCTCTACCTCTAAATGTCTAACCTTTCAATTTCACGATTTGTGCCTATCTAGATAGCGCTGCAATAAGCGCCTGATACTCTCCGCTTTCGTGCCATAAACCAACTGAACCCCGTTTCCAACCAATACCACGCCCTTGGCGCCGAGCTTGTTGAGCTGGGCCTTATCCACCAACTCGGCATGTTTCACGCTGATACGCAGTCGCGTCAGGCAGGCGGTTAACTCATTGATATTATCCTGTCCGCCCAACGCGGTGATCATGGAGATCAGCCCGGCCCGCTGACCGCTGCCCGCCTCCATGCGTCCCGGGGTCTTGAGGTTAAACGCCAAGATGGCGCCGCGAAACACCAGATAATAGATAACCGCCGTGAGGGGGCCGAGGATCAAAAACCATTCTACATTTCTGGACTGTCCCAGCAATAGACTGAAATCGACTAAGCCATGGGAAAACACCACGCTATGGTGGATATCCAGCGAAATCGTCACCGCATAGGCGATCCCCGTCATCAGGGCATGCAGAATAAACAGCAGCGGGGCGACAAACATGAAGGCAAATTCGATGGGCTCGGTGACCCCGGTCAGCCAACAGGCAGTAGCCGCCGACAGCATGATCCCGGCGACCCTGTTACGCTCATGTTTATCGGCGCAGCGCCAGATGGCCAGCGCGGCCGCAGGCAGGCCCCACATCTTAATCAGGTAACCACCGGCCAGATTTCCGGCCTGGGGGTCGCCAGCCAGATAGCGGGCAACCTCACCTCTTACCCATTCATCGCCATTGAAATACTGCCCCATCTCCAGATAAAAGGGAGCATTCCAGATATGGTGTAGCCCAAGTGGGATCAGCAAGCGCTCCACCATGCCATATACGGCAAAGGCCGAGGCGGGCTCCTGATAGACGGCCCAGTTTGAGATCTGCTCGATCCAGTTAGATAGCAAGGGCCACAGGAGCAGAAACAGGTAGGCCAGCAAGATGGCCATCGGCAGCATTAACAGTGGCGCCGAGCGGCGTCCCTCGAAAAAGGAGAATACCGCCGGCAGGCGTATGCGCTCGCTGTGCTTGACCACAAGACAGGTAAAGGCGCCTACCATCATGCCACCGGCAATGCCCGTGTCTATGGTGGCCTGCCCCAAGATCATCTCGGTCGGCAAATGATAGATCTTCGCCAGCGCCGACAGGCTAGAGAAGAAAACCCCATAGCCGAAGACCGCACTGAAGGCGGCTATCCCCTGATCTCGACAGAAGCCTATGGCAATAGTGACCGCAAACAGCATGGGCATCATGGAGAACACCAGGTTGCCAACGGTCCACATGAGTGTGGCGAGATCCGCCGAAATAAAAGGAATGGGATTGGTCGCAAGACCAATCATCACCCCCGCAGCGGGCAAGATGGCGATAGGCAGCAGCAGGGCCTGGCTCAGCCGCTGGGCAAACTTAAACCATTGACGACTGATCCGGCTCAGTCGGCCGCGTGGTCGTTGATGAGTTGGGTCCATTGGGTTAACCATGCTTTTGCTTCTACTTCCGGCTCCATCGTCTCACAGGCATCTATCTTAAGCAGTTCACCTATGCGCGTGCCGCCAAGCTCAGTTAACAACTCATCGAAACGTATACCGGCAAAACAGAAGGTCTCATAGCTCGAGTCCCCCAGCGCCACGACACCATATTCGAGCTTTGGCAGGTAAGGCGCCTCGCCTCTGAGGGTCTCAAACCAGGGGCTAATATCATCGGGCAGATCGCCCTGACCCGTAGTGGAGGTAACCACCAGCAGCAACTCATCCTCGGGCGGTACGAAGCCGTTGAGGGTCTCTGGCGTCATCAGAGTGACCTGGATATCTTTGGCCAATAGCTCTTCTTGCAGGGTCTCGGCAACAAACTGTGCATTGCCATAGACAGTTCCATATACCAGATTCACTTTTCTCATGTTTTACTTAGCCCTTCGCGCATTAATTACTTATACTCTAAACATACTTTATTGAAAGCTTGATAGCTACACTAGGTTATTGAGTTTCAAGGATCAATTCGATGCGACACTCGAGCCGACAGAAACATCTAAAGCATGTTCACCGCAGCGCGCATATCAGGCGCATGTGTTATTTCAGAACCGTTCAGTCCCTCTCGCTCAACCCGCATCCCCCATCAGAAATTGACCTCCCCGAAGAGAAGCTATCGCCCCTCACTGCCATCAAATCGGCCTGCGCGCTGGTCAAGTAACCCTAAGGCCCGAACTTCGAGTATCGAGTCACGGGCCTTTGGGTTGGGTGGCATAAACTTCTCTAGGCGCTCACCTTTAGCCGTTAAGCCTCACAGATAAGTAGCGCTTGTTCGCCACTCAGCTGCTGGTCATCCCAGCCGAGCAGTTCAAACAGCGACAGCCACTCGGCCTCTAGCTCTGTCTCCACCGCTATTCGCTCGCCGCTTCGTGGATGATTGAACTCAAGTTTCTTGGCGATCAGCCACAAACGATTGATGCCACTATGCTCGCGCATGAAACGGTTCTGCTTGCCGTCACCATGGGTGGTATCACCAATGATGGGATGACGCAGATGGGCCATATGCCGACGCAGCTGATGCTTGCGCCCCGTATGGGGAGTTAGCTGAACCAAGGCATAGCGACTGCTGGCATAGCGGCCAGAAGGATAAGGGATCTCACAGTTGAGCAAGGGGTGATAACTGGTCTGCGCCTCCTGCGCCGCCTTGTTAGGGTCGACATTCTTATCACCCAGCTCGTCAAGCTCCTGCTTCAAAGGGTAGTCCAGCAGCCCAGGCTCGTGCATGTTCCCCCTGACTAGGGCAACATAATGCTTTTGCACCGACTTGCTGGCGAACTGCTCACACAACTGATTCGCCATCTCACTGCTCTTGGCAAACAGCAGCACACCCGAGGTCGGCCTGTCGAGACGATGGACGGGAAACACATGGCAGCCCACCAGATCCCGCGTCATCTGCATGGCGAAATATTTTTCCCGCCGCGCAAGGTAGCTGCGATGCACCAGCAGACCGGCAGGTTTGTGGATGGCGACAAGATCGTCATCTTCATAGAGGATCTCGATTGTCGGTGCCGCTTCTACGGCAAGGCTGTCATCGTCGCCAGCTAGCTGCTCGTTAAGGTTTTCCATGGTTTTAGGGTTAGTTAGATCCACTCAAATGCTCATCTAATTGATTAATAATGGTGATTAATACTCGCATCTCGGCTCTGCCCTGCCACACATGCTCGGCCATGGGAGTCAAGGCAATCTGACTGGGCAGCGCGCCATTAACGGCGATGATCTCGCCCATCTTGGGCAGAAAGATAAACTGCAGCCACTGCTCAAATGTCATCGACTCGCAGGCAAAGGGCGTCGGGTCCGCCATCGCCTCGGCAGAAGGCGGCTGGTCTTGCCACAATTGCAGTCGTTTCAATTCGGCTTCGATAAGCCTGAGCTGTTTTTCGGTATAGAGAGACACACTTTCCTCAATGATATCTTTCGCCGCGGCGCCTAAGCCTTTACATGAACCCGAGTCAGCACATGAGTCAGTACAAGAGCTTTAGCCTGCGAGCTATTTCGGCCGAAATTGTACCATCTCAGCACACTTCTCCCTATAATAAGCGCCATTTAATCTGTTCCCTGTAAGCAAGACGGCATTCTAATGACTGAAATTACCACTCTTACTCAATTTCTCAGCACGGCTAACACCCAATTCCAAGTCTATGATCTCGGCCGCCGGGTACAGCATATTGACATGATGGCCTTCTCCCAGATTGAGGCACTCCAGGCCCCTTATCCTTCGCCTATCCAAGGTCATGCCCAATTTGCCATCGTCTTCTGGGACGACTCCAACCAACACTTCATCTGGTTCTTAAAGCTCCCCCTGGATGAACGTGGCCTACTCTCACCAGCCCCGAGAACCCAGTTTATTCGTATGGTGATAGAGGCGCTGGGCAGCGATCCGACCCAGGCACTCTCACAAGATCAGCAGGACACGCTCGCCAACCATCCCTTCGCCTTCAAACCGAGTGCGGAGAAACTGGCGCTGTTCAACGCCTTGGTGCGTAAACAGCTGGGCCTACCTGCCTCGGCGCAATATGAATTTGCCTATCAATACCTATCGGGGCAGGTTTCGCCTGAGCGTTGGCAAGATGTGGGGTTACAGGGATTAGCGGATATCTGTGTGCGCGCCGCGGCGCTCGACCACAATGAGCAGCTGCTTAACGCCCTTGAGCACAGCGCGGATGAAGTCAAGATAGCCCTGTGCCAACAGCTAGAGCACATCACACTCGATGCGCCATTAGCCGAGCGGCTGTTAAGCGCGTTTTATCAGGGCAGTCCCGAACAGAAACTCTATTATCTGCGCGCCCTGGCCTCGGCGCCAGCCCTTGCACAGCAAGCGATACAATATCTGGATGAGCAAGATGCGCTGGATGACAACGCCTTGATCACCATAGCTGGCCGAAACTGGACCGCATTAAAAGACGACCAGACTCGCAAGATCTATCTCGAGGCCTTAGCAAAACAACCCCAGGGCTTTTTTAACCAGATCTTTGCTGATATTGTGGCAATTCCAGCGATACGAACTCAACTCTTGATGGCATTAAGAGACAGCGAGCGCAGCCAGGCTCTCGCCAATGCCATAGGTGGACTCTTTAGGGTGACCAAAGCATGATGACAGACTTTTTAATGATCGCCGCGCTGGTGATCATTGCCGCCTTCTTCTGGCAATTACGCCAGATGGCCGAACTGAGCCGGGTATTTGCCAGCAGTGAATGCAAGAAGCAGCGAGTGCAACTCCTGGCTATCGCCATGGAATCGGCCCGCCCCAGTGTGGGCGGAAGCAGCGGACTGACCTGGAAAGCCAAGTTCTTGATGGAGTTCAGCACCGACGGTATCAATCAGTATCGCGCCCATATCTGGATGCATGGTAAGAAGATAGAGAAGATTCAGTGGCCAATCTTTCCCGAACCCGAATGGTTGCAAGCCCCTGAGGCGCGAGGTTCTGTCGGCGGTAGTTGTGGCAGTCGCGGCGGTTGCAACTCAGGCGGCTGCAAGTAAGCCATCAAGCTCGCATCGACAACTGCCTGGCATTCCAATGCTTACTCACATTATTGCTCGACTGGCAGCCATGCATAATACCAATCGTAGTAAATAACTGAGCATGCTAGCTTGTTAAAACGTCCGATAACGGTGTTATCATTTTTGATAGTAGAATAACTACTTATCAAAAAATTCTGCCGTATTCTCGAACGTTTTTCCCGCGCTATTTCTGTTCACTTACTTACCGTGATTGGTATAAATCCAGGCACCTGCTATTACAACAGAACTCCAGTTCTAAAACCCAGATAAAGAAAAAGCGCGGCTCAATTAAGAGTCGCGCCTTCTATCTTTTTCGCTAAGCAATCCAGCTATTTTAGTGCTCCCTGCTCCAACCTTGCGAATTTATGCTCCTTGCATCTTCCTTGGTCCATCTATTCCTTGTACCTTTTAGCACTTCCATACTAAGGTACCGTCCCTGAGCTTGGTCATCCATTTACCAAGTTTGCTTAATCCCTAAGCATGTCCAATCTCTTCCTTGGGATTCCTTTCCTACACTCCTTGTCATCTGCCATCCTAGGCAGATATCCATCTTCCGTGAGTGTTTGGCCTTCCCTAGTTGTCGACTCTTCCGTGAGTTGCCATCCTTGTACCATCCTTGCCATCATCATCCTGATGATGTGTAGGTCATCCTGACCCGTCCTTGCGCATTCATCCTTGAACACTGTTAATTCTAGCGTCCCTGTCGCCCAATAATAGGGATGGAAAAAATTCTGCTTAAGAAGTCACATTATTGCCATCTTACCGCTTAACTATAAGCGCATGAATTTCAAAACAAATAAACACCATTGCAGATATAGATAGCATGTTATCAGCTTTATCTCGCACATCAATGTAAGAGATGTCTCACACGGCGGCGGGCACTTTCTGTGAGCAAAGGCCAACTCCAGCAAACCCTTTCACTCAATGCCCCCAGAACTCTGGATTCACTAGCTAAAAAGAGGGGCTAAAAAAATCGAGCAGAAAAAGAAAAGGCGCACTATAAAGTGCGCCTTTCTATACTCTTGTGTTAGCCATCCTGCTATCGCCGTGCTCCCTGCATCATCCTGATCACATCGGCATCCTGCCGTCTCCAATTCCTGAGACATCCTGTCTTATTCTTCCCTGGGTGGTCGACTCATTCAACCACGCTCCCACATCCTATGGGCTCCAACGCGTCCTGCCATTATCCTTTTATGCTTACTCTTACCTGTTCCCTGGTAAGCAACTCCTTGATAAACAGTCCTTGGTTACACTCACAATCCCTTGAGTGGCAATCCTTTTAGAAAAGTCCTTTTAGCAATAGTCCATTTCACGATAATCCCTATCGCCTATCATCCTAAAGCATCCTGCTCTCATCCATGATGTTAAGATTCTCGCTTCCTCGACAATCTTGCTATCCTTGGCTTTCCTTCGCCATCCGTATTGCTTAAGTAAGCTCCTTAACTTGAGTTCAGTATACTTACCGCTGCGCCAGAATGTACGCCATCAGAAACAATTGTGAACAGCTTAAATTTCAACCGCAGGCAAGTACACAGTTAACTTATTGAACATTAATGAGATTCAAATATCCGCAGGCGAAAACAGGGGTAATTTCAGGAGAAAGACTCACATGTTTGTAAGCGATCTCTCACAAACGGCTTGGCAAATTGTGAGTAGGCACATCTTAAGGGCTTTATAATGATGTCTGTGATCACACGACCTCCCCCGCGACAGTCGCGGGATAAAGCTGTCATCGACGGCCCGTTAGCCACTGGGCCAACATCACCCAGTCGGCAAAGAAGCTGTATAAGGGGTACTCGAAGGTTGCGGGCCGGTTTCGCTCAAACACGAAATGCCCTATCCAGGCTGCGCCATAACCCAGAACAGGCAGCAGCCAGAGCAGCCAATACTTGGCTAGCACTATGGCCACCACCAGGAGCGCGATCACCGACAGGCTACCCACATAATGCAAGGCGCGGCATCTGGGATCCCTATGTTGCGACAGATAGAAGGGATAGAAGTCTTTGAAGTTGGTGTAGCGCTTACTCAATCTCAGGGCTCCGGTAGAAAAGCAGCTCGCCCGGCACGCCACCTATGACGAGGCGCTCGATGGGGGCAAAATCCATGGAGGAAAACAGATGAGCATGATCATCCTGGGTCACATAAACCCCAACCCCTTCGAGCTCTGGTTGCTCGTCGCACCAGCTCATCACCGCCTGGATCAAACGTCTACCTAACCCCTTATGCTGCTCTATCGGTGTGACGGCAATAAACTGCAATATGCCACATTGAGTGCTGGGTAGATGCTCTAGAATCGAAGATTCTTTCTTCATCAGCGCCTGGGTCGACTGCCAGCCGGCGCTCAGCAACATCTTTAGGCGCCAATGCCAGTATCTGGCCTCCCCCAATGGCACCTGCTGGGTCACGATACAGGCCAAGCCAATCAGGCGCTCCTCCTCAAACAGGCCGATCAATGCCTGCTCCTCTTGCCATAGGGTGTGCAGTTCCTCGCGAATGGCACCGCGTAACTTCTGCTCATATTGCGCCTTGTCTCCCTTATGTAGGGCGGCAATAAAGAAGGGGTCATCATGGTAGGCGTTATAGAGAATCGAGGCGGCGACGCGTAGGTCTTCGGCGGTTAAATAGACAGCTTTATAGGTTTCGTTAACAGGTGGGGTAGCTGTTGTCATCATTGCTGTTATTCCTTGATCCAGATCAACATGGTCCAATGTAACAAGCTTGTAAAAAAGTGCAAACTTTAATCGATTCGAAACTTTATCAATTTATCGCATACTAAATAGAAGCACCTCATCACCAACTAGCGAGGGATAAGATGGACATCACACAACCGGATTTAGCCACCCTATTTGACCAACTCGGCCTGCCGAGTGAACCCGATGCCGTTGAGGCTTTCATCAAGCAGCATTCCATCGCCGCGGAGATCCATATCGCCGAGGCCCCCTTTTGGACCCAGGCCCAGAGGCATTTTTTAGCCGAAGCCTTAGCAGAAGATGCCATGTGGACAGAGGTGATCGATCACCTCGATGCCCAGCTTCGCACTTAGATAGCGAAGCTTAAACATCCTCTTATGACTCGGGTATCTGGGACTAAAGAATAGGCTTAAAAATTAGGCTTCGAAAAGTCTCACTTGTGAATGGCTTATACAAAAAAGGCAAGCCGAACTGGCTTGCCTTTTTACTAAAGAGTATCCCATTACATGTTGTGGTAAGCCTTCTCACCCCAGCCCACGACGCGATTGTCTGTGATCACGATAGGCGTACATTCATCCTTGGTGGTGGTGCCATCTTCGCGCGTACGCTGGGTACGATAGTAGAGCACGTTGATCGTCTTATCTTGCTTGGTATAGGCCTCGTTAAAATCGGCGGTGCCCATAAGTGTCATCACCTGATCGCGCGTCATCCCCAAGGACAACTTAGACAGGTTCACACGATTCTGCTCCTGCACGCGCTCCCAAGAATTACCCGTGCTCCAGCCCTTGTCACCTTCACCCACATTCAATACACACCCAGATAGCGCTAAACTGGTCGCGCCGAAGACCAATGCTGTTATTAATTTTGTTTTCACTTTCACGTCCTGTTTATCTATTATAACTGGATTCAGGTAAAGCAAAGCTTATGCCAAACAGATATACCTATAATTTTCAACATCTTGAAGCAAACCCAAGAATCAAGAGTATGTCTGTCAGGCTAAAAAGTAAGGAATTTCACCAATCATGAGTCCACTCGAACAGGTGCTGGTCGCCGCACGTAAATTGAGTCTGGCGGGTAAGCCTCCCAGCCTGGCATTGATCAAGGCAAGTCTGGGCAACTCGCTGCCCATGCCTATCCTGGTTCAAGGATTACAACGCTTTAAATCTATGTCAGCCGATGAGCAGGCGGCGATAGTGGTAACCACAAGCGCTCCAGCAGCAAATGTCCAAAGCGACGACGCTATGCCAACGCTGGCCCAGCTCGCCGAGCAGGTTGCCAGGCTCACAGCCAATCAACAGGCCTTGGTTGAGCGTATCAGCGAACTCGAAGCCAAATTAAGCAACAAGGACCCTCACTGATGCACGTGGTGGAACTCAGATTCGAGTGTTTTGACAACACCACTATCACGGCCGCCGAACGCGCGATTAATGGTCTGCTGGAAGCCTACCGGGCCAATGGCCAGGTACTAGGCCGTGAATTTGCCGTGGCCTTCAACGAAGGGGAGTTCAGGGTGCGCCTGCTGCTGCCAGAAAAGAGTAGCCTAGCCAAACGATTCAACAGCCCCTGGGTCAATTACGCGCTCGAGGAGCTTACCCAGGCTAAGCTGCTGCATCCAAGGGAAAAATATATCGGTCAGGATATCAACTCTGAAGTCAGCAGCACAGAGACGCCCAGCTGGCAACTGCTCTACACCAGCTATGTACACATGTGCTCGCCGCTACGAAACGGCGATACCCTGCAACCGATTCCCCTGTATCAGATCCCCGCAACCTTCAACGGCGATCACAAGCGGGTGATCAAGTGGCAAACCGAATGGCAGGCCTGCGATGAGCTGCAGATGGCGGCGGCCACCAAGGCGGAGTTCGCCGCCTTAGATGAATTGAGCCAGTGTGACAGCGACCTGTTTCGCCGCGGCTGGGATCTGCGTGGACGCATCGAATACCTCACCAAGATCCCCACCTACTACTATCTCTATCGCGTAGGTGGCGAGAGCCTGGCCGCCGAGCAGCAAAGGCCCTGTCCACGCTGCGGCAACACCCACTGGTTATTGGAAACCCCTTTGTTGGATCTGTTCCACTTCAGATGCGACAACTGCCGCATCGTCTCCAACATCTCCTGGGATCACCTTTAACTGCAACTCTCTATTAGCGAGCAGTCTATCTCATAGCGGCCCAACTATCTTTTAGCAATCAGATGTCGCCACATGGTCTTGAGTCGCTGCCAAATCCCGGGATGATCCGTCTCGGGCATAGGCGCTTCGACCGGCTTTTGTGGCGGGCAGACTCGCGGGCGAAGAGAGGCGATAAAATCCTCCAGGCTAGCGGCCAGTTGACGATGTGGCTGCTCCCCTGGGATCTCTATCCAGACGCTACCGGTCTCGTTCTCCACCACCAGCATCTCATCCCCCTCCCCAAGCACACCGATAAACCAGGTCGCAGGTTGTTTCAGCTTCTGCTTCATCATCAGATGGCCGATAAGGTTTTGCTGCAGATATTCGAAATCTTGTTGGTTCCAGGGCTGCAACAACTCACCCTCACCAAATTCAGATTCAAACATCAACGGCGCCGCAAAGTAACGCCCGTAGAAGGCCTGTATGCTTGGATGCAGTGTGATTGAGAGGGCATGCTCTATGTTATCAAACGGCCCCTGGCTGTCGCGTTTTACCGCCTGCCACTGCACCGAACGCTCGGGCGAGGCATCGACCTTCTCCTGATCACACTCCAGCACGCAGGGAGAGGCCTCCCCCAGCGGGAAATAACGGGGCGATTCCCCCAATTTATCGCTATAGGCTTGATGATAAAGCGTAAAAAATTGATCCAGTGCAGGCAAAGAAGACACTTAGCAGTTACCCGAATTTTAAGTATAATGTGCGCCTATTTTGACATGGAAAAACGATTGATGACACAGGTTCATGACCCTTATCGCGACGCACCCGCGTTGTCCAAACTGACCTTAGGTAAATCGACCGGCTATCAGGCCCAATACGATGCCTCCCTGCTACAAGGCGTACCACGCCAGCTCAATCGGGATGCCATCGCCTTAGGCGATACCCTGCCCTTCCATGGCGCCGACATCTGGACCGGCTATGAACTCTCCTGGTTAAACGCCAAAGGCAAGCCCATGGTGGCCATCGCCGAGTTTATCCTCGACTTCAACAGCGACAACCTGATCGAGTCCAAGTCTTTCAAGCTCTATCTCAACAGCTTCAACCAGACTCGTTTCGACTCCATCGAGCAGGTTCAGCAGACCCTGGCTAAAGATCTGTCGGCCTGCGCCGGCGGTGAGGTAGTGGTCAAGATCATCGAGCCAAAGCAATTCGCCCATCAGCGCGTCGTGGAACTGCCTGGCACCTGCATCGACGATCTGGATATCGAGATCGACAGCTACGAATTCTCAAGCGACTACCTTATCGACAGCACAGACGACAAGAGCGTGGTGGCCGAGACACTCACCTCTAACCTGTTGAAGTCTAACTGCCTGATCACCTCTCAGCCCGATTGGGGCAGCGTGATGATCCGCTACCAGGGCCCAAAGATAGATCGCGAAAAATTGCTGCGCTACCTGATCTCCTTCAGGCAACACAATGAGTTTCATGAGCAATGTGTCGAGCGTATCTTCGTCGACCTCAAGCGCCTGTGTCACTGCGCCAAGCTGACCGTCTACGCCCGCTACACCCGCCGCGGCGGCCTAGACATCAACCCCTATCGCAGCGACTTCGAAAATCCACCCGAAAACCACCGACTGGCACGCCAGTAACCTGGTGGATGAAGGATTGAGCCCGCATTAAGCGGGCTTTTTGTTATAGAGACCCATTGAAGTGACAAAAGCGCTACACTCACCTCAGGTGCCACCTCATCTCACTTCATCTCACTTCAATGTATGCAAAAAATATTATTTAGCACACCTTAAAAATACCACTTTAGAGATACCTCTAATTCAGTATAAGCTCATGATCTTTATCACAATTATTGACACAAAAAATCAATCACTGTGCAACATTGTTTTAGATCAACAAACCGATCCTTTTGCAGCCCTATAACAGCTCCTGAGCAATGACCAAACAAAAGGATCACAATTAATGAAACTTCACGCCCTCAGCCTCGCCGTGCTTGCCAGCTTGTCCGCCTCTGCCCTTGCGACAGAGAGCGTCGATCCCCTTAAGAAAGCCTTTATCGACGACTCTCAAGTCAAAGTGCAATTCCGCCTGCGCTATGAAGATGTAGACCTGGCTGATGTCGACCAGCAAAATCAAACCACGCTGCGTACCCGCCTGACCTATCAAACCGGCGACATCTACAAGCTATTTGCCCTGGCTGAAGTGGACGACGTGCGCTCTACCGACGATGAGCCACTGATTGCCGACTATGAATATACACAAATTAATCAGGCCTTTATCGGTTACCGCGGCCCGGCTAATACCTTGGCTCAATATGGCCGTCAGCGCATCCTGCTCGACAACCAACGCTTCGTCGGTGGCGTTGGCTTCCGTCAAAATGAACAAACCTATGATGCCTTCTCGGTGAAGAACACTGCGGTAGAGGGGCTGACGGCCTACTACGCCTATGTGAATAACGTTAATCGTATCTTCCCGGAAGGTTCGGGTAAGGATGAGCACAAGAACAAGACCCACCTGGTTAACGTTAACTACAAAGGGTTAGACTTCGTTAAGCTTAGTGGTTACGCCTATCTTATCGACAACGTCAATGTGGCCGCCTTCTCCACCGATACCTATGGCCTTCGCGCCACTGGCGATATCAAACTGGATCAACTCAAGTTCAATTACGAGGCAGAGTACGCGCAGCAGTCTGAAGGCGGCGACAACCCTGTCAGCTACTCAGCCCCTTACTATAAGCTCGGTGCGGGGGTGAACTTCGATGCCTTCGGCGCGAAAGTGGGCTACGAGGTGTTAGGTTCTGACGATGGCAAGGCGGGCTTTATCACGCCACTGGCCACACTACACGCCTTTAACGGCTGGACAGATAAGTTCCTCTTCGGCGGCAAGGGTAACTGGGAAAACGGTATCGTAGATACTCATGTGATCCTGACCGCAAAGGTTGCAGGCTTGAAACTATTGGCCAAGTACCACAAGTTTGATTCAGACTACGGCGATGTGGACATGGGTAAGGAATGGGGCGTCTCGGCTACCTATCCTTTCGCCCAGCACTATAGCCTAGGGGTGAAATACGCCAGCTTCAGCGGTGCCGATGCTGGATATGCCTTCTCTAACGACACAGACAAACTCTGGTTGACCTTCCAGGCAAACTACTAAGCCCTTTTCCTATCGCCCATAGCGGGCGATAGGCGCCAATACTCCCTGAGTAACAACAGCTTTTGCGGGAAAACCATAGGTGCCACGCCTTGGTCTTCCCGCTTTTTTAGCGGTAAATATCCTGTTAGCTTTTGGGCTAAATTGAAGTCTTTATTGGATGAAGTCTGTATTGAGTGAAATCTGTAGCTCGGGTAAGGCTTGTCACTCAGACAACAAGGCCTGTGCACTTACCATCTCACAGCGTAAATCTAGCGGATCTGTCGATGATAGGCTCAGCGCGAAGCGATACTCATCATCCAGTTGCCAAAGCTTACTCTGCCAGCCCGCAGCCGGTTGAGCCTGTTGTGGGTCATTGCCTAAATCCGTTTGCTGAGAATCTTCTTTGACGAGAAACAGGCGCGCCGCCTGCTCGAGCCGGGCTTGCCTGGCATCCAGGCCTTTAAAACTTAGCGCCTGACACTCTGTCTCACTCAACTCGAAATAAAAAGATTTGAGCGAGAGTGCCAGCCCAAGCCCCTTGGCCTTAATGTAGGACTCCTTCAAAGCCCAGAGGTCGAAGAAGCGCTCTCGCTGACGCGTGCTCGGCAGCGCCAACATGGCCTCTCGTTCCTGGCGGGTAAAGTAATGATTCAGGATGGCATGAATGTTAGTGTTCTGCCTCAGCCGCTCAATATCGACCCCGAGTTCCAGCCGCGGCGATTTAGCGATAGCCAGCAACATATAGTCGCCGCTATGACTCAGATTAAACACCAGCTGGCTGCGCGCAAAAAAAGCCTTACTGAGCACAGGCTTACCCTTATCCAGGTAATCGAAGCGCCACTCACTCGGGCCGATAGCGCCATCTATGTCGGCATTTAATTGGCTTTGGTTTAACGGGCTTTGGTTTAACGAACTTTGGTTCAACTGGGTATGAGCTTTTGACAACAGCGCGCGCAGATAACACCTGACCAGGAGCCCCTTCTCTCTCGCGGATGCCATTCGATAACGCATCACTTTCTGCTGCTCATCCAAAGGTAAGGTATCGAGCAGGCGCCCTTGTTGATCGCTGCTAAGGCCTGGCAGGGTCAAGGGGCAAAGATAAAGATGTACGGGAATAATGTCGCCAGCGGCCATGTTCAACTCGATTAATTTCCTGCGCTCAATATCCAGCAGAGGAGGAGAAAAGATAAGAGGCCCAAGCCTAGCATCTCAGGCTTAGGAGTACCACACATGCCTTTTAAGCTGAGCCTTTCAAGCGGCGCCGTTCAAAAGTCGTTCAAGCAAGGCCTCAAGCATATGATTAGACAGGCCAACTAAAAGCTCCACTTAAGCTGCAGGTAACCCAAGGTGGAAGCCGACTGGCCGAACAGGCTGGCGCTCGAACCGTCGAAGCGCTGCGCGATCAGGCTAAGTTGCCAGTCATCCGCCAGCGAATACTGGTAGGTTAAGCCGACAAAAAAGGAGTCATCATCATAATAGCTGGCATTTGCACTGAGACGGCTGAGCGGCGTCAGATCAAAACCCAGATCCAGATAATAGGTCCAGGTGGTGAAACTCAAAGTACGGGCAGAGAGCGGCAGATTCAAATAGAGCAAGGCACTGTCGACGCCCAGAGGCGACGAGATATAGAGGGCGGCGCCCAGTACGCGCCAGTTGGCATCAGTGGCAAAGCTGTAATCCATCTCCAGGGTCGCCACAGTACTGGCCTCAAGTATCTGTGTCGCGCTTGCGAGCGACTGCGTAGTCCTAGGCTCGGCATCGACAGGCGCCACGTATGATGTATTTATAGGATCGAAATGGGTCACCTCCCCATGCAGCCCCGCGCCCCAAATATCGCCGGCAAATCCGCCGCCAAACACCCTGTCGTCACGGGTCTCGCCGAGTATCAGCTGCCAATCCCAGCCCAAGTCATAGCCAAAAAAGTTATGCCCAAGATAGCGCCCGGCGTACTGACGATTCGTGCGGCCAATCGATACATCATTTATTGCGCTATCTGCCCCCTGGCTATAGACAAACTCCAGCTGGCTGGCGTAACCCAATTGGCGGCTAAGCTTAAGGGCATCGACCCCGCGACGCTCGGCATAATCGACATCATAAATAGAGTAGGCATTGAAGATATCATTGGGATTCCAAAGCGTGCTCATGGCCCAGTTAACCCTAAAGCGGCCGGCGACCAGCTCCCAGTTGTCAGCAAACTCCCAGCTTAAATAAGCGCGATCTAACTGGCTGTTGCCGATCCAGCCGTCGCTATCTAGCCAGTTGGCCGACAGATCCCAGTAGCCGGGATCCCAGGCGAGCAGCTCCCCATAGCCCGGCAGCCTGCCGCTGTCCCCGACCATGAGGCGATTGCGCAGGCCAACATTCACCCTGAGCGACTGCCAGCGATACTCGGCGTCGATGCGATTATGCAGCAGGCTGTCCCAAAGCTGCTCGCCCTCGACCGGGGCAATGACAGAGCCGAGATAACTCACATAGCCCTTGACCTGCCAGGGCTGCTCTGGCGTAACGCCAGGAATGGGCGAGGCTAAAGCCGCAAGACTCAACACAGCCGCCCAAAGACAGACGGTGGCAGTCAACATTGGCCTTAACCCTAGCTTTAGCATAAGCACTTAGCCGCCCGATTCATTGACGGCGATCCTCGACCAGGCGACCATCCTCGAAAACGATCACCCGCTTGGCCCTGGCGATCACCCTGGGGTCATGGGTCGAAAAGATAAAAGTCGTGCCCTCCTGCTCATTGAGCGACTGCATGATATCCAGCAGCTCGGCGGTGCTCTTAGCATCCAGGTTGGCCGTGGGCTCATCGGCCATCACAAACCTCGGTCTGGGGGCCAGAGCCCTTGCAACCGCTACCCTCTGCTGTTGCCCGCCCGACAACTTGGCGGGGATCTTATCCTGCTGAGCTGCCAGCCCCACCTGGGCGAGCAGCGCCATGGCCCGATCACGACACTCGGCCTCGCTGTGGCCCTGCAGCTGCATGACAAACTCGACATTCTCCAGCGCCGTCAGCACGGGCAGCAGGCTATAGTCCTGAAAGATAAAGCCCACATGGTCGCGGCGAAAGGCGATTAGCGCCTGCTCGCTCAGGTGGGTGATATCCTCACCGTCGATAAATACGGCGCCGCTACTCGGACTGTCGATGCCACCGATCATGTTCAGCAGCGTGGTCTTGCCTGAGCCCGAGGGGCCCATGATGGCGACAAACTCGCCCTGGGCTATGGTGAGGTCCAGAGACTTTACCGCCGCCACCGGAAAGTCACTCTCGGGGTTATAGATCTTAGTCAATGCTTGAATCGCTATGGTCATTAAATATCTGACTCCTTTGGCCTAATGCTTCTGCGACATGGCGTCTACCGGACGCTGCTTGACGATCTGCCGCGCCGGATAGAGGGCCGCCAGCAGGCTAACAATCACCACCATCGCCAAGGTCGAGAGATACTGACCGAGGGTGACCTGGGGATAGAGGGTGGTCGATACGCCGAAGGCGCCGAGTCCATCGGCCATGTTACCAAGGGGGATGCCTGTGTTTGCCAGCAGCGCTATCACCAACACGCTCAGCATAAGACCAAGTAGCGCCCCCGTCAGCCCAAGCAGCAAAGACTCCAGCAGGATCAGCCCCATTATCTTGCGCTTCACCATGCCGATGGCCATCAGCACGCCAAACTCCCGCGTGCGCTCAAACACCGCCATCAACATGATGTTGGCAATCCCCAGCCCCAGCGCCGAGATGAAGATCAGCAGAATCACCGCATTGCTGGTGTCCATCTGAGCGATAATGGTGGCCAGCATCGGCTGGATCTCTTGCCAGTCGCGCACCCTGTCCTGGGGCGACAGCACGCTCAATAGTATCTTGGCAAGCGCCTTGGCGCGGCTATTGTCCAGACTATCGCTTTTTGTCAGGCGAATGGCGATCTCATGCACGCCATCCAGCCCCGCCAACGCGGTCAGATCGGCGCGGCGCACATAGGCATTGGCCTCATCGAAGGTGCTGGAGGGGGAGCGATAGAGGCCCGCCACCCGAAACGCCGCCCCGCTAACCGCCTTGTCGGCGTTGCTGAAGGTAAGCACCACCTTGGAACCCAGCCTTAACTTGAGGCGGCTCGCCGTCTTCTCCGAGATCACTATGGGATGCCGTCCACCGGCCTCGAGCCAGTCCCCCTGGGTGATATTGTCGGCGATGGGCGTCACCCTGGCCTCGGCGGCGGGGTCAACGCCATTGATGCGAATGCCGCGACTCGCCCGGGGCGAGGCCAGCATGCCCTGCACCACAAAGCGCGCCGAGACACCTTGCACCTCAGGGATCTGACTAAGCTCAGCCAGCACAGGCTCGGGCGCGCGTATCCGGCTATTGATATCCGGATCGAGCAGATAATCCTTGTTATGCACCTGCAGGTGGCTGGTCTGCCAGGCGACGGCGTTATCTATCATGTTGGCGTACATGCCTGTCATGAAGCCTAACATCACCACCACGCCCACCAGGCCAAACACCATGGCGCACACCATGATGCTGGTGCGCAGGCGGTTACGCCACAGATTGCGCCAGGCCAAAAGGGCCAGCATGGGCGGATGCCAGCCAGAATTATCCTTGGTCATCATCGCCTCCTTTGAGGGCCGCCACCACCACCAGATGCTGGGTGCGCCACAGGGGGTAGCAGAGGCAGAGGGCCATCAGGCTGAGGATGATGATCACCTGATTGCGCACCAGCGCCAGCGATACCTTCATGGGCATCACAGGCTCCCAGCCCATCTCGAGCATCATCTTGGCGGTCTCGCCAGTCAGAGAGATGGGATGATAATAGAAATAACCTATCACCACGCTGCTGACCCCAAGCCCCAAGGCCGTGCCCAAGGCGGCGATCAACAAGGATTCGATCATCACCAGGCGCAGCAAGGTCAGGCGCGCCATGCCAGTCGCCAGCACGACGCCAAACTCCCGCCTGCGCTCCAGCGTCATCATCAAGATGGTGGCAAACAGGGCAAAGCCGACGATAAGATAGAGCAGGCAGATCATAAACAGGCCGCCGGCCCTATCCAGGGCTATCTGCTGCGCCATCTCAGGGGCCAGCGACTGCCAGTCCCGCACCTTGACCCTATCACCATAAAGATTAGAAAGCCTCTCGGTCAGAGGCGCCACCTCATCTAAGTTGTCGCTATGCAGTACCCAGGAGGTCACCTGTTCACCGGTTGAAAACAAGCCTTGGGCCGCGCTCAGGGGCATATAGACCAACTGATTGTCCAGCTGCGCCAGGGGGAAATGCAGTATGCCGGCGATAGGATAGACTCCTGCCGCCGTCTGGCCATGGTAGCCCTGACCATAGAGCACCAGCTCATCGCCGACACCCAGTTTCAGGTACTCCGCCAATCCTTGTCCCAGCAGCACCTGCTGGGCACCCGGGGTTAAGTAACGACCGGCCACCAGCTTGTCATCTATGCCCGAATAGTCGCTCTCAAGCTGCGGGCGTACGCCATACACCAGCACACCTTTGGAACGCTCTTCGCTTGACGCCAACAGGAAAGATTCGATTCTGGGCAGGGCGTAGCTGATGTGGGGTAAGGCCTTGGCCGGGGCGATAAAGTCATCATCGCCGGGCAGCAGATCTTCTATGCTCTCTGTGGTGGCATACTCGGGAGATTGCAGCTGGATCAGGCCGGTAGAGAAGCGGGCACTGTTGTCGATATTGTGCTCGTAACTGCCCTCCTGCATGCTGCGCATAAAGAGGGAGAGAAACAGCGCCAGCGCCAGGGCAAAGGCGGTCAGCAGGGTGCGCCGCTTCTGCCGCCAGAGATTGCGCCACGCCAGCTTAATCAACATGCCTCACCTCTATTCTTGTATCTAAGTTTCTATACCTAAGTCTTTGTACCTAAGTCCTTGTACCTAAGTCCTTGTACCTTAGCCTTAGCGTCTTAGATTTATCTCTGTGTTAGTCCCGCAGCGCCTTCATCTGCTGCTGAGAGAAGAAATCATCACCTATCTCAAAATCAAATGCCGCCTCATGGGTGATAAGCTCGGTGCGCTGCCCCGGTTTATCGGCCGGGATCATCACCATCTTGGTGGCCAACATACGCCCGCCCATCTCCTGAATACCCGAGGTGGTCAGGGTGTTTACCTGCTCATCGAACTCGTCGAAAAATTCCACTTTACGCTGCAAATAATGGCGACTCGAGATCCAAAGACGGATACGGCTCCAGACCACTGGCGCGTCAGGCTTGGCAAAGGCATCGATGACGAAGCAGTCATCCCCCTCTATCGATTCGTGCTGCACCAGCTGATGGCGATAATCGACCACTATGGAGGACTGATTGATAAGATCGTCATTGGTGAAGTCTGAGCCCATCCAAGACTGACTCAACATGGAGGGAGCTATCTTGATGATGCGCTCGATGGCGGGCACCCAGTTCCACATCTCGCGGTAGCGTTTGAGAGACACGCTGCCCTTGTCTTTCGCCGGCGCCGTCACCAGTACCAGCGACAGCTCCTGCCCCTTGGTCCAGCTCTTCATGCTCATGGAGCGCGTCCAGGCCGGACGCACGATATTCATGGTCGCCACCACATAGCTGGACTTACCGCGCATCTGCTCGTCGGCGCGGCGCACTATCTCGCGCGCCTCCAGGGCGTCGCTACTATTTATAACCGCAGTCTCAGTAGCCAGAGTCTCGGCTGTCGCTGAAATAGGTGCCATACACACCAGGGCAAGGCCTAGCATGCCCGCTAACCAAGGTCTCGATCCATCCATGTCGACGCCTCCAATAATTGCTCAAATGCCGCGCTAAACACTAAAACTTTAGACTATAACTTGTTGTCTTAAAAGGAAACAAACGAAAGTGTGACCCGCTTTTTTCCCCTCACTCTTAACTTACTTAAACCTTTTCCTAAGCCTTTTCCCTGTCACCATGGCTTGGCGGTGTAGAGGTCACCAGAAATTCCAGCACCTGCTCGCCGCCGTTGCGCAGGCAGTGAGCCTGACCCGGCGCCACATGCATCCCCTGGTGAGCAGTGAGTCTATGCTCGCTCCCCTCCACCTCAAGCAGCGCCGTGCCCGACAGGATAAAGAAAAACTGCTCCGCCACCTTATGGTAGTGACGCTGCTCGCCCCTGCCCACAGGTACCCGCTCCAGAATCACGCTCAGCGCAGGACGCTTCACTAGATGCCAGCCATCACAGGCCTTGCCTTCCATATCCTGTTCGCCCCAAAGATAGTGCTCACTGTTGTCGCGACTGACCACCTTCATCGATGCCCACTCCTTATTTCCGCTGCTAGATTAATTTATGATGCGACCAAGCTAATCCTAAGGCCCAGCGAGTGCAATAAGCGTCAGGGCATTTAGCTAATGCAACATAGCGCTGGCACAAGAAAAAAGGAGAACTTAGTTCTCCTTTTTCCAGCTCATTTTCAATGACTCATGTTTCAAGAGCAGTAAATGACACTAATGCCTGATCGAGTTTTAGTGGGCCTTTGCCGCCGAGACTAATGCCTTCTGCACATGATCCGGCACCACATCATAGCGGCTAAAGGTCATGGCAAACTGACCGTCGCCGCCGGTTAAGGATTTCAGCCGGGTCGAGTAATCGTCGACGGTAGCAAGCGGTGCCTCGACCTCCACTTCGACCTTGCCGTTGCCCTGGGCCTGGGTGCCGCAGATGATGCCGCGATTGGCACTGATATCCCCGGTAATGTCACCCACATGCTCCTGGGCCACCTGCACCTGCATCTCGACGATCGGCTCCAGGATCACTGGGTTGGCTTCCTGCACGGCATCGAGGAAGGCCTTCTTACCCGCCATCACGAAGGCGATCTCCTTCGAGTCGACGCTATGATGCTTACCGTCCAGCAAGGAGACGCGTACATCCTGCATCGGGAAGCCCGCCACGGCGCCGCCGTTCATCGCCTCCTTCACCCCTTTCTCGACCGCGGGAATGTATTGGCTCGGCACCGAGCCGCCCACCACCTTGCTGACAAACTCGAAGCCTGCACCTCTTGGCAGCGGCTCGACGGTGAGCTCCACCTCACCAAACTGACCGGCACCGCCAGACTGTTTCTTGTGGCGGTAACGCGCCGTGGCGCTGCGGGTGATGGTTTCGCGATACGCCACCGCGGGCACATCGGTTTCCATATCGACGTTAAAGAGATCATGGGCCTTCTCCAGCGCGATCTGCAGGTGCAAGTCCCCCTGGCCCTGTAGAATCGTCTGTCCTTCGGCCTCGTTCTTGGCGATGTGCAGGCTAGGATCTTCCACCACCAACTTGTTGAGCACCTCGGCAATCTTCTGCTCGTCGCCGCGGCGCTTGGCCGACACCGCCAGGCCGAAGATAGGTTGTGGCAGCACTAGCTCAGGCAGGTGGAACTCATCTTCGTCGTGACTGTCGTGAAGCACGGCGCCCACGGTCAGCTCATCTACCTTAGAGATGGCGCAGATATCGCCTGGCACCGCAGAGGTCACGCTAACCTGCTTGTCCCCCTGAAGCTTAAACAGGTTACCTACCTTGATGGGTTTACGACCATCGCCGATAAACAGCTTCATCCCCAGAGAGATGGTGCCCTGATAGACCCTAAACACTCCCATGCGACCGAAGAAGGGGTCGATAGCCACCCGAAAAACATAGGCCAGGGCGTGATCTTCGCTGGACTGGGTCACATCCACCGGCAGGGCCGATTCCCCTTGCCCCTTGATGAACTGGGGCGGGTTGGCCTCTAATGGGTTGGGGCTCAGCTTGATGATGAGCTCTAACAGCGCGCCTATGCCCACCTGCTGCTCGGCGCTGGTGAAACAGACAGGCACCAGATGGCCCATGCGCAGCGCGGTTTCCAGCGGGGCATGTAGCTGCTCGGGCGTAAGGTTTTCCCCCTGCTCCAGATACAGCGCCATCAGCTCATCGTCTTCCTCGAGCACAGTATCCACCAGCTCATCGCGGGCACTGGCCACATCATGGAACAGGGCCTCCCCCTGCAACTCGGGCTGAGGATGCAGATAACAGTCGATCACATCATCCAGGGCGGCATTAGGCAGATTCACCGGCAGGCAGCGATGGCCAAACTTGGTTTGGATCTCATCGAGTAGTCCCGCCAGATTAGCGCCATTGCCGTCGATATGGTTAATCGCAATCAGCACCACCTTACCCTGTGCCCTGGCGGCCTCGAAGGCGCGCTGGGTGATAGTCTCTATGCCGGTGGCGGCGTTGATCACCAAGAGCACAGACTCCACACCGCTAAGCGGCAACAAGGCACGGCCGAAGAAATCGGGCAGGCCCGGGGTGTCGATGAAATTGATGTGATGATTGTCGAAATCGAGATTGAGGAAGGAAGGTTCTAAGCTGTGTCTGTGGTCTTTTTCCTGGGCAGTGAAATCAGCATGATTTGTGCCCTTGTCCACCCTGCCTTTTTGGGCGATCGCCTCGCCCTGGAACAGCAATGCCTCGAGCAGAGTGGATTTACCCGCCCCTGTGTGTCCGAGCACCGCCAGATTCCGGATCTGCTCCGTGGTAAACTCAGCCATATCGGCCTCCTTTGATCTGTTATATCAATAGGTAACAGCACCACGACCTCTTTCCCTGCCACTAAAATCGTGTTTGCTGCAAACAAAAACAATGTGTTGTGATCGGTCTATTAACAACCAGTATAGGCCTGTCAACCTGCCTTGCTTTTGATCGAGATCACGCTTTAACTCACAGGGTTAATTTAGCTAACGCCTGTCACAAACAGCGAACATATGTAAGCTAAAAGAGCCGGTATCGAAGACTTTTAAGTCCCAGGTGATTGTATTGGCCCTCAAGCTACTGTAGTCTGCTGCTCTATTAACGTCAGTTCAGACGGACAACGCGGGATTTTGCAGGCTAGCAGCAAACCGCGACAGCGCTTGTCCCAATAGATTATTGATGGAACGCCCTAACCAGTATGCTCGAGAAGCCTAACCACAAGACGCAGCGCCGGGACTCGCAGACCGCGGCGCGAAAACTCAGCGCCAGTGAATATAGGCACAAGAATGCCACCACCACCCCTGAGATGCGTCAGTTTATCCAGGAGTCGGAACTACCGGTGAGCCAGCTGGCAAAGGTGCTCAACATCAGCGAAGCCACGGTGCGTAAATGGCGCCGGCGCGACTCCATCGAAGACACGCCCAACACCCCCCACCACCTCAACACCACGCTAACGCCGATGCAGGAGTATGTGGTCGTGGGGCTGCGCTACCAGCTGAAGATGCCGCTGGACAGGCTACTCAAGGTGACTCAGGAGTTTATCAATCCCAATGTGTCCCGCTCCGGCCTCGCCCGCTGCCTCAAGCGCTACGGGGTGTCGCGCATCCACAACATCGAGCGTCCCGAGGTGCCGGATCATTACTTCAACCAGCTGCCCATCGCCCAAGGCAGCGATATTGTCACCTATACCTTAAATCCAGAGACTCTGGCCCATACCCTGGCGCTGCCACAGGCCGACGGCGACACAGTGCTGCAGGTGGCCTCGCTCACCCTACCGCCACAACTGGCGGACGCCAAGCCAAGCTCGGTACTTTTGGGCATAGATCCCCACAGCGACTGGATCTACTTAGATATCTATCAAGACGGTAACACCCAGGCCACCAAGCGATACATCACCCATCTGCTTCGCCAAGGGCCGTTTCATCTGCGTAAGCTTTTGGTACGCAACTATCACACTTTCTTACAGCGCTTCCCTGGTGCCACCATGGCACAGCTAACACCCGGCGCTGACATACAGACACCTGAGCATCAGGTAGCAAGCGGAGACTCATAATGAGCCAGACCGAAACATCAAAGACGTCAAGCGATCAGCGCCTCAACAAGCGTCTGAAAGATATGCCCATTGCCATCGTTGGCATGGCGAGCATCTTTGCCAACTCACGTTATCTCAACAAATTTTGGGATCTGATCTGCGACAAGATTGACGCCATCACCGAGGTGCCAGACACCCATTGGCAGGTCGACGATTACTACGACAGCGATAAGAGCGCGCCGGACAAGAGCTACTGCAAACGCGGCGGCTTCATGCCCGAGGTCAACTTCAACCCGATGGAGTTTGGCCTGCCGCCCAACATCCTAGAGCTGACCGACACCTCACAGCTGTTGTCACTCATCGTCGCCAAAGAGGTACTCGCCGATGCCAAGCTACCGAGCGACTACGACAGAAACAAGATAGGCATTACCCTAGGTGTGGGCGGCGGTCAGAAGATCAGCCACAGTCTCAACGCCAGGCTGCAATATCCTGTGCTGAAAAAGGTGTTCAAGCACAGCGGCATCAGCGACGCCGACAGCGAGATGCTGATCAAGAAATTTCAGGACCAATATGTCCACTGGGAAGAGAACTCCTTCCCTGGCTCTCTGGGCAATGTGATCGCCGGACGTATCGCCAACCGTTTCGACTTAGGCGGCATGAACTGCGTCGTCGACGCCGCCTGCGCCGGCTCGCTGGCAGCCATGCGCATGGCGCTCAGCGAACTGGTGGACGGCCGCGCCGAGATGATGATCACCGGTGGCGTCTGTACCGACAACTCCCCCTCCATGTATATGAGCTTCTCCAAGACGCCAGCCTTCACCACCAACGAGACGGTGCAGCCCTTCGATATCGACTCCAAGGGGATGATGATAGGCGAAGGGATAGGCATGGTGGCCCTGAAGCGTTTGGAAGATGCCGAGCGCGATGGCGATCGCATCTATGCGGTGATCAAGGGCGTAGGCGCCTCGTCGGACGGTAAGTTTAAGTCTATCTACGCACCGCGCCCCGAAGGCCAGGCCAAGGCGCTCAAACGCGCCTACGACGATGCCGGATTCCCGCCACATACCTTAGGGCTGATGGAAGCCCACGGCACGGGCACGGCCGCCGGTGACGTGGCCGAGTTTAACGGCCTCAAGTCTGTGTTCAGCGAAGGCTGCAAGACGACCCAGCATATCGCCCTGGGCTCGGTGAAGTCGCAAATCGGCCATACCAAGTCGACCGCAGGCACGGCGGGGCTTATCAAGGCGGCGCTGGCGCTACACCACAAGGTGTTACCACCGACCATCAATGTGGACCAGCCCAATCCTAAACTGGATATCGCCAACTCGCCTTTCTACCTCAATACCGAGACGCGCCCCTGGCTGCCACGCCCGGACGGCACCCCGCGCCGCGCCGGTATCAGCTCTTTCGGCTTTGGCGGCACTAACTTCCACTTCGTGCTCGAAGAGTACCAGCGCGAACATAGCCGAGATCTGGGCAAGCTGACCCAATTCCGTCAGCGCGCCGTGCCTCAGAGCTTGCTGATCAGCGGCGCCGACAAGGCTGGCCTCATCGCCACCATCAGGCAGCTTGTTGCAGACGCAGATAAACAATCCCTCGACGTCCTGGCCAGTCAACATCCGCTGCGCATGCTTGACGCCAGTGCCCCGCGTCTTGGCCTGGTCGTTAGCGACAGAGACAGCCTCAAGACCCAGCTTAATCAGGCGCTTAGCCGCCTGGAAGCGGGCGATGAGGCATACTGGTCGCTACCTGGCGGCCTGCACTATCGCATCAGCAGTCTGGCTAACCCTAAAGTGGCCGCGGTGTTTGCCGGACAAGGCGCCCAATACCTCAACATGGGCCGTGAGCTAAGCTGTCATTTCCCCGAGATGCGCGAGCAATTTGTACTGGCCGACAAGGTATTTGCCAGCCAGGATAAGACGCCCTTGTCGCAACTGGTGTACCCGGTGCCAGTCTTCACGACTGAGGAGCGCAAGGCACAAGAGGCACTACTGACCAATACCGCCAATGCCCAGAGCGCCATCGGCGCCATCTCCATGGGGCAATACACCCTGCTCAAGCAAGCCGGCTTCACGCCCGACATGGTGGCAGGCCACAGCTTTGGTGAACTCAGCGCCCTGTGCGCCGCCGGGGTGATCAGCCTCGAAGACTATTACCAGCTGACATTCGCCCGTGGCGATGCCATGGCCAGCCCAAGTGCCGAGAGTGCCGAGGGTGCCGATCGCGGTACCATGTTCGCCATCATCACCAAAACCGCCGAGGATCTGACTCGACTGGAAGCTACCCTTATCGCCTTTGAGGGGGTTAAGGTCGCCAACTACAACGCGCCGACCCAGCTGGTGATCGCCGGACCGACAGATGCCACCACCCAGGCGGCCAAGGCCCTTAGCGAGCTCGGTTTCAAGGCGATCGCCCTGCCAGTATCCGGCGCCTTCCACACACCATTGGTGGGCCACGCCCAGGCACCGTTTGCCGAGGCGATCGACAAGGTGAAGTTTGCCAAACCGGCGCTGCCTGTGTACGCCAACGCCAGCGGCGCTCGCTACGCCAATGTCGCCAAGACCATCAAGAATGAGTTTAAGCAGCACATGCTGCAATCTGTGCGCTTTAGCGAGCAGCTAGAAGCCATGTACGCCGATGGTGCGCGCGTCTTCATCGAGTTCGGCCCGAAGAATATTCTACAGAAACTGGTGGAGAACACCCTTAGCGACAAGCTAGATACCCTGTGCACCATCAGCCTCAACCCTAACCCTAAGGGCGATAGCGACCTGCAACTTCGTCAGGGCGCCATGCAGCTTGCCGTCTGCGGCATCGCACTGGATGAGATAGACCCATACCAAACCGAAGCGGCCCAGGCCGAGCCAGTCTCTCCCATGAATATCACGCTCAACGCGACCAACTACATCAGCCCGGCGACCCTGGCGAAGATGGAAAAATCCCTTAACACGGGCACCATCACGCCACAGACCCGAGTGCAAGAGAAGATAGTGGAAGTTGAAAAACTGGTCGAAGTCGAAAAAATTGTCGAAAAATTTGTAGAAGTAGAGAAGATAGTGGAAAAATCGATCCCCGCAGCCCAAGCGCCACAGGCCAATGACTCTCATGGCTCAGTCATCAATACACCTGCCATCCAGACGTTACAGACAATCGCTGGCGATGATGCCCTGACGGCACTGTTCGCCGCCCAGCAACAGACGGCTCAGCTGCATCAGCAATTCTTGACCATACCGCAGCAGTATGGCGAGACAGTCACTCAGCTGATGACGGCGCAGGCACAGATGGCCGCCGCCGGGGTCGCGATCCCTGAGAGCCTGCAGCGCGCAATGGAGCAGTTCCACCAACATCAGGCGCAAACGTTACAAAGCCATACTCAGTTCCTCGAGATGCAGGCCTTAAGCCATCAAAGCGCCTTAAGCCTGCTCAGCCACGGAGCTATGGCGCCGCAAGCAAGCGCACCTAGCCGGGTTGTATTCACGCCAGCATCGACTCCGGCGCCAAACCCAATAAAAGCCACTGTGCCTGCGGCCGCGCCAGCAGTTACGGCAGCACCTCAGGTACAAGCGACTGTTAATCCGCCAGTAGCCACACCTGCTAAGGTGCAGCAAACTGTACAACCTATCGCCCCTCAGCCAATGGCACCTGCACAATCACCTGCCATTGAGCCAGTGAGTATGGCGCCAAGTGTTAACCTGGGCAGTGAACAGGTGCAACAGACCATGCTAAGCGTGGTGGCCGAAAAAACCGGTTACCCAACCGAGATGCTGGCCCTTGAGATGGACATGGAGGCCGACCTCGGCATCGATTCCATCAAGCGCGTGGAGATCTTAGGCACAGTGCAAGATGAGCTGCCGGCTCTGCCGGAGCTGAGCCCGGAAGATCTGGCCGAGTGTCGCACCCTGGGTGAGATCGTGGCGTATATGGAAAGCAAGCTGCCGGCCGCAGGTGCTCACATTACAGAAACCGCCGCTGGCGCAATTCAACAAGCCGCCGCTGGCGCTGTTGCTACCCCAGAGGTTCAAAACACAGCTACTAGCGGTTTATCTTCGACACAAGTCCAAGAGACCATGCTCACAGTTGTGGCTGACAAGACAGGCTACCCTACCGAGATGTTGGCCCTTGAGATGGACATGGAAGCCGATCTCGGCATCGATTCCATCAAGCGCGTGGAGATCTTAGGCACAGTACAAGATGAGCTGCCAAACCTACCCGAACTCAGCCCGGAAGATCTGGCCGAGTGCCGCACCTTGGGTGAGATCGTGGCGTATATGGAAAGCAAGCTGCCGGCCGCAGGAGCTAATATTTCAGAAACCGCCGTTGGCGCAATTCAACAAGCCGCCACAGGCTTGTCATCGACACAAGTCCAAGAAACCATGCTCACAGTTGTGGCCGACAAGACAGGCTACCCAACCGAAATGCTATCACTTGAGATGGACATGGAGGCCGATCTCGGCATCGATTCCATCAAGCGCGTAGAGATCTTAGGCACAGTACAGGATGAGCTGCCAGGACTGCCGGAACTCAGCCCAGAAGATCTGGCCGAGTGCCGTACCCTGGGTGAAATTGTTAGCTATATGAATAGCAAGCTGCCAGCTGCAGGTGCTCATATTACAGAAACCGCCGCTGGCGCAATTCAACAAGCCGCAGGCGCTATGAACAGCCAACAGCCAACCGCAGGTGCACCTATTCAGCAAGCCGCCGCTGGCTTGTCTTCGACACAAGTCCAAGAAACCATGCTGAGCGTGGTAGCTGATAAGACAGGTTACCCAACTGAGATGCTGGCCCTTGAGATGGATATGGAGGCCGATCTTGGCATCGACTCTATCAAGCGGGTCGAGATCTTAGGCACAGTTCAAGACGAACTGCCGGGACTGCCTGAACTCAGCCCAGAAGATCTGGCCGAGTGCCGCACCCTGGGGGAAATCGTCGCTTACATGAATAGCAAGCTGACCGCCACAGGCGCTGCACTCAGCCCAGAGGTTCAAAGCTCTGTTGCGACTGATAGCCTGTCATCAACACAGGTACAGCAGACCATGCTCACTGTGGTGGCCGACAAGACGGGCTACCCAACCGAGATGCTGTCGCTGGAGATGGACATGGAAGCCGACCTTGGTATCGACTCAATTAAACGAGTCGAGATCTTAGGCACAGTTCAAGACGAACTGCCGGGACTGCCGGATCTCAACCCGGAAGATCTGGCCGAGTGCCGCACTCTGGGTGAGATCGTGGCGTATATGAACAGCAAGCTGCCCGCCGCAGACGCGATAGTTGACACGACAAGCAGCCAAGAGCAGAGCGCCTCGGTTACTCAGGTGCAAGCCATCTCCGCCGAGCCTTTAGTCGAGCTACCGCCTCACAGCGAGGTGGCGCTAAAAAAGCTTGAAGCGGCGAAGCCTGATGCCGAGGGTTTCGCCGCCAATGCTACCCTGGTGATCCAAGACGATGGTCACAATGCCGGGGTACTGGCCGAGAAACTCAGCAACAAGGGACTCAAGGTCGTGGTTGTGCGCCTGCCAGAAGGTCAGCCTCAGTCACCGCTGAGCAGCGCCATCGCCAGCTGGCAGCCAGAAGGACTGGCTGAGCAAGATGTGATGCAGGCGATAGCAGGAATTAGCGCAGACCACGGTAACATTGCAGGTTTTGTACACCTACAGCCTCAGCAGGAAGCCAACGCTGTCTCAGAGATACAACTGAGCGACGCTGGCTTTAACCACCTGAGTTCGGCGTTCCTCTGGGCCAAGCATCTGCAGGCGCCATTAAGCGCGCAGACGGGTCGTCGCTGCTTTGTCACCGTCAGTCGTATCGACGGCGGCTTCGGCTACCTGGATGCTAAGCAACTGGCCAAGAGCGAACTTAATCAGGCCGCGCTTTCGGGTCTCACCAAGACTCTGAGTCATGAATGGCCAGGCATCTTCTGCCGCGCGTTGGACTTAGCGCCAGAGATGAGCGCGGCGCAGCTGAGCGATGCCGTACTCGCGGAGCTCATGGACAGCGACAGCGGTCTCAACGAGGTCGGTATCAGTGTCGATGCCGGCGGCAAACTGTGCCGTCATCGGCTACAGCCGGGTGAAGCGGCGATAAAAACCGCAGAATCCCAGCTGGATAGCTCAGATAAAATACTGGTGACCGGGGGGGCAAAAGGGGTAACCTTCGAATGTGCCCTGGCACTGGCTAAGCGTTGTCAGTCGCACTTTATCCTGGCCGGTCGCAGCGAACATATTAGCACGAAGGATCTGCCAGAATGGGCCCAGGGCAAGACTATCGGCGAACTTAAGCAGGCCGCTATCGCTCATCTACTCGCCAGCGGTGACAAGCCGACGCCTAAACAGGTCGACGCCCTCATCTGGCCGGTAAAGAGTAGCCTTGAGATCCAGGCCGCCCTCAACGCCTTCGAGGCGGTGGGCGCCTCGGCGGAATATCTGGCGATGGATGTCAGCAAGGCAGAGGCGATCGAGCAGGCCCTAGGCGCCATCAATCAGCTAACGCCAATTACAGGACTCATCCACGGTGCGGGCGTACTGGCCGATAAACACATACAAGACAAAACCTTAGATGAGCTTGCGCGAGTCTACGGCACTAAGGTGGCCGGGCTTAAGGCGCTGCTAAGCGTGATCGATCCCGCCCAGCTTAAGCTGGTTGCCCTCTTCTCTTCGGCGGCCGGTTTCTACGGCAACACGGGGCAGAGCGACTACGCCATGGCGAACGAGATCCTCAACAAGGCGGCACTGCAACTCACCCACAAGAGCCAGGCTAAGGTGATGAGCTTTAACTGGGGCCCTTGGGATGGCGGCATGGTCAATCCTGCGCTGAAGAAGATGTTTGTCGAGCGCGGCGTCTATGTGATCCCGCTGCAGGCGGGTGCCGAGCTGTTTGCCACTCAGCTACTTGGCGACAGCGGCGTACAGCTGCTGGTAGGCAGCGATATGCAAGGCAACACAGCTAAAGCAGATGAGGCAAGCTCAGTAAAAAAGCCTGATGCGGATGAGGTGCACGTTGCACAGCATCCGCTGCCGCCTGTCACCTTAACGCGCCAATTAACGCCCGCGACCATGGCCTTTGTCTCAGACCATGTGATCGGCGGTAACCCGGTATTACCGACGGTTTGTGCTATCCAATGGATGCGTGAAGCCGCTCGGGCGCACATTGGCGCCCCGGTAAAGGTGCGCAGCTATAAGCTGCTCAAAGGCATTATTTTCGACACCGAAGCGCCGAAAACCTTAGTGCTTACGCTAACCCCTGAATATACCGGCGATAGCCTGACGGCCATTCAGGCCTTAATAAGCAGCGAGGGACGGCCGCAGTACCAGGCGAGCCTTTGTTTGATGGATGGCGAGGACTGCTCGGCGCCAATCAAGGCCTTCGAAGGGCAGTACAATGGCGAGGCGGTCACCGATGCCAGCACGCTCTACAGTGACGGCACCCTGTTTCATGGGCCAAGACTGCAGGGATTGGATAAGGTACTTAAGTTCGATGAGCAGGGACTTATCGCCTCTGTAAGCCTGCCCCAGGTGCGCGAAGCCGACTGCGGCGAGTTTGTACCTAGCCTAAGCAGCGCAGGCTGTCAGCCTTTTGCCGAAGATCTCTTGCTCCAAGCCATGTTGGTCTGGGCAAGGCTCAGCTATGGGGCGGCCAGTTTGCCATCGGCCATCGACGAGTTCATCAGTGTGCAGCCGATGCACGGCGGCGAAACCGGCTATATAGAGCTGAATGTGGTCAAGAGCAATCGCAGAAGCCTGACGGCCGATGTGGCGCTTTACCATCAAGATGGTCGCCTGAGCGCCCTGATAAAAGGGGCCAGGATCACCATCAGCTCAACCCTCAATGCCGCCTTCGTGCCGCACGGCGCACGCGGTGAAACGGCCAACGAGGAGGCGACGCAGTGACCCAGGAGTTTGGCCAAAAGGTAAGCAATGCTAACGCTAACAGCGAAGGCGCTACCCCGCTGCGGGTAGCCCTCTTGCTGTTGCCAAAAGATGCGCCCTTGCCCGATACCTTAGCCAATCAGCCAGTTCGAAAGCTGCATGTTGACCAAATTGAGCCTAAGTTAACCGAGGCTGAGCTTACTGAGAATAAGCTGGCTCAGACGCTTGAGCAGGCAGTGAGCTGGGTCGCCACAGGCGATCTGGTTTGCCTGCATGGCGCCCAGCAAACATTGCTGCTGATGCCAGCGCTCAAGGCGGCGCAGCACAAGCTGCACCCTCATGCCCATCTGGCGGCGCTACAATACGGTCAAAGCCAGGGCAGTGCACTGCAAGGCGCGCTGGCACAGGCCAAACGCCAACCGGATAGTGTTCAATGCAGAGCGCATATCGATGACATGAACAAGGGCTTCGACGCCTTGTGTCGCCTGATCGCTGATATTGCACAGCGAACCATTAGGCGTTCAGAGAGCCGGCGTCACTACTGGTTTACCGAGCCCTATCAGGGACGAGTGGCGACGCTTACCCTGGAGAATACCCAGCCTCAGCAAGGGAAAGCGCAAACTCATCTGGCCATGGTGCTGACACAAGGCACAGGCCGACTCAAGGCGCGTTCGCTACTGTCGGCCAGCCAGCTGTTCTTTCTGCTACCCGGTAGCAGTGAAGCCGCGCTCAACCAAGGGCTCTGGGCCCTGGCGGCGGCCTTGGATAAGCTCGCCTTATCACAGACCGAGCCCTTAGCGCGGGAGATGGCGATCATTGAGCTGATGCAGCAAAATCTCGATGCCTTTGCCACCAGCGGCCCGACACGTTTTGTCATCTGTCTACAGGCCATAAGTATCGAGGCGCTTGGGCAGGAGATCACCGCCATGAGCCAGGCGCTGGCCAAAGTCTGTAAGGAGAAAGGGGAATACCGCACGCCATCGGGTAGCTATTTCAGCGCCGCGCCGCTGGGTCAGGCCAAGCTGGCCTTCGTTTATCCCGGCGTTGGCACCATCTACCCTGATATGCTGCATGAGCTACATAGCTACTTTCCGGCCCTGTTTAGCCGCTTGCAGCAACAAGGGGATCTCAAGGCGATGCTGCAGGCCGATATGATCTATCAAGAAGATAAGGCCGACACTCAGCAGATGCCTCTAAGCAAGATGGCCATTGCCGGTGTGGGCGCCAGCTACCTGCTGACCAAGCTCTTGGTGGATGAATTTGCAGTGCAGCCGCACTTTGCCCTGGGTTACTCCATGGGTGAAGCCGCCATGTGGGCCAGCCTGGATGTGTGGCAAGATCCCCATAGCTTGATCGATAAGACCCTGAGCGAGCCCCTGTTTACCGAGGAGATCTCAGGTCCGCTCAAGGCGGTTCGTCGTCACTGGCAACTGTCAGACAAGGATCCTCTCGAATGGAACAGTTTTCTGGTGCGATGCCAAGGCGATGATATTCAGCCTTTGCTGGAGCGTTACCCCAGAGTCTATCTTGCCATCACCCAGGGGGATACCTGCGTGATCGCTGGCTGTCAGGCCAGTTGCCAGGCCCTGTTACAGGAACTGGGTAAACGTGGCATAGCCGCCAACCGCGTCACCGCCATGCATACGCCACCAGCCTTAAGCCTGCAGTCGCAGGTGCAGGCCTTCTATCATCAGGCGATCATGGCCGAGGCCGCCGAGCATCCGGTCAAATTTATCAGCGCCGCCAGCCTCATCGATGGCCAAGATGGCGCCGTCAACGAAATTCAGGCCCTGAGCGCCGAAGCTATCGCTACCTCGATAGCCAAGACCTTCTGTCATCACCTCGATTTTGAGTCGCTCATCCAGAGCGCAACCCATCAGGGGGCTGCGCTATTTGTCGAGGTCGGTGCCGACAGACAAAACTGCACCCTGATAGATAAAATTCTAAAAGCCAGCGAGACACCTCATGTCAGCGTGCCGGTCAATGCCCGCGGCGCAAACGAGGTGATCACCCTGCTCAAAGCCTTGGGCACACTGATCAGCCACAGAGTTCCCGTCAGCCTCACTGTGCTGCAACTGGGACTCAAGCGTGAACTGGCTAAGCTACAACAGCGCAGCGCTCAAGGTGAGCCTCCGCTCGCCAATACCCTATTTCAAGAGGAAGTCTAATGCCTTCAAATGAAGCGCCTTCTGCCAAACAAGTGCCCCCAAAGACCCGAGGTCATGGCAAGATTGCCATCGTGGGTCTGGCAAACCTCTACCCAGACGCCAAGACCCCTAAGCAGTTTTGGCAAAACCTGCTCGACAAACGCGACTCTCGCACCCAACTCAGCGATGACAAGCTCGGCGCCCACTTAGCCGACTTTCGTGGCGAGCAGGGCGAGGCCGATCGCTTCTACTGCGACAAGGGCGGGTATATTGAAGATTTTCACTTTAATCCCTATGGCTATAAGCTGCCGCCCGAACAACTCCAAGGGATGGACGATAGCCTGCTGTGGGCGCTGGACACCAGTCGCAATGCCCTGCTCGATGCGGGCATTGCCCTGGACTCTCCTCAGCTATCACGCTGCGGCATCATCATGGGCACCCTCTCTTTCCCTACGGCAAAATCGAATGAGCTGTTTCTACCCCTCTACCATAAGGCGGTAGAAAAAGCCCTTAAGCAGAAGCTGGCCTGCCCAGACTTCAGCCTGAGCGACTATAACGCCCATAGTCCGGCTGCCACCACCTTAGACGTTGCCAATGGTGCCATCGCCCACAACGCCTCTAAGCTAGTGGCCGATGCCCTCGGCCTTGGGCGCGTTCAACTTAGTCTGGATGCCGCCTGCGCCAGCTCTGTCTATTCGCTGAAGCTGGCCTGCGACTATCTCAACACGGGCAAGGCCGATCTCATGTTGGCGGGCGCCGTCTCCGGCGCCGACCCTTTCTTTATCAACATGGGCTTCTCCATCTTCCATGCCTATCCAGAACATGGCTTCTCGGCCCCCTTCGATCGCAATACCAAGGGGCTGTTTGCCGGAGAAGGCGCCGGGGTACTGGCACTCAAACGCCTCGAAGACGCCGAACGTGATAATGATAAGATCTACGCCATCGTCAGCGGCATCGGCCTGTCTAACGACGGCAAGGGCCAGTTTGTGCTCAGCCCCAACAGTAAGGGGCAGGTCAAGGCCTTCGAGCGTGCCTATCGCCACAGCGGCGTAGCGCCGAAGCAGATAGAAGTGATCGAATGCCATGCCACGGGCACCCCGCTGGGTGACAAGGTAGAACTGGCCTCTATGGAGCAATTTTTTGCCCCTGGGCTCGAAGGTGCGAGCGCGCCCATGATAGGCTCGGCCAAATCCAACTTAGGGCATTTACTTACCGCTGCGGGCATGCCGGGGATCATGAAGATGATCTTTGCCATGAATCAGGGCCAGCTGCCCCCAAGCATCAACCTCAGTGAGGCCATCGAGTCACCAAACGGCCTATTTGGCGCTCATACCCTGCCCCGTCAAGTGACGCCTTGGCCGATTAAGGCCGATAACGCGGCGCGATTAGCCGGGGTATCGGTATTTGGCTTCGGCGGCTGTAATGCCCATCTTTTGTTAGAATCCTATACACCCACAGAGTGCGAGCCTTCAACCACAGCGACATCGCCACAGTTAACTGCACCTTGTCACAACGGCTCGACACCGCAATTTGTGATCAGTGGCATTGCGGCGCATCTCGGCCCACTTGGCAGCATTAACGCCCTCGACACCTGTATTCGCCAAGAGCAAGAGGCCTTTGTGCCCCTTCCACCAGCGCGCTGGAAAGGGTTAGATCAGCACCCAGAACTGCTAGCGCAATTTGGCCTGGACTCGGCACCCCGAGGCGCCTATGTGGATAGCTTCGAGCTGGATTTTCTGCGCTTTAAACTGCCCCCCAATGAAGACGACCGCCTTATCGGCCAACAGCTGATGCTGATGAAAGTCGCCGACGAAGCCATACGCGACGCAGCGTTACAGCCAGGGCAAAAAGTGGCCGTCTTGGTCGCCATGGAGACAGAGCTGGAACTGCACCAGTTCCGCGGCCGGGTAAACCTGCACACTCAGCTCAAACAGAGTCTGGATGCCATGGGCGCCAGCCTGAGCGACAGCCAATATCGCGAGCTTGAGGCCCTGGCCATGGACAGCGTGCTCGACGCCGCCAAGCTAAACCAATACACCAGCTTTATCGGCAACATCATGGCCTCGCGTATCGCCTCCTTGTGGGACTTCAGCGGTCCGGCCTTTACCATCTCCGCTGGCGAGCAATCTGTGGGCCGCGCCCTGGATGTGGCGGAAAATATCATGGTGCAGGAGCAGCTTGATGCCGTAGTGATCGCCGCGGTCGATCTCTGCGGCAGCCTGGAGCAGGTGATGCTGAAAAATGCCATCGCCCCCGTGGCCAATCAGAGCCATCCAAACGGCTGGCGACTGGCGGAAGGCGCCGGCGCCCTGGTGCTGGAAACCTCATCCCACCAAAGCCAGCGTGGCGCTAGCGCCTATGGCAAGATAGAGAGCCTCAACTTTGGTCCTCAGCACCAATTAGCGCGCCTGTGCGATGAGCTATTGACCCTCAATGGCACAGATGCCGAGCAGATCTCACTGGTCGAGATGAATGTGGCGCCTTGCAGCCAGCATCAGCCCCAACAGCTGATAGCGCAGCTGCCTACGGCGCAGGCTCGTCTGGTGCAGAGCGACCAACAACTGGGCCACAGCTTTGCCGCCGCCGGCATGACCAGCCTGATCGCCACACTGCTGCGCATGACACAAGAAAACGCGGACAACGCCCTGGTCGCCAACTTCAGCGAAGATCAGAGCGCCTTGCTGCATCTTACTCAAACCCATACCCAGCGCGGTGCGCTGACCCAAAGGCTAGACCAAGATCTCACCACCCATGAGGGGCGTAGCCTGATCAAGCGGGTCACCCTGGGTGGACGCGGCATCATAGAACACATACTGACTCAGCCGCTGACGCAACTGTCAGCGCTGCAAGACAAGTTGGCCGCGGCCAATGGACAAGGTCAGACTAAACCGAAAAAAGTGTCCAAGCTTATAAGCTATTTAGGCCAGGTTAATTCGAACACGACTCAAGCATCACAGTTTGCCACGCCGTCGATGACAGGCGGTGCAACAGGTAACTTACCCACTATGACCCAGCATTCAGCTCAGCCACCAGGCTCACCGATCAGCAACCCTGATCTCAGCGCCTTTCATGACAATCAACAAAAGGCGCGTCAGGCCCATCTCGCTTTCCTCAAGAGCCGTGAATCAGGCCTGAAAGTGGCCGACCTGCTGCTTAAGCAGCAACTGGCCCAAGCCATAGGTAGCCCATCGACGCCAGCTTCGGCCTCAAGCGTCACCCAGATGCCACTCAAACCAAGGCACGATCTGGTCGCGCCATACCGCGCACCGGTTCCGGCCCATAAGCCCTGCATCTGGGACTACCACGACCTGGTGGAATACGCCGAGGGGGATATAGCCAAGGTGTTCGGCCCCGACTATAGCGTGATCGACGGCTACTCACGCCGGGTGCGCCTGCCCACCACAGATTATCTGCTGGTATCACGGGTCACCAAGCTGGATGCCAAACTGGGCGAATATAAGCCCAGCACCATGACCACGGAATACGACATCCCCGTGGATGCCCCCTACCTGGTGGACGGTCAGATCCCCTGGGCGGTCGCAGTGGAATCGGGCCAGTGCGACCTCATGCTAATTAGTTACCTGGGCATAGACTTCGAGAACAAGGGCGAGCGTGTCTATCGCCTGCTTGACTGTACCCTCACCTTCTTAGGGGATCTCCCCCGCGGTGGCGATACCCTAAGGTATGAGATTAAGATCAACAACTTCGCCCGCAATGGCGATACCCTGCTGTTCTTCTTCTCCTACGAATGTTTCGTTGGCGATACCATGATCCTCAAGATGGATGGCGGCTGCGCAGGCTTCTTCACCGACGCCGAGCTGGCTGACGGTAAAGGGGTGATCCGCACCGAGGAAGAGCTGCTCGCCCGCAGCCGCGCCACCAAGCAGATCTTTAACCCACTCCTGGATTGCCCGCGCACCCAGTTCAGCTATGGTGACATCCACAAGCTGCTGTCGGCCGATATCCAAGGCTGTTTCGGCCCATCCCACGCAGGACCTGCTCAGCCTTCACTCTGCTTCGCCTCGGAGAAGTTCTTGATGATCGAAGAGGTCAGCAAGGTCGAGCGCAGCGGCGGCGCCTGGGGGCTTGGACTGGTCGAGGGCCACAAGCAACTGGAGCCTAACCACTGGTATTTCCCTTGCCACTTCAAGGACGATCAGGTGATGGCCGGCTCACTGATGGCCGAGGGTTGTGGTCAGTTACTGCAGTTCTACATGCTGCACCTTGGCATGCATACCCAGACCCAAAATGGTCGTTTCCAGCCTCTGGAGAATGCCTCGCAGAAGGTGCGTTGTCGCGGCCAGGTGATCCCGCAATCGGCCCGCCTCACCTACCGCATGGAGGTGACAGAGATAGGCTTCAGCCCTCGCCCTTACGCCAAGGCGAATATCGATATCTTGCTCAATGGCAAGGTGGTGGTCGACTTCCAAAATCTGGGGGTGATGATCAAAGAGGAAGCTGAATGTACCCGCTACCCTGAACTGGAAAGCAGCGACGCAAGCAGTGCACAGGCTAAGGCCAATCAGGGAGCCTCAGCCAATGCCCCGCTGATGACTAATGCACCGCTAATGGCTCAGGTCCCCGATCTCAGCGCTGCGCCTAACAAGGGGGTAATTCCGCTGACGCATGTGGAGGCGCCTGTGACCCCGGACTACCCTAACCGGGTACCCGACACTGTGCCTTTTACGCCCTATCACCTGTTCGAATTCGCCACCGGCGATATCGAGAAGTGCTTCGGCCCTGAGTTCGCCATCTACCGCGGCATGATCCCACCGCGTACGCCATGCGGCGATCTGCAGCTCACCACCCGGGTGATAGAGGTTAACGGCCAGCGCGGCGACTTCAAGCGCCCTGCCAGCTGCATCGCCGAATATGAGGTGCCACGCGATGCCTGGTATTTCGATGCCAACAGTCATCAGGCGCTGATGCCCTACTCTGTGATGATGGAGATCGCCCTGCAGCCAAACGGCTTCATCTCGGGCTACATGGGTACCACTCTCGGCTTCCCCGGCCTGGAGCTCTTCTTCCGTAACCTAGATGGCAGCGGCGAGCTGCTGCGTCAGGTGGATCTGCGCGGCAAGACTATCGTTAACGACTCACGCCTGCTCTCTACCGTGATGGCGGGCACCAACATCATTCAGAGCTTTAGCTTCGAGCTGAGCACAGATGGCGAGCCCTTCTATCGCGGCACAGCGGTATTCGGTTACTTCAAGGCCGAGGCACTTAAAGATCAGTTGGGGCTGGACAACGGCAAGACCACTCAGCCCTGGCATCAGGCCAAGGGTATTACACCGGATATTCGGGTCGATCTGCTGGACAAGGGCGGCCGCCACTTCAACGCGCCAGCGGGCCAGCCTCACTATCGTCTGGCGGGCGGTCAGCTGAACTTTATCGACAGCGTCGAGATCGTCGATAACGGCGGCACCCACGGCCTGGGCTACCTCTACGCCGAGCGCACCATAGATCCGAGCGACTGGTTCTTCCAGTTCCACTTCCATCAGGATCCTGTGATGCCGGGTTCATTAGGCGTTGAAGCCATCATAGAAACCATGCAGACTTATGCCATCAGCAAAGACTTGGGCGCCGGGTTCACCAATCCGAAATTTGGCCAGATCCTCTCCAACATCAAGTGGAAGTATCGCGGTCAGATCAACCCACTCAACAAGCAGATGTCGATGGATGTGAGCATCACCTCGGTCAAAGAGGACGCAGGCAAGCTGGTGATCACCGGCAATGCCAGCCTGAGTAAGGATGGCCTGCGGATCTACGAGGTGAGCGACATCGCCATCTGCATCGAAGAAGCCTAAGCACAAACAAAGATGTAGACAGCGCGATAAAAACACATAGATTGAGCAACATAAGAAAATCGGTCGATACGGGTCATGCCTTATAAAACAGGCATGTTCCCGGGTCGCCCAAGACGAAAAAGGTCTTTTATTAGATGAATCCGACTACCACAAACGAGCAGCTTTCTCCCTGGCCCTGGCAGGTAAGCGACAGCAAGATCAGCTTCGACACGGCCGCCATGGCAACTGCGCTCAAAGATTTCAGCCGCGCCTGCTACCTGGTCAACGACAGCGACCTGGGGGTGGGCATCGCCACCGAGGCGAGCCTGATGACCAATAATCAAGGCTCGGGTGCTCAGGCCTCGGGCCACCCGGTCAGCGCCTTCACACCTGCTCTGGGCACTGAGAGCCTGGGCGATGGCAACTTTCGCCGGGTGCACGGTGTCAAGTACGCCTACTATGCCGGCGCCATGGCCAATGGCATCTCGTCGGAAGAGCTAGTGATCGCCCTGGGCAAGGCGGGCATCTTATGCTCCTTCGGCGCCGCAGGACTCATCCCAAGCCGGGTTGAGCAGGCGATCGCACGGATCCAAACCGCGCTACCTAATGGCCCCTACATGTTTAACCTGATCCACAGCCCGAGCGAGCCTGCGCTTGAGCGCGGCAGCGTCGAGCTCTTCCTTAAGCACAAGGTGCGCACGGTCGAGGCCTCGGCCTTCCTGGGACTGACGCCGCAGATCGTCTACTATCGCGCCGCCGGCCTGAGCCGCGACGCCAACGGCCACATCATCATAGGCAACAAGGTGATCGCCAAAGTGAGCCGCACCGAGGTCGCCGAGAAATTTATGCAGCCGGCTCCCGTCAAGATGCTGCAGAAGTTGGTGGACGAGGGCTTGATCACCCATGATCAGATGGAGATGGCCCAGACAGTGCCCATGGCAGACGATATCACCGCCGAGGCGGACTCGGGCGGCCATACGGATAATCGTCCTCTGGTGACCCTGCTGCCGACCATTTTGGCGCTCAAGGAGGAGATCCAGGACAAGTATCAATATGCCACGCCCCTGCGCGTCGGTTGTGGCGGCGGCATAGGCACCCCGGATGCGGCTCTGGCGGCCTTCAACATGGGCGCGGCCTACATAGTGACAGGCTCAATCAACCAGTCCTGTGTCGAGGCGGGCGCCAGCGAGCACACCCGCAAACTGCTGGCCACCACAGAGATGGCCGATGTCACCATGGCGCCGGCCGCCGACATGTTTGAGATGGGCGTTAAGCTACAGGTGGTCAAGCGCGGCACCCTGTTCCCCATGCGCGCCAACAAGCTATATGAGATCTACAGCCGCTACGACTCGATAGAAGCGATACCTGTCGATGAGCGCGACAAGCTGGAGAAGCAAGTATTTCGCGCCAGCCTGGATGAGATCTGGGCCGGCACAGTCGCCCACTTTAACGAGCGAGATCCTAAGCAGATTGAGCGCGCCGAGGGGAATCCCAAGCGTAAGATGGCGCTGATCTTCCGCTGGTACCTGGGGCTGTCGAGCCGCTGGTCTAACACAGGTGAGCAGGGCCGCGAGATGGACTATCAGATCTGGGCAGGTCCCGCGCTGGGCGCCTTCAACCAGTGGGCCAAGGGCAGCTATCTGGATGACTACAGCAAACGTCATGCTGTGGATCTGGCCAAGCACCTGATGTACGGCGCCGCTTATCTGGCGCGGGTCAACGCCATCAAGGCACAGGGGATCAAGCTGCCTGGCGAGCTCTTGCGTTACAAGCCGCAAGTGGCGCTGGCGTAAGTTAAACCGCAAACTCAGTTTGAATTAGCTAAACGCTGTATCGACAAAAAAGCCACCTCAAGGTGGCTTTTTTATCGGCTTAAACATCTAATACCGAGACCTGATCAATCAGTCTTGCATCTGGCTCGGCGTCAGAGTCAGCTTGGCCTCTATCTCTCCCGGCAGCAGCGGCGTCGCCGCGCCGCGGGCATACTCGCTAAAGCCTGCGCGGTAGTATTTCGACAAGGGGTGGCCCGACTGGCCACCAGGGACCGCCATGATGGCCCGCTCCTCATAACCTGGCTGCACGATGAAACGTTGGGAGGCGCCGAAGCTCTTACGTTGCACCGCCGGCATAAAGGTATCGCCAAAACCGGCCACCTTAGGCATATCCAGCCAGCGACTCAGCAACGGGAACTGGCGACTAAAGGGATGCTGTATCGCAAGGGTATTCACCCGGCCCCAATTAAGCGCACTCAGCTCGCCATCCTCGCTGTATTTATCTAGCAGTTCGTCGCGGGCGGTGACATAGCTGGCGATCACCAGCTCATCCCAGCTGGCGACGTCTTGTGGCAGCCAGTCGGCAGGCTGCTGCTTGAGCAGTTGCCAGATGGCGGGCTCCAGGTAACGCTTGAGCACAGAGAGACTCAGCTGGGCGCTGTTTAGCTCGGCCTCCAGCGGCGCGAAGGCGCTGTCTAACATCTGGCTGCGAAACGCCTTCACCAGGGTGAAGCCCACCGACTCGGCGCAGGCGCACTCCTGCCAGTCACGCAGTTGCACTATATCCTTGGCAAAACGCTTGGGTTCACGCATCAAGCTCTCCAACAGAAAAGCCTGCCAGGGGCGATAGAAGCGGGCCTGATTATCGAGCTGTATGCGATAGAAATCGCTCTCATCGAACAGCTCCTGCTCTAGCAATCGATCGCGGATCTGCGCGCTCCTGGCCCCCAGGGCGTAGCCACCATCGCCGTAACGCTCTGCCTCCTGGGTCGACATCACCCTAGCATTGGCGCTCCAGAGCCTGTCGCTGGCGGGATCTTGAAGCGACGGCAGTACCTTGTCTCTCTCTTGCCACTTATCCCAGACTATCTCCTCACTAGGCAACGCTATATCACTGCCATTGGTGCGCGCGGGGACGGCGCCGGCAAGCTGCCAGGCGGCGTGGCCCTTGTCATCGGCCAGCATCAGGTTCTGCACCGGAATACCGAAACCGCTGGCCTTGGCCATCGCCTCGGGCACATTATCTATCTGCTCCAGCGCCATCAGCTCCATATTGACCGCATACTCCTGATGGGCGACCCAGGCCAGGGCATAGGCCTGCTCCCCCAAGTGGCGAACCGGGCCGAAGCGCGACAGCGTGACGGCATAGTCCTGCTCCCCCTTTGGCAGCTTAATGGTCTCGTGGACCACCTCAAGCGGCTCATCTTTGTCCAGCGCCACCCAGTCGGCGGTGTCGATATAGGCGTTGGTAAAGCCCCAGGCCAGCTTGCCGTTGCTGCCGACCACAATCGCAGGTGCACCGGGCAGGGACACGCCGGTCACCTGCACCGCCTTGCCCTCACCATCCGGATAGTTTAGCTGCGCGCGGTACCAGATGATGGGCACGGCGAAGGAGAGGTGCATATCATCTGACAGCATGGCGCTGCCGGTGCGGGTCATCTTGCCGGTCACCGCCCAGTTGTTGCTGCCCACTTCGATGGGCTCCTCTATGGTCACCGCCAGTCGCTGGGCCAGGGTCGAGGCCGTGCTCTGTTGTAGACTGACGCTTGGACTTGGGCTTGGACTCAGCTTTGGAATTGCCGGCGGATCGGAAGGAAACAGGCTGTTATCCAGCGCCGCCTGATAGTTTGAGGTCTGGGTGATAAAACTGCGCATCTCCGGACCAAAGCTGCGTTCGATATGATCAAGGGCGAGATCGCGCTTGGGGCCATTGCCCTGCAGATCCAGATACATGCTGTAGATCACCAGCAGGCTGTCGGCGGGTCGCCATGGCTCACGCTTGGCGCGGGTCAGCAGATACTCGAACGAAGGCAGCGACTGGGCGGTGAGCGCGCGATTGACGCCGTCGGCATAGCGCTGCAACAGCTGTTGCTGGGCGGTGGGCAGATGGCGATAGATATGCTCGGCGCGTTTTCTCAGCTGATGGAAGCGGCGCGACTCATCGAGCTTTACCGCAGGCTTGCCGAACAGCTCGGCCAGCTCACCGGCAGAGTTGCGTCTGAGCAGATCCATCTGAAAAAACCTGTCCTGACCATGGGCAAATCCCAGGGTAAAGGCGGCATCCTGACGATTCTCGGCGTGGATCACCGCAGTGCCAAGACGATCCCGCCCTATGCTGGTCTTGGCCGAGATCTGACTAGTTTGAACCTCGCCAGAGAGTTTGGGCAGGCTGAGATTGAGGCTGACATAGACGCCGACCACCAGCATAAAAACGAGCGATAGTAGGATGAGCAACAGGGTTTTCAGGTGTCTTAACATGAGATAAGCGAGTGATAAGTCAATGGAAACTCATCATAACAAAAGTTGCTTACTTGTTAAGCTCCTAAAACGAATTTGTATTTGCTTTCTAGGCCAAGGCCGCGCTACCCCATAGGATGAAGGTTAACGCGCCAAGGTACGATCTCCCGGATGATCCCCCGGATAGTTGTCGATGATCCAGTCGACGATACGCATGATACGGGCGTCACGCTTCTTGGAGGTCTTGTAGGCGATGTAATAGGTCAGCCCCGAAAGACAAGTCGGCAGGTCCAGTTTCACCAGATTTCCCGAGTCCAGCTCCACTTTGAGGGTCTGCTCCAGCCCCAATACTATCCCCTGGCCATAGATAGCCGCTTGCACCGCCAGCATGTTGTGATTGAAGAAGATCTTCTTCTGATTGGGACTGATGGCGATATCATTGTTTCTAAACCAGGTATCCCAATCGACGCCATAGTCTTTATGTTTGGAATAGAGCAGACAATGTTGATCTAGGGTCGCCAGGCTGATCCCCTGTGACTGAGCAAGGTAATCTGGGCTGCAGAAGGCCACCAGCTTCTCGGTGACCAGAGGGATGATGGTATAACCGTCCTGACATTCCCGGGTGACGATAAAGATATCGGCGATCATGTCACTCATCTCAATATCATTCTGGAACATGCCGACATTGATATTGAGCTCCGGGTACATCTGCCTAAGCTGCTCCATCTTAGGCACCAGCCATCTGGCCGCCAGCGAGGTATAGGAATGCACCCTCACCTCACCCGCCATGTTCTGCACCAGGCTGGAGCAGACGCTGTTGAGATCGTAAAACACAGGTGCCAGGCGCTCTCTGAGCTCTATGCCCGCCTCGGTAAGATTGATCTTTCCGCCTTGCCTGTAAAATAACTTCTCTAAGAAATAGTCTTCCAGCTGCTTTATCTGCTGCGACACCGCACTCTGGGTTATACACAGCTCATTGGCCGCGAGGGAACAACTTTCTAATCTGGCACATGCCTCAAATATCTGCAGTGCTCTTAGCGGAATATTATTGTTCATGATTCTTTAGCAAAGCGAAAACCGAATCAAAATGCTAACAAGGGATCTGCAGAAAAGATGTAACGCCGCGCACAATATCTAAGTTAACACCAGGTTAAATTACTGATTCATTGCAGTAATCAGACTAAGATCACTAAGTGACAAGCATGAGACAGTGATATCGACCACAGACGGCAACTTAAGTGGGGGGTGACAGCAGATCCTGCGGCCAACCCCACTCCTCACGATGCTCGCTGAGTTCCTTTAGCGATAGCCCGGCTATTCTCCTTGGAGCGCCAGCAGCGGCCTTACCGCCTCGCTCAGCTCGTCAAGAAAGGTCTGCGCCAGAGTAAAGCGTTGTAACATCTTGATAAAGCCGTGAATCGTGCCTTCATACATCTTGTAAGACACAGGCACCCCGGCCAGTTTTAGCTTCTGCGCATAGTTGAAGCCATCGTCACACAGGGGATCGTACTCGGCGGTATAGATGAGCGCCGGCGGCAGACAGCTATGGCTGGCGGCATCTAAGGGCGAGCAGTAGGGATTCTGCCCGTCGGCTGGGCTGCGAAGATAATGACCCCAATAATATTTCATACTCTCTCTTTGCAAAAGATAACCAGTGCCGTGAAGCTTTGCCGAGTCCGTGTCCCAGCCATAATGCACAGCTGGATACACCAGCACCTGACAAGCCAGCAGAGGCCCCATCTCATCTCGCAGGCGTAGGGTTACCGCGGCGGCCAGATTACCGCCGGCGCTGTCGCCCATGATACCGATACGCTTAGGGTCCAGCCCCAGCGCCTTAGCCTGTTCAAACACCCAGAGCGTCGCGTTGTAACAATCGTCCATGGGAATAGGGAACTTATGCTCAGGCGCCTTCTGGTAGTTCGCCGCGATCACCACGGCGCCGGTGCGATTGGCAAGGGCACGGCTAAAGTGATCATTGGTCTCTATGTTAGACACCACCCAGCCACTGCCGTGGATGAAGATTAGGGCTGGCGCGCCAGCCTCAGGCACCTCTATGCCCAGGGGGCGATAGATACGTACGGGCAGATCCGCCGTCGGACCGGGAATAAAACTGTGGATCACCTCACTGACGGCCTCAGGCGTCTTACCCGCATTGGCGATGGCGAGATCCGTCAGCTCCTGACGTCTGGCCTCGGCAGGCGTCATCGTCTCATAGGCAGGCGCCCCTGAATCTTCAACCTCTTGTAAAAATTGCGCTACCTCGGGATCGAGTGGCATGACTAACTCCTTATACTTAAAGCGCCTTAGATTGAGTCGCCCCCAAGCTGCGCTCGTTTCACCGTCGCCATTCACAAGGCTCGTCCGGTCTCATCTTGCTGATAAAGATACAGAAATGGAGGCGCCTATTAGGCGACCTCCATCCCAATTTGCGTCTATTGCGGCTTACTTGCCTTGCCACACAGGATCGCGTTTCTCGGCAAAGGCCGCCGGACCTTCCAGCGCATCTTCAGAGTGCAGCACGCTTGGATAGTGCTTCAGCTGTCCGCCACGGATATGGGCATAGCCTTGCTCGACAGACAGCTCGCCGGTCTCGCGATAGATCTCCTTGATGGCCGCCAGGGCAAGTGGTGCGCTCTGGCTGATCTCGTTTGCCAACTCACGAGCCGTCTCCATCAGTGCTTCTTGCTCAACCACACGGTTGACCACACCCCAGCGCAATGCCTCCTGGGCGTCCATGCTGCGGCCCGTCATCATCAACTCGTTAACGATAGGGGCTGGCAGCAACTTAGGCAGGCGCAGCATACCGCCGCTGTCTGGCACTATGCCTAACTTGGCCTCTGGCAGCGCGAAGCTAGCGTTGTCGGCGCACACAATCAGATCAGCCGCCAGAGCAAGCTCGAAACCGCCACCGAAGGCATAGCCATTGACCGCGGCGATCACCGGCTTGTCGAGATCGAACAGTTCGGTCAAACCGGCAAAGCCGCCCGGGCCGAAGTCTGCATCTGGTGCCTCTCCCTCTGCCGCCGCCTTGAGATCCCAACCCGCAGAGAAGAAACGCGCACCGGCACCGGTAATGATGGCGACCCTTAGCTCGGGATCGTCACGAAATGCCAAGAAGACTTCTCCCATCTCGTAACTGGTTTTTGCATCGATGGCATTGGCCTTAGGTCGGTCTAAAACGATCTCTAAGATGCTGCCATTACGGGTCACGTGTAATGATTCGCTCATGTTACTACTCCATTGAAGTTATCGCGTGATAACGGAAAATTTGTACGGCTCGGTGCCTCAACGGGTCTCGAGCAGTTTCTTATCGACTTTGCAGGTGCAGGTACGAGGAAAAGCCTCACGGATCTCCACGTAACTGGGCACCTTAAACTTGGCCATGTTGGCGCTACAAAACGCCAAGATCTCCTCGACGGTCAGTGACATGCCGGGGGCAAATATGACGAATGCCTTGACGGCCTGATCGCGAATGGGATCGGCCACACCTATGACGGCGGCATCCTGAATGGCGGGGTGTGACATCAGCACGTTCTCCACCTCGGTGCTGGAGATGTTCTCGCCCGAGCGCTTGATCATGTTGCTCTTGCGATCGACGAAGTAGAACAGTCCCCGCTCATCCACATAGGCCTTGTCCCCTGTGATGAGCCAGCCATCGCGGCGCAGCACCGCCTCGGTCGCCTGTGGATCCTGGTAATACTCTTTAAACAGGCTGCGGCCAGGCACGCCCTTGACCCAGAGATCGCCCACCACGTTGGGCGGCACTTCCCGACCGGTCTCATCGATCACCTTGGCTTCATATCCCAGCCCGGGGCGTCCTATTGACGGCCAATGACGAGGCTCGCCGGGCGTGTCGCCAATCAAGCCCACCAGGGTCTCTGTCATGCCGTAGGAGTTAAACAGGGTCACCTTGAAGCGCGTCTCGAAATCCAGCTTCTCCTGATCTGAGATATGCATGAAAAACAGCATATCCCGCAGACAGTGCTGGTCTTCCCCCTCGGCCACGGGTTGCAGCATCAGGGTGCGCAGGATCATCGGCATGCTATGGGTCAGCGTGGCTCGGTAGTCGCAAATCTGCTTCCAGAAACGGCGGGCGCTGTATTTCTCCAACATCACCAGGCAAGCACCGACGGTAAACACCGCCATGGCCGCATTGCACTGAAAATCGATGTGAAAATTGGGCATCATGGAGAGATACCTGTCCTTGGCCGTCAAGCGGGTCTGCCAGGCGGTATAGTGCCCGGCAAATTGCAGGTTGCAGTGGGTGAGCACCACTCCCTTGGGTAGAGAGGTCGTCCCCGAGGTGAAGAGGATCTCCGCGGGGTCTTCGCTTTCCAGCGGCACATGCAGGTCGAGAGTTGGCGCCTGCAGTGCTAACTGATCATCAAAATTCACCCGCCCCGCAAACTGCTCTCCCGCAGCGCGGGCGACAAAGACCTGCTCGAGCCTTTGACCCTTCGCCGCCAACGCCTCATAGATAGGCAGAAAGCTTGGCTCTGTCACCAGGGCGGTGACGTCACACTTGGTCAGTATGTAGCTGCACTCCCCCTGCACATATTGGGTGTTGATAGGCACGATCACCGCGCCTATCTTGGCCAGACCAAACCAGCAGAAGATAAACTCCGGGCTGTTATAAAGCTGCACCGCCACCTTGTCGCCCTTGGCTATTCCCTGTTTGAGGAAGAGGTTGGCCGCCCGGTTAATCTGGGCGTCAAGGGATTGATAGGTAAAGGTGCGGATATCGCCGCCAGCATCTTCATAGATCAATGCCGTGTTATCACTGTACTGCTGAGCACGCTCCTGCCACATGCACCTTAATGTTCTGCTGCCCACGATATCCATCACTTGCCTCACTTACCTTCAAACACCTTGGCAAGACCCTTGGCGCTCAGCGCCGCGATCTCTTCTGCCGAATAACCGATATCACTCAAAATCGCCTCGGTATCCATGCCATGCTTAGGCATGCCGCGCCAGATCTTGCCTGGGTTGTTCTTGAACTTAGGCATCACGTTAGGGCCCTTGTAGGCCTTGCCGTCGATGTTGGTCCACTCGGTGATAGACTCACGTGCCTGGTACTGAGGATTGCCTTCCAACTCGGGGATGGTCAGCACCTTGGCACAGGCGATCTTCAGCTCGGCAAAGCGTGCCAACACGGCTTCGATGGTCTTGCCGTTGAGGTAGTTGTCCAGGCTGGTCTCAACTTCGTCGCCAAATGGGCATTCCACTCTATGGATAAGCTGAGTGCCCTCTGGGATCTCGGGCGTTGCCCACAGGTGGCTAATGCCCATGTCCTTGAACATCTCTTCGATCTGCATGGCACCCACCAGCTCCATGACGATGTAACCATCGGCACACTTGTAGAGGCCGCAACCGGCATAGTAAGGATCTTTACCTTTGGTCATGCGTGGGCAGACTTCGCCGCCGTTGAAGTAGTCCATCATGAAGTACTGCCCCATGCGCAGCATCACCTCATACATGGCCACATCGATACTCTCGCCGACACCCGTCTCACGCACCTTATGCAGGGCCGCCAAGGCCGCCGTGGTGACCGTCATACCCGAGAAGTAATCGGCGGTATAAGGGAAGGCCGGCATAGGCTGGTCTTTGTCGCCGTTTTGGATCAGATAACCACTGAAGGCCTGGGCAATGGTGTTGTAGGCCGCAAGGTTGGTGTACTCCTCGGTGCCGTACTGGCCGAAGCCTGACAGGTGAGCGACCACCAGCTTAGGGTTGTGTTGCCATAACACCTCATCTGTGATGCCGCGACGGGCAAAGGCTGGGCCCTTACTGGCCTCGATGAAGATGTCTGTGGTCTCCATCAACTTAAGGAAGGCGTCACGGCCTTCATCCTTAAAGATATTGAGCGACAAGGCGTGTAGGTTACGACGTGACAGCTCTGGATAGTGAGGCTGCACGCGAATGGTATCTGTGTAGGCGACGTTTTCAATCCAGATCACCTCGGCGCCCCACTCGGCTAACATCTGCGCCGCGAATGGGCCGGCAATTTCAATCCCTGAGAACACCACGCGCAGGCCCGACAGGGGACCAAATTGCGGGGTAAATAACTTTTTCGACATATCTAGCATCCTTTTTCACACAAACCCGTCCCCGGCACTGATGCGCAGGCATCAATGCGGTAGCGAATTTTCAAGGTTAATGAGATTGTGAGGAGATGGCGGCCATCACACCGCCATCCTTGGCCAGCGACGCTGGGAGCCGCGTCGCTGCCCTCCCCGTTTAGCGATATTGCTTTAACACGGCACGGCCTAAGGTGAGGATCTGCATCTCATCCGAACCACCGGATACGCGGTCGACGCGGATGTCGCGCCACATACGACTGATGCGATGTTCACCGGCGATAGCATAGCCTCCCAGTACCTGCATGGCGGAGTCGATCACCTCGAAGCCGGCATTGGCACAGAAGTATTTACACATGGCCGAATCGCCAGAAGTCATGGTGCCTTGATCGCACTTCCAGGCCGTTTCATAGACCATGTTCTTCATGCTGTTGAGCTTGATCGCCATGTGGGCAAACTTGTCCTGGATCAGCTGGAAGCGACCGATAGTCTCACCAAACTGTACGCGCTGGTTGGCGTATTTGGCCGCATCTTCGAAGGCGCAGTAGGCGGCGCCATAGTTGGTCAGGGCCACCAGGAAACGCTCCGAGTCGAACTCTTCCTTCACACGTAGGAAGCCGTTGCCCTCGATACCGAACATGTCTGACTCTTCCAGCTCAACCTCGTCAAACTGCAGCTCACAGCAGCTGTCCATCTTAAGACCCAGCTTAGGCAGCTTGCTCAGCTTGATGCCCGGCTTGGTCATGTCGACAAACCACTCGGTGAAGATTGGCTTCTCGCTGTCTGCATCTTTGGCCATCACGACCACATAGGGGATACCTGCGGCGCTGGTGATGAAACACTTGCTACCCGTCAGGTAGACCTTGCCGTTGCGACGCTTGTAGGTGGTCAGCAGGCTGCCCACATCAGAACCCGCGCTTGGTTCGGTAATGGCCGAGTTCCACATCTGCTTACCCGTGCCACGCAGCGCCATGATCTTATCGATCTGATCTTGGTTACCGTGTCTCAGCACAGTGGCGATGCCAGGTAGTTGATACAGTACATAGGTTGGCGCGCCCAGGCGGCCCAGCTCCTCCCAGATCGCCGTCAGAGTCACCATGCCCTCTTCGAAGCCACCGTGCTCCTCTGGCAGCAGCAGGCTATCGATACCCATCTCGGCCAGCTCTTTGACAAACCTTTCAGGGTACTGGCTATTTTCGTCACACTCGGCAAAATAGCTTTCCCAGTTCTCCTTCGCCATGAGATCGCGAATACCAGAAACGAATAGCTCTTGCTCGTCGGTTAATTTAAAGTCCATCGTATATTCCTATCTTTACGGTTAACGACTGCTTAGGGGAGAAGCTCCAGCCTAAGAAGCCCAATTGTTTTTACGTGCATCTTTCAAGAAAGAGATGATCACCAGGATGTTGACGATCACCAGCGGCGCCCCGCCGGCAATGATGGCGGTTTGCAGGGGTTTCAACCCACCAAGTGACAGCAACACGATACCGATCACCCCCACCAACACAGACCAACCCACACGGATCCACACAGGTGGCTCGTTGTCGGCGTCGGCGCCCTTACAGGTCGACATAGCGAGTGTGTAAGAACAGGCGTTGATCAGAGTCACTGTGGCGAGGAAACAGAGGATGAAGAAGCCCCACATGGTGATAGTGCTCATCGGCAAGGCAGCCCAGGTCTCGATGATGGCGCGTGGCGCCCCATGATCTTGGATCAACTGGCCCATGTTGATGATGCTTTCGTGCATCAGGTTCACAGTGTTACTACCGAGGATGGTCCACAGGAACCAGGTAGAAGCGGTAAGACCCAATACCATGGTCAGACACAGCTCACGCACTGTGCGGCCACGAGAGATCTTAGCCAGGAAGATACACATCTGGATGCCATACACGACCCACCAGGCCCAGTAGAATACGGTCCAGTCTTGTGGCCAGCTGTCGGCGCTGATTGAGCTGGTGTAGAACAGCATGCGTGGCAGGTAAGCCAGCATCACACCGACGGACTCGGTGAAGTAGTTAACGGTAAAGCTGGTCGCACCGATCAGGAACACCCAGAACAGCATGATGATGCTCAGGTAGCTGCGCAGGTCACTGGCGATCTTGATGCCCTTAGTCAGGCCGAAGGCCACACACACGGCGTTGAAGATGATCCACACAGAGATCACGAAGGTATCCACTTCTATGGTGCGCTCAATGCCGAACAACCACTGAATACATTCGGTCACCAGCGGCGTCGCCAAACCAAGGCTAGTGCCCATGGCAAGGATTAGTGCTACCACATAGATGTTGTCGATGAATGTGCCGAGGATCCCCTTGTGATGCTTACCTAGCACGGGGGCCAGGGTACCGCTGGGGCGAACCACGTCCATCTTCTTCACAAACAGGAAGTAACCTAAGGCGACGGTAAAGAAGCCATATCCCATCCAAGGCAAGGGGCCCCAGTGGAAGAGACTATAGGCCACACCAAGCTCCTTGGCCTGTACCGACATCGACTGAATTTCGAATGGCGGGTAGGTCAGATAGTAGTATGCCTCTAACGAGCCCCAGTAGAGCACGGCGGCGGAGGTACAGGAGGCGAACATCAAGAAGATCCAGCTTCCTGTGCTGAACTCAGGTTTTTCCTGACCCAGACGGTTGTTGGCATAGGGTCCCCATACCAGCCAACCCCAACCTATGGCCAGGGCAATCATGTACCACTCAAATGCCCATCCCCAAGAGTGGGTCAGATAATGAAATACTTCCTTGATAACAACATTGGCCGCATCGAGATCTCTTACGGTCAAGTAAGAGAGCAATATCACGGCAATCAGAGAAGGGAAAAAGATTTTAGGTTCAATCGTCACCTTCTTCTTTTTCCCTTCTGCGAGATCAAATCCCATGGTTTTTTCGTTCATCTTAATAGATCTCCCTCTTTTTAGGAGGACAATAGGTAAAAGCCAATTTCATCCGTACATTTATGTTTTATCGACAAGCAGACCTCGACCAAACACTTCCACATACAATTGATAAGCAGTTTTTTATTTTGTTTCACCACACAACTTTAATTACATCGCAATTAACGAGTAATTAAATGGTTGGCAGGCATTTAAATAATACGTAGGTAACCTTATTGTTCAGTGATCGTTATCACGTATAAATAAAATCAATAAAAAGCCATAAATACAGACCATCCAAATGACATCTATAAGACATAATTAATCATCGACACAGTCACAAAAAACATGTGCTCACGATATCAAATTAGAAATAAAAAGTGATTTAAATCATAGTAAAACCAGCTAACGCCATACAGCCCAAGGTAAGCAAAACCATAAAATACAGTAGCTTACGATTTAGCGGCGATAATAAAACCTAGAATCAAGACGACTAACAATAAATACTAAATAGGTTATTAGAAAATCTAAAAATGACAGAATAAGTTTGGCTTAACTGGTCATAAGAAAAGCTAAATCATCTTATTAGCCATACTTATACCCTTTTAAACAAAACTAAACAAACCAAGGCTTATTAGCCCAACTAATATATCTTTTAGAAACTCTCCAAGGCCAAATTTAAATTCAAAGCATAAATGTGAAGCGTGTAACATCAGATTAAATATTTATGATCCTATAATTGCCCCACAGTCAATCAACAGAATGGCAAATACAAGTTATTTATCGTCTATCTGTAGCGACTACATGTTTAAATCTATTAATGATAATTCTAGATCGTCTGTCTCACTCAACGACAGCAGATCATCAGAATTAATATTTTATCGTTTTGATTAGGCCATAAATAAACACTGATAATTTGGAGATATAATGAAAATTATTACCTGCTATAAACTGGTCCCCGAAGAACAAGACATATCGGTAAATGGTGACGGTTCGCTAGATACCAACAAGGCCGCCCCTAAGATTAACCCTTTCGATCTCAACGCCGTCGAAGCCGGTGTACAGCTTAAAGCTATGGTTGAAGGCAGTCAGCTCACCGCCCTAAGTGTTGGCGGCAAAGCACTGGATAATCCTAAGGCACGCAAAGATATCCTCTCCCGTGGTCCTGACGATCTGACGCTAGTGATCGATGAGCAATTTGGGGCACTACTGCCCCATCAAACCGCACGTGTTCTTGCTAGCGCAGCACGCCAGTGCGAGTTTGACCTGATCCTGTGTGGCGATGGCTCGGGCGATCTATTCGCCCAACAAGTGGGCATGCAATTGGGTGAACTGCTTAACGTCAGTTGCATCAATGCCGTCAGCAAGATTGTGTCGGCCACGGACAGCACTCTAACGGTAGAAAGAGCCCTGGACGATGAAGTTGAAGTGCTGGAGATCGACCTACCTGCGGTGATCTCAGTTTCTGCCGACATCAATGAACCTCAGATCCCATCGATGAAGACGATTCTGGCGGCGGCGAAGAAGCCCGTTACCACACTCGACACCCAAGCGTTGGCGCTGGAAGCGCTACCTAAACTGGTCGACGCCATCAGTGTTGTCGCACCTAAACAGGCCGAGCGCGCACAGATCATCGTCGAAGGTGACGATGAGGCGCAAATCGCGGCCTTTGCCGACCATCTACGTAAAGCAATGAACTAATCGAGGGGAATACGATGAGCAAACTATCAAATGTATGGGTATTTAGTGATATTGCCACACGTCTACCCGAGACCATCGCCGGTGGTCGCGCCTTAGGTGAAAAAGTCTCTGCCTTTATCATCGGCAGCGAAGCCGATATCGCCACGGCCTACTCCTACGGCGCCACGCATGTCTATTACCTTGGCAACAAGGCCGATGCTCAGATGGTGGAAGACTATGCAGCTACCATGAGCCAAGCGATCAATGACGGCGACAAGCCAACCCTCGTTTTGCTTCCGGCCACCAAGCGCTGCAAGGCACTGGCAGCAAAACTCAGTGTCCAGCTTGAGGCTGGCCTAATCAACGATGCCACCGAGGTAAGCCTGGATGAAGGCGTCACCGCCAAACATATGGTCTATGGCGGCCTGGCCATAGGTACTGAGAGAATCACCTCCCCCGTGGCCCTGGTCACCCTGGCCAGCGGTGCCTTTGAGCCACAAGCGGCCGATACCTCACTAACGGGTGAAGGGGTCTCCTTAGCTTTCGTTGCGCCTAAACAGGCCATTCGCTGCATCGAGCGCCGCGTCAAGCAAGGCAACAGCGTCGATCTGGGTAAGGCCAAGCGGGTTATCGCCGTCGGTAGCGGCATCGGCAACCTGGACAACCTGGCTCTAGCAGGCGAACTCGCTACAGCCATCCAAGCTGAACTCGGCTGCTCACGCCCTATCGCCGAGACCGAGAAGTGGATGGAGCGCGAACGCTACGTGGGCGTGTCGGGTGTCATGCTTAAACCCGACATCTACCTTGCCCTGGGTATCTCAGGGCAGATCCAGCACATGGTGGGCGCCTTAGGTTCTCAAACCATACTCGCGGTCAACAAAGATAAGAACGCGCCGATCTTCCAATACGTGGATTACGGTCTGGTAGGTGACATCAACAAGGTACTACCAGCCCTTATTCAGGCCATGAAAGGCTAGGCAGATCAAGGCGGAGAGCCGGGCCTAGGGCTCGGCCTCCCTCCCCCAACACAAGAGTGACTAGATATGTCAGAAGAAGCATTTGACGCGATCATCGTTGGCGCCGGGCTCGCAGGCTGCGTCGCCGCCTATGTCTTGGCCAAAGAGGGCGCCGATGTATTGGTGATCGAGCGCGGTAACTACGCCGGCAGCAAAAACATGACCGGCGGCCGCCTCTACGCCCATAGTCTGGAAAGGATCATCCCAGGCTTTGCCAAGGAGGCTCCCATAGAACGCAAGGTCACTAAGGAGAAGGTCACCTTCTTGACGGATGATACCGGCGTCACCCTGGATTACCACAACGGCCGCGATCAGAGCCCGCTGCAGGAGTCTTACACCCTGCTTAGGGGCGAGTTTGACCAGTGGCTCATGGGCAAGGCCGAAGAGGTGGGCGCTCAGTTCATCACAGGGATCCGAGTGGACGAGATCCTCACCCAGGATGGCAAGGTTATCGGTGTTAAGGCCGACGGCGATGAGCTTACCGCCAAGGCGGTGATCTTGGCCGAAGGGGTCAACCCCATTTTGGGCGAACAGCTAGGCATGGTGAAGCCTAAGGTAAGCGCCGATGCTATGGCGGTCGGTGCCAAGGAGCTAATCGAGCTCCCCGAGTCGGTGATCAAAGACAGATTTAACCTCAAGGATGACGAAGGCGCCGCCTGGCTATTTGCCGGCTCCCCCTCCAATGGCCTGATGGGTGGCGGCTTTATCTATACCAACCGCAATAGCATCTCCCTAGGCATAGTGTGTGGCCTGCATGGCATAGGTGAGTCGGATAAGAGCGTGCCACAGATGCTGGAAGACTTTAAGAATCACTCGCTCATCAAGCCTCTCATCGAAGGTGGCAAGCTACTGGAATATTCAGGCCATGTAGTGCCCGAGGCGGGTCTCAACATGGTGCCTAAGCTGGTTGACCATGGCGTGCTGATCACCGGCGATGCTGCGGGATTCTGCCTAAACGTCGGTTACACGGTTCGCGGCATGGATCTCGCCATCGCCTCTGGAGAGGCTGCGGCCAAGGCAGTACTCGCGGCGCGCGCCCAGCAAGACTTCTCAGCCCAGGGGCTGAGCAGCTACCAGAGCCTGCTGGAAGAGAGCTTCCTGATGAAGGACATGAAGCTGTACAAGCAGCTCCCCGCCTTCATGGAGACGCCGCGCATCTTCAATCAGTATCCAAAGATGGTGGCCGACATCATGCACGAGATGTTCATCATAGACGGAACCCCTGCGCAGCCACTACGCAAGACGTTGCTGAAACACTGCAAAGAGGTGGGTTTCATGAACCTAATCAAAGATGGTTATAAAGGAGTCACATCAATATGACCGAAGCAGTCAATGTCGACGTGAAATTGGGTGTCAATAAGTTCTATGTCGATGAGGGACACCCACACATCATTCTAAAAGACAACCCGGACATTAAGGAGTATCGCAAGCTGGTAAACGCCTGCCCTGCGGGCCTCTATAAGCTGGAGCAGGACGGCAGCATACGTTTCGACTCCGCCGGTTGCCTGGAATGCGGCACCTGTAAGTTTCTCTGTGGCGAGACCATTCTAGAGAAATGGGAATACCCAAGGGGCACCTTCGGTATCGAATACCGCTACGGATAACCCGTTTGGGATATAAATAAGTCTTTAATCGTTATTATCGCGCCAATAATATGGCAAATAGATATCGGCCATTCAAATAAATTAATACTTGAAACGATATTAATCATAAAAGTTTTATTGCGCGCGATAAAAAATAACCAAAGCCCTACACCGATCACGAAGTTATAAATTAACAATTAACAGACTTTAAAACAGAACAAAAAACTTGGTTACATCACCGTTTACAAAATGTAAACCAGATAAAATAACAGCGCGGGTCGATGATTATAAAAAGATCAAATGTACAAATTTAAACCTGTGTACATTTTAACGCCCGGCACAACCTGACAAGTTGTGATTTAAATTAACAAGTTAAGTCGGTGGTTAGAAGCATGAAATCAAAGAAGAGTTTCGATGATTTGGAGTTTACTCCGCTTCATAAAAAAATAATGTTATGGGGAAGTGGGGGTCCTTTCCTCGATGGTTATGTGTTAGTGATCATAGGGTTAGCCCTACAACAACTCACACCTGCCCTAGAGCTAGATGCCCAATGGATAGGACTAGTCGGAGCCGCAACTCTGGTCGGCCTGTTTATCGGTACGGCGCTATTTGGTTATGTCGCCGATCTTTTTGGGCGCAAACTGATGTTCATGATAGATATCATTGCCATCGCCGTCCTCTCCTTCGCCACCATGTTCATCTCCTCCCCCATAGAACTGGTGATATTGCGTTTCTTGATTGGCATAGTCATAGGCGCCGACTACCCTATCGCCACCTCTATGGTCGCCGAATTTTCCCCAACGAAACAACGCGCCTTTACCATGGGCTTCATCGCAGCCATGTGGTACGTGGGCGCGACCGCCGCCAATATGGTGGGCTATCTGCTATACGATGTCACCGATGGATGGCGCTGGATGTTTGGCAGCGCTATCATCCCCTGCCTGGTTATCTTGCTCGGACGCTTCCATCTGCCGGAATCTCCCAGGTGGCTGCTGAAGAAAGGCCGTATCGAAGAGTGCAAACAGGTGATGCACCAATTTTTCGGCAAAGATATCAGCCTGAATTTTGAGACTGCAGAGCAGACTAAATACAGCAAGTTATTCGAGGCCGTTTATTTAAAACGTATCCTGTTTGTCGGCATTATCTGGACCTGCCAGGTGATCCCTATGTTCGCCATATATACCTTTGGCCCGGAGATCATCGAACTCTTGGGCTTCACCGACGGTAAAGATGCCGCCCTGGGTAATATTGTCATCAGCATCTTCTTCATGGCGGGCTGTATTCCGGCCATGTACTGGCTTAACTCCATAGGTCGTCGCCCCCTGCTCATCGGCAGCTTCGCCATCATGACAGCCGCCCTGGCGGTGCTGGGAATAGTGGATACCCCGAGTATCTGTCTGATTGTTGCCGCATTTGCCATCTACGCCTTCTTCTCCGGAGGCCCGGGGATCTTGCAATGGCTATATCCTAACGAACTGTTTCCGACAGAGATACGCGCCTCGGCGGTTGGTGCCGTGATGTCTTTCAGCCGTATAGGCACTATCGTCTCCACCTATGGCTTACCACTGTTTATGGCGACCTATGGCATCTCGGCTACCCTGCTAGTTGGCGCGGCGATCTCCCTGCTTGGGCTACTGGTTTCCATCTTTATGGCGCCGGAAACCAAGGGGCTGACACTGGAGACCACCAGCTCGGTGGACTTTGAGTAGCACCATCCTAACTGGATGAATGACGAGTATTATCGGCATGAAGAATAGGACAATACAGACAGCTTAATAAATAACGCTTTCGATAGTTAATTAATGACAAATAAAACATTCAATAAATTATTACCACTCTTGCAGAGTTCAGGTAAGGAGGTTTTGCACACCTTGGAAAACACAAGATATATAAAGCGCTACATCAATAAAGATCAAAAAGTAATAAACAAATATAAAGCAACACAGTTTAAAATTTAAATTGGATATACGATGATGAATAAAACAACATTTTGCCTTTCTATTTTAGCCAGCGCCATGGCGCTCAGTAGTTTCAATACCTTAGCCGCAGAAGAAGATGGTATTAATATTCACGGCGCCGTGCGTATTAATTATGCTTATAAAGACTATAGCGAGAGTTCTAAAGACAAAGGCGGTGACTTTACCTTCGATATGGCCTCGCTAAGATTTGATGGCAAACTGGGTAATTGGGGATTGAAATCTGACTATCGTTTCACCTCTGGCACCAACTACATCAAGTATGGTTACGCCTTCTATGATCTCAATCCAGAGTGGCAACTACAGATGGGTATCAACCAGGTACCTTTCGGCAACCGCGATTATATTTCAAATAGCTATTGGTTCGGCCTGCCCTACTACCTGGGCTTCGAAGACGATTATGACATTGGTGTGAAGGCGACCTTCGAACGCAACGGCTGGCATACCGACATGGCCTTTTACAAAGGCGCCGAGTATGGCCCAACTGAAAACAAACGCTATGCCGCCGATCTCTACACAGGCACCATCAATGGCACCGAATACAACAACGAAGAAACCAATCAGATCAACCTGCGCCAGACGTACACTGTCGAACATCAGGGCGGCACCACCACTATAGGTGCATCATTAGAAGCGGGTCAGATCTACAACGCCAAGACAGGCAATAACGGTGATCGCTACGCCGTTGCGGCTCACCTCAACACAGTATTCGACGGCTGGAACATTCAGCTACAGGCAATGCAATATGAGTTCAATGCCGCCGATGCGGTCGATGACAACAAGATCGCCGTCTCCGTGGTGAGTTGGCAGTACGAAGTAGCATCGAAAGGCCAGATCTACAACCTGAACATCGCCAAGACAATTGCCACTGATTGGGGCAGTATCAAGTTCTACAACGATTTCGGCCTGATGACGCCGGACGTTGAAGATGAGACCTACGACAACAGTATGCAGAACGTATTAGGCGCCGCGCTATCGGCAGGCCCAACTTACACCCATATCGACTTCATCATGGGTAAAAACATGACCTTCTCCACCGCTAACAACGACCATGTCGGCCTGCCCGAAGTCGGCAACGATTGGGACAAGCGCATCAATATCAGCATGGCCTACTATTTCTAACCGCCAGTGTGGTCTATCGACTATCGGACGCCACCCTCATTCGATAGTCGATGACCACCTTTAGGGTCGGCTCCGAGTTCGTTTAACGCTGTACGAATAGCTTTTGGCCCAGCCTTCGCCCCGTCGAAGGCTTTTTTTCTCAGCCGATCTAGGGCATTCTCTCCCCCAACGTCCACTACCCTATTCGGCCATGGCCCGCCCCAACAAGAAAGCGCCCAGTCGCACCGTCGAAATTTTCTGTGCCCAGTGTAAGACCCGGCTGTTTAAGTACCGTAAGGGGGGTAAAGGTGCACTGGTCAAATGCTTCAAGGAGCGCATCGTAGAAGATGATACGCACACGCCCTGCCATTGCCCAAACTGCGAGCAGTGTTTTGCCCGCGATACCTTGATTAGAGGCGTACCCGCTTTTAAGATAATTGGTGGCAAGGCAACAATGAAATAGCTAACCAATTGCAAGATAAGCTAAATTTATTATTCAGCCTAAGCCACTCTCGGCGCGACTAGGCACAACTTGACGCAAATCGATAAAAGTTGGCAGTAAAAAGGGATTCAATGCATAAAAGGGATGACGAGTCCATGGGATTAACCAAGCGAGCAGCAAAGTTGCTACAGGCAAGTCCTGGGCAGACTGCTGGCCTGAAGAGTCAAATAGGTCGACTCGCACGCATCACTCTTGGGCCCTCCTTGTCACTAGCCCATACACTCGCGCTTACACTCACGCTTACATTTGCCCTAACACTCAGCGCTAACGCCGCCTCCTGCGAACTCACCATGGGCTATCGCACCAGCGAGCGCCTGCCTTACATACATGCCGAGCCGAATAACCAAGGGCTCTATCTCGCCCTGTACCAGAAGGCGGCAGAGCGGATCGGTTGTACCCTCAAGGTGCTCAGGGCTCCCAAGAAGCGGATACTCAGAGAAATGCGTCTGGGCAAGGTGGACTTTTATCCGGGCTTTGGTTTTACACAAAAGCGTAATCAGTACAGCTACTTCATTGCCAATGGCCTCTATGAGCGTTACACAGGGATCAGCCACAAAGACCTAGCACAAATCAGCTCCCTTAACGAGTTGGTCGGCACCCCCTATGTGCTACTCATCTCACCCGGGGGCTATGATCTCGATGGTATTCCTAAGGGCATAATCACCCGTCGTCCGCCGGAGATGGATGCCGCCCAGGCCTTTGAGCTACTGATTGCCCGCAAGGGCGACTTCTTCAGCTATGATGAGACCACCTTAAGGTTTGAACTGGCCCACCATCCCCATCCCGAGCTCAAGCTTCACCCAGAATGTTGCGAGCCAATGCGCGACATGTACCTGGGATTTTCACGGGCGAGTCGCTATTTTAAGGCCTCACCCAATCCTGATTACGATCCCAGCCAAGCCGAATCCATCGCCAACAGAAGACTGTTGTTGATGCCCGGCAGTAAGGCTCACGCCCTGGCCGACGAACTGGAGAGAATGCGTGCCAGCGGTGAGACAGAAAGGATAAGAGAGAGCTTTTTCGCGCCAAGCCAAGCCACTGACATGACTTCTGCCTCACACAGTCAATGACTTGAATGGCTTGAGTGACTGGATAATGGCTTGAACAACGGCTTGAGCAATAGCTTAGGCAGTGCCTGCGACTTTATTGTGTCACAATCTGCGTTTATGCTATGACTGGCTATAAGCTAAGACCAAATCCAAGCTTGGCCTGTTGCATCGATAGCTAACTAGACTAAACTGCGTCGGTGAAGGCTAATGGATGGGCAAAACGGAATGTGTAAATTGGCATGAGGAAACAAGGATGAACTCACTACTCAAGGCATGGGATGCCACCCCCGAATTACTAAAACCACTTATAGCTCTGGCGTTGTTGGGACTCTTGTGTCTCACCGCATTTTTCTTCGGCCAGTTGATCGGCCTGATGCTCTACTAAGCGCTAACGAATCCTCAGGCTAACATCAATCGCCAGACGCGCTGGCGATTGTCTCGGCAAGGCAGAGATCACTGCCGGTTTTGCATGAAATCTTCGCTGAAGTCGGTCGGCCAGTACTTATAGCCTTGTACGGTCGCCTGCGCCGCCGCCCCCATCAAGTTAACCTGATAGGTTTTTACGCCGTCGAGATCCACCGACTGATTGGCCGATACCTGATCGCCACTCTCCTCATATTTGGCACTGGCCTCCGCCTGAGCCTGGCCCTCATAGCCTGAGTCCTTAAATCTTTTCAGCGCATCAGGCTTCATGAAGGCCTGCACGAAGGCCACCTGTTTCCAGCCGATCCCGGCACCAACGCCGCCTGTCGCAAAACGATAGTAGCTGTTCTTTCCGCCTTCGCTCAGAACACAGATGCCGCCCCCCGTAGATAGCGCAAACAGATAACTGTTGCTGCCGGTACAGACTACGTGAGCAACCGAGTTCGCCACCGCGCGCTTAGCCCCCGGATGCTTTGCGTAGATACTTGTCAACGCCTCCTGGGTCTCCTGACGAGCATTGGCCTTCTTCGCCTCGGGCGTATTGCCTGTAGCGCAGCCAGCAACAAGTGTTACCCCGATAAAAGCCAAAAGTGTTTTTCTTGTCGAAATTGTAAACATACCAACTCTCTATTAACGCCTGCGCGAAATACGCAAAATAAATTTAAACAATTGAATTTTAATAAAATATTTTATTGCCACGTAATATATCCAGGCATTAAAACAATGCAAAACAGATGGTCAATTGTGAGAGCTCAGCAGCAAATCTACCCGATGAAATAATAGATAAGCCTAAAGTGTATGAGTGATGCAGATAGTTAGAAGGATGGTACATCCAAGGTAATTAGCCAGAGTCGATACAAGCTAATGGATGAGCTAAACGAAATGAACTAATCGGGATGAGCTAAATGGGTGAATCAAACGAAACGAGTAGTCAGTTAAATAGCTGTCGCTAGGCCAACACTAGAGCTAACGCTAACGCTAGCGCTAAAGCTAAAACTGAATACTAAGAGTGAAAGTTAATCAGACTCGCCTGCAATCGCCAGTCAGACTGGCGATTGCCTTGGCCAGATAGCCGCTACTTATCTTTCTCGATGAAATCATCGGTAAAGTCTGTCGGCCAGTATTTATAGCCTTGCACCGTCGCCTGCGCCGCCGCCCCCATCAAGTTGATCTGATAGGTTTTCACCCCATCGAGATCCGCAGATTGATTGGCCGACATCTGATCGCCACTCTCCTCATACTTGGCGCTCGCTTCCGCCTGGGCCTGACCCTCATAACCAGAGTCCTTGAATCGCTGCAGCGCGTCTGGCTTCATGAAGGCTTGCACGAAAGCCACCTGTTTCCAGCCAATCCCGGCGCCGACGCCGCCCGTCGCGAAGCGATAGTAGCTGTTCTTGCCGCCTTCACTGAGCACGCAGATGCCGCCACCCGTCGATAGCGCAAACAGATAACTGTTGCTGCCGGTACAGACCACGTGAGCAATCGAACTCGCCACGGCCGATTTAGCAGCAGGATGCTCGGCGTAGATACTCGCAAGGGCCTCCTGGGTCTCCTTACGGGCATTTTCCTTCTTCGCCTCGGGCGTATTGCCTGTGGCACAACCGGCAATGAGTGTTACCAAGATAGCCGCCATAAATGGCGTTTTCATCGACAATGTAAACATCCTTATCCCCTCATTCATTTCAGCATTAATATTTGAAATAACACTAATTTATAGAAGTGAAAATCCAATAAATCAAATTGGTGCCGAACAAAATTCATCCAGGAATGAAAGCCCTACAGAGACCCAGCCGATGCGAACGCCACCGCCATTTTGCTCACTTAGACAATGCAAAGCTCATGAGATGTTAAGGCTAGGGATATTAAGGCTAAGGGATGTTAAGGCTAAGGGATGTCGAAACTAAAAAATGTTGAGAAAAAGGGAAAGCTAAGCAGTGGTTAATAAAGGCTGTTCATAAGTGCACCATCCATAACTTGGTAAATCCAAGGCGCGACATTTTGTCTCGCCCACCACTTAATTCAGCGATCCCTGTAGCAAGTTAACTTGCCGCCTAAAGCCGTCTATTGCCCAGGGGCTAAATCTCGGGTTTGATAGGCCAATCTATGACAAACAGGGATTTTAATCATGAAATATCAGTGGTTTCTAGGCACGCTTTTCATCGCAGGCATGAGCACTCAAGTGATCGCTCATGAGGCGCCCATCGAATTTCGCGCCGCCGGCAGCCTCAAGGCCGCCATGACAGAGGTGATTGGCGCCTATCAGGCCAAGGGCCATAGCGAGGTTGCCCCTCAGTTTGCTCCATCTGGACTGCTTAGAGCGCGTATCGAATCCGGTGAGAAGGTGGATCTCTTTGCCTCGGCCAACATGAAGCATCCTACTACTTTGAGCCAAGCTTCCCGCAGCGGCGATGTGGTGATGTTTGCCCGCAACAAGCTCTGCGCCCTTGCGCAGCCTGAGGTTGAACTCTCAAGCGATACTCTGCTGACCCAGATGCTCAATAGCAAGATACGTCTTGGCACCTCTACCCCTAAGGCAGACCCCGCCGGTGACTACGCCTTTAAGGTGTTCGAGCGCGCCGAGGCCATCTCATCCGGCGCCCAGCAGCAGCTGGAAACTAAGGCACTTAAGCTAACCGGCGGCCCGGACAGTGCTAAGCCACCTAAAGGCCGTAATCCCTACGGCTGGGTGATGGAGAACAAGCAGGCGGATATCTTCCTCACCTACTGCACCAACGCCGTGCTGGCGCAGAAAGAGGTCAAGCCCCTCAAGATAGTGCAGCTGCCTGAAAACCTCAGTGTCGGCGCCAACTACGGCCTGACCGTCATTCAGGATGCGCAGCCCCATGCCGCAGATCTGGCGCTCTTTATCCTGTCACCACAGGGGCAGAAAATTCTGGCCAGCTACGGCTTCGATACTCCAACTCTGCCCTAGCAACTACTCAGTCCTAGCAACTCCGCTTCCTTAGCAACTAAGTCCTTACAGCAAAAAGGGCTGGCACATGCCAGCCCTACCTTAAACACTTCTAGTAGTCTTAAATATCGACCCGTTAACACGCTATTTCTTAAACAGATCCAAGGCCGCGCGGCTCATCGCCTGCACTCCCGCCTCGATGGTGACGGGGTAATCCGGCGCAAACTTGCTGGAATGCAGCGAGGGGAGACTCGCGCCCGATGCCTGACTGGCCGCATAATCTACCGCGGGCACAGCGCCTAACCAGAACAGGGTGATTGGCCTTTTGGCGGGGGTTAAGCCATACAAGCCAAAATCTTCTCCCGCCATCACAGGTGATGCCTCCAAGACATTATCATCCCCCAGCTGCTTGGCGATACTGGCCCTGACCTTAGCTGTCTGCTCCGGGTCGTTGTAGGTCGATGGAATGCTCTCCTCCTGATGCACATACACATCAGGCCACTCGGCCTCGCTCAGTCCCGCACTAATGGCGATCCCCTTAGTGAGTCGCTCGATGGCGGCGATCTGCTGCTCGCGCACCTTAGGATCGTATGAGCGCAGCGTCAGCTGTAGCTTCACCTCGTTGCCTATGATGTTGTGTTTCGAGCCGCCGTGAATGGAGCCCACGGTGATCACATTGGGCGATAATGGCGAGACCTCCCGACTGACAATAGTCTGCAAAGCAAGCACTATGCGCGCCGCCAAGACCACAGGGTCGACCGTAGTATGGGGATAGGCGCCGTGACCGCCGCGCCCCTTCACGCTGATATCCACCGAATCCACGTTCGCCAGGGCATAGCCCGGGGCGATGGCCACCTTACCCGCAGGTACCGAGGCGCTGACATGCAGCCCAAGAATATGATCGGGTGTCGGGAACTGGCTAAACAGTCCCTGTTTAAGCATCGCCTTGGCACCGCCCCCCACCTCTTCGGCGGGCTGAGCCACCAGCATCAAGGTGCCCTGCCACTTATCTTTTTGCTGAATCAACTGCTGCGCCGTGCCCACCAGATTGGTCATGTGCACATCATGGCCACAGGCGTGCATCACCCCCACCTGATTGCCCTGGGCATCAAGCGTGGTGACCTTAGAGGCGTAGGCTTTGCCCGTCTCCTCGACAATCGGCAATGCATCGGTATCGGCGCGGAGCATCACAGTGGGCCCCTTACCGTTACGGTAGATGCCAACCACGCCATGACCACCAAAATCCCGGGTCACCTCTATACCTAAGGCCTCGAACTCGGCCGCCATTCTCTCGCCACTCTGTTGCTCATGGTAAGAAAGCTCGGGAGCTTGGTGCAGCTCGAGATAGAGACTGGAGAGCGCCGGCATGGCTTGCTTGACCGACTGCGACAGCGCCTCGTCTTGGGCCCAGAGGCTTTGGCTGGTGCCGAGGGCAACCAGGGCGCCCGCTAAACAGGATTGATGAATGATCTGGCGTAACATGCTTGACTCCATTGCCTAAAATTTTTCCACTAGGTGCTCAGCATAGCGACTCTTAGGGCGGAAACCAATCTAGCCATTATTCTATATCCCATGCACCATGGCGAGACAAAAGAGAGTTTTGCCTCTCCCTTGCCATTTGCCCGGCAAATCGGTAGTTTCATATGCCTGTACCCGGACACGCATACGTCCAGCTAGTCACAAGAATAATGAAAGGACTTTTTGATGGGGAATATTCTTTGGGTCGCCTCCTATCCCAAATCGGGCAACACCTGGGTTCGCGCCTTCCTTGAAAACTATATCCAGAACGCCGAGCAAGGGGTCGACATCAACACCATGCACAAGATCTCGACCGCCGAGTCGGCAGCGCACCGCTTTCAAGCGCGCCTGCAAGATGGCCGTAAGACGACAGACCTCAGTCTGGATGAGATCTGCGCCCTCAGGCCCGCGGTACAAGCCGACATCGCCATGCAGGCTCACGGCACCACCTTCGTGAAGACCCATAACTATCTGGGCACCTATAAAGAATATCCGCTGCATAACTCTTCGGTGACCTCGGGCTCCATCTACATAGTGCGAAACCCCTTAGACGTCACAGTCTCTATGGCCAACTACTTCGGTTACAGCATAGATGAGACCATCGCCTACATGGCAGAAGAGATGACAGGCACCCCCAACGAGCCCGAAAACGTGCCACAGGTGATCACCTCATGGTCAATGCATGTCTCCAGCTGGACTCAAAACCCAGAAGAGGCCAAGCTGGTGCTGCGCTACGAAGATATCTTAGATGACCCTAAGAAGGTGTTTCGCAAGATAGAATCTTTCCTCGGCCTGAAGAAAGACCCCAATCGCCTCAAGAACGCCATCAAGCACTCCTCCTTCGCCCAGCTTAAGGCCCAGGAAAGCAAACGCGGCTTTGTGGAGAAACATGAAAATGCCAAGTCTTTCTTCCGCCAAGGCAGCAAGAACCAGTGGCGTCAGGTACTGAGCGACGAGCAGGTGGCGAAAATCGTTGAGCACCACGGCGAGCAGATGGCGAGATTCAAATATCTGCCGGGTAAATTACGCTAGGATTTACCCACAAAAAAACGCAGCCTGGGCTGCGTTTTTTATTACCTATCTAGCTGGTGACAGGGCTAGTTATAAACGATAGCTGAGGCTCAGCTTAGCGTTGCGTTCGGCGCCAGGCATACCGCCGAGGAACATTGCTTTCTCATAATAGTGCTCATCCAGCAGGTTATTCACATTCAGCTGCACTGTCCAACTGTCTGCCTGATAACTCAACGCAGCATCCATCACGGTATAACTGGGCACATAACCATCTGGGATCCCAAACGATGCGGAGTGGGTGCTGCGCTCATCCACATATTTTGCGCCCAGACTGACACTGAGCGGGCTCGGCAACTTAAACCAGTCGGCATCATAGGTCACCCAGGTACTGGCCGTCACGTAAGGCACACCTTTCTGACGCGTATCGAAGCTAGTACTGTTGGGATCTTGCTTGTCTCTGGCGTCTTGATAGACACCATTGACATTTATCGCCCAGCGCTCACCAAGGTGAGCATTGAGATCCAGCTCAACCCCTTTGGTCTCTTCCTTGCCGTCATAGAAATATTGCGCCACATCTGGGCCCGATACCCCCGCCTCATAGTCCTTGTTGTTGTATTGCAAGTTCGTTCGTGAACTTTCAAACACCACAATCGAGGCCAGCATCTGATCATCAAAGGCTTTAAAACGTACCCCTATGTCGTTGCTGATAGACTCCGAGTCTTCTCTATCGGCACCATCGCCCTTTAGGCTGCCCAGCACGCTATAGGCGGTGCGCCCCTTGGCGTGATTGATAAAGAACGACAGATCATCGGTTGGCATGTAGGTAATGCCCAAGTTATAGGTCATCCCATCATCTGAGGTATCGGCTTCCGGCGTAGGCTGTGCGAGACTGGCGCTGTAGCGCGCATCGACGCCATAATGCTCGTAACGCTGAGAGATGTCATTGAAGGCGACGCCAATTCGCGTCGTAATACCAAAATCAAAGTAGCCCACATGTTGCAGGCCCACGCCCCATGCCTGCACCTTCTTGTTATAGTTGCTGGTCATCAGAGGGTCATAATCTTCGAACTGTCCCTCCGCCCAATTAGGCGAGCGAATGTCGAAAATATAGGGCAGCTGGCCCTGATAGATCACCTCACCGGCCTTATTCTTGATCACCTTGTCCGCGTCATAGATAGAGTATTGCTTGAAGCGAATATTGCGATCTTCAAAATTGGCGTTAACTAACAGCTCGTTATCTATTCCCGCGACGCTAAAGTCATAACGCAGATCGGCAAAATACTGCCACGAAGTCTCGTCGGCCTGAACCTGACGATACTCCTGGCGACGTGCGGCGAAGGGATACAGACGATCATCTACCACCAGAGGCGCTCGGGGATCGCTGTTGATCACCCCGTTGCGGTTCCAATAAACATAGTTATAGGCACCTGTCTGACGGGCAAATCCCGACTGATAATCGCGATACTGCAACTGCTGATTAAGGAAAAGATTGTCAGCGAAAAAGATATTATGGGTCAGCTTAAACCTTAGCTCTTCACCCTCATTGTCCTTCGCCATCGGCGAAATGATCCCAGCCTCACCGAAGGCATAGGGAGTCAGGCCATCACCGGCAGATAACGAGTCAGCCAGTTGCTGGCGCTGTTCATCGCTCAGCTGTAATCCCGCGTTAGAGGCATCGTTGATAAGATCCTGCCAGCTAACCTCACCCGCAGGCTTACCCCCAACCGACGCGGCATTGTAAATACGAATAGGATGTCCGATTGAGTCTACCGCTATCGCATCTTTGATGTAGGCGGCACTGAGCATGATATCTTGCTGATCGCTCAGTAGATATTTTAATGAAGCGTAAGCCTCATCCCTGTCGGTACCTATGTCTCGATACCCCTCGCTTCTGGCATGCTTTGCCACCAAACGATAGGCCGCCTTATCTGTCAATGCAGCCGTGCTGTCGAGCCCCAGTGAATAGCTGTCCCACTGGCCAACTTCGGCAGTGAATTGATGACTGGCATTAAACTGAGGCTTCTTCTCAATAAGGTTGATCACGCCGCCGGCGCTGCCCATACCATAGAGGCCGGTTGCAGGGCCTTTTAGCACTTCAACCGACTCGACATTGGTCAATGAACGTGTCGGATTAAAGGTGTTCCCGAGACCGGCGCCACCATACATGCCATCGTAGGTGTAATTGGCCCCCAGACCACGGATAACGATATTGTCGCCTATGCCATAGTTGTTGCCCGCCTGGGTTACACCACTGATGTTACGCAGCAGCTCCTGCAGCTCTGTTGCCCCCTGGGTCGTGATCAACTCCTCATCGACCACCACTACGGCCGCAGGTGTCTCCATGAGTGACATATCAGATTTAGTCGCCAGACCTGAATTCATCACGACCTTGTTTTGCCGGCCATATACGGTAATGCGTTCGACCTCTGCCGAAGCTTGTTGCTCGATACTGGTATTGTGTTGCTCTGCCGATACCGATAAGGATACGGCACATCCTAGCGCGACTGCTGATAAGCGCATCTGTTTCATTTGTTAAGAATTCCCCTAAAAATTGCACGCAAATGATAACGATTATCAATAAGCTTTCAATATGGAGAAGCCAAGGGGAGAGAGAAGCAGATGCTTTGTAATTGTTTAAGAAGGAGTTATTGTAGATTTTTTACATTGTAAATACGCCTTAGATGACGTTTTGCAAACTTAAAGCGCAAAAAATGCAGCCCTGGGGCTGCATCTTATCTATCGACATTCAATGTCTAAAAATGGACCTGAGTCTAAAATTGGACCTGAGTCTAAAAATGGACCTGAGTCTAAAGTTGGGCCAACGCCGAACGTTAATCTAGCGCCTAAAACTGATAATGCACGCCTAGATAGACATTACCCCAGTCGCTTTCCACCTGCTCATCGAGCCCGGTCGCATCGAGATCGGTATAGAGCATCTCATAGGCAATACGCACGTTAATGCCATTGTCGAAAGCCATGTTAAAGCCAGTGCCCCACAGCCAGCCATTGCCGTCATAGTCCAGATCGGCCTCGACCTTAGTAGCCGCCATACCCGCCTTGATGAACATAGAGTAAGTATTATTGAAATAGTGGTGGAACTTGGCCGCGATAGACAGCTGATTGGCCTTCACATCCCCCACATCGACAAAGTTGTCGGTGCGAACATAGGTGCTCTCGACGGCGAAGTTTTTACTGAAATAGTAACCGCCATAGAGACCATAACTGATGGCCGACTCGTCAAATTCTCCCGCCTCTAGCGTGGAATGACCCGCCATGGCCCCCAGGTAATACCCCTTAATATCGGCAACCGCCATCGCAGATCCCGATGCGATAAGACTCGCCAAACACAGTGCCAGCATAGATGCGCGCTTCATGCTTCCCCCGGAAACGAAACATTTACAAGTAGCTAACATACTAGACCAAAAATCGCATTAAATTAAGTCTTTAATTGCCGCTTTGATAAAAAACCAACCAAGCTTTGCCCGCTCAGCAAATAGGTAGAATCCAGGGCATAAAAAATGCAGCCTGGGCTGCATTTTTCTCATACTTGCTTCAAACTCCGGTTAACTGATGGCATTGGCTTAGGCAATGAATCTTCTAACGCCTTTGTTTGCCGTAGTTAGTGCTTCTCATCCTCGGCGGGGCCGCTGAGGGGCTTGTTACCCGATATCATCGCCGACACTAGGCCAGGCTGATGTTTAATCTCGGCCACTATCACCCCGGCCACATGCAGCACTATCATCAGGATCAGCAGATACACGCTATACACATGCACCTCGCCGGCCAGAGACTTATAGGGCTTTAATACCGCCACCTTCTGCGCATCGACGCCGGTGTCGTCATAGGGCTTGATGCTGGCACCATCGACGCCAGGCTGGGCGATATAGTCGCTGACCGCACCGCCAAAGGGTGGGTAATAGATATCGGTCCCGGCGCGAACCAGGCCTGTCACCATTATGGTCACCAACAGCAGCATCATGGCAAAGATGGCCAGGCGCCCCATGGGATTATGATGCAGATATTGAGGAGACTCCCCCTTGGCCAGCTTGGCCTTGTAGCCAGATAATCCCTTGAGATCCGGGAGCAACTGACTCAGGCGGGCGCTATGACTGCCGATGACACCCCAGATCAGCCTGACACTCAGGTTAATGGCAAACAGGTAACCGACCCAGACATGCAGTTTCTTCAAGCCAATCTTGGCTTCCAGGCCGCTGATGCCGATATCACCCTTAAATAACATCACCATGCCAATGAAGATCAGCACCATGACTAAGCCAAGGTTTATCCAGTGGAACAACCGCGTTGGCGTGTCCCACACCTTGTAAACCTTCACCTCTTGACTGACTCCTTGATGACTGACGGCCCCTTGATTGGCAGCCACTTGATTAATCGCCTCTTTTGGCATCGTCTCCCCCATTTCAGACGTTTATCCAGTAACTAGTAATATACGCCTGTTGGGGGCAAAATTTTGTGAAATATGCTTCATGGCAAGGCAACTTAACCTTAATTTTTTTATGGTTAATTAATCTTGCTACGAAGAAAGATCTCGATAACTTTATTAATCCTGCTTGTGGCGTCTGATAAGGCTCAACCAGCCCAACCCCAGTAGCCCGAACAGCCAGCCCACAGAGAGGCTACCGCCACTCACCTCGACTTCGGTGACGACCTCTTCGACCACATACTGGTCGCGATCGGCGCTCTCAAGCGGCAGGCCATAGAGATCATCCAGATCATCGCTGCTGATGGTGGCGACGATATCGCTGTAACCCACCTCATAGAGATCGATCAACACATCATAATGGTCCGTCGGATAACCAGTATGCAGCGTAGTGAGCACCTCAAAATCATCGTCGCTGGCATCATCCACTATGGTGAACACATCTGTGGTGTGGTACAGCTCCCAGGGGCCGCCATTACGGCTCAGATAGAGGTCGGCATAGACGTTGGCATGCTCGCCCAAATAATAACTGTGGACATCGGCATCGAAGGTCACGCTGAAGGTGCGATAGAAGCCGTCATAATCGATATCTTCAAACAGGCGGCTGCTGGCCTCATAGATAGCAAATTCGTGGTAGATCCCCGCCTCGAGGCGCTGAGCGGAGGACTTGAGCGTCTTAGTCCCAGCATCAGATGAGCTAAGTGTCAGCGCCTGGCGCTCGGCAATCACTTGCGCACGCGTCTTACGCGGGGCAAGTTCCACCTTCTGCTGCTTAAGCTGGTCGGCGCTCGCCTGCTGCGTACTGGTCATGGCCTGCCCGGCGCGGCTAAAACCTTGGGCCAGCGTCTGTTCATCCTGCACTACGCTGGTCGATGCCGAGCCGACTAGAGCTGTATTTTCTCTGAGATTGTCGGCAGCCATGGCTGCGCCGCTGCCCAGCATGGTCAACAAGGCGGTGGCCTTGATGGCGCTATACAGCTTGCCCAGAGCAGAGAGGGTCTTAGTTGAAGGCGTCTTAGTTAATGGCGTATTAGTTGCCAGCTGCTGGCTCGTTTTCATCGTGAGTCTGTTCATAATCAATCTCCATAAAATGGACTGCGTCTTGCTTAAGGCCATTAGATGCGATCGAAAATGAACGTAAGCTGAACATTAAAAATTAGCCTATTCAACAAGATGGCGCAAAATCAAACATTCAGCTCTTGTTCATCTGCGCAAGATAACAATGAAAAAGCACGCTTGCCGCTTTCCCCTGGCGAGGATGGAGATTCGCGGCATATGTTTCTTATTTTTATAGGATCTTTTACACTGTCCGAAGAATTCAACATAGGTGATTTTGATGAAACCAGCCCTAATATTGCTCGCCATAGCGTCACTCCTGTTTCCCCTACAAGGATACAGTGCGGGCTATGGAATATCGGCGGCCAGTAGCAGCATCTTGATGGCGGCTCAGAAAAATACGAATCAAAATCTACGTGTTAAAAATCGTCAGCAGGCCACTCAGATGGTAAAGGGGCGCTATAACGCCAAGGTCCTGAGCGTGCAATCATCACGGGTCAATGGCAACCCAGGCTACCGCGCCAAGTTGCTCAGTAAAGATGGCGTGGTCTTCTATGTCGCCATCGACGCCGTCACAGGACAGATGAGCCGACAATAACCTGCTAAGAAAGGACACGCCAATGCGATTACTACTGGTTGAAGACGATTTAGCCCTTCAGGAAAATTTGAGACAACACCTGCTCGATGCCAACTACACCCTAGACATTGCCAGCGACGGCGAAGAGGGCCTGTTTCAGGGACGAGAGTATCCCTACGACGCCGCCATTATCGACGTTGGCCTGCCTAAGTTAGATGGTATCGCGCTGATCGCCAGGTTAAGAGAAGAGGGAATAGACTACCCCATACTGATCCTGACCGCGCGCGACAACTGGCAAGACAAGGTCGAAGGCCTGGATGCCGGCGCAGACGACTACCTGACCAAGCCGTTTCATCCCGAAGAGCTGGTCGCCAGGCTCAAGGCGCTGATCCGCCGGGCGGCGGGCAAATCCAGCCCTGTGATTCAAAACGGACCCTACTCTCTCAACACCAGCAGCCACGAGATCAAATTTGGCGACCAGGATGTCAGCCTGAGCGGCTCCGAATACAAGCTGTTCGAGTATTTCATGCTGCATATCGGCGAGGTGAAGTCCAAGAGCATATTGATCGAACACATCTATGATCAGGATTTCGACTTAGATTCCAACGTCATAGAGGTCTTTATCCGCCGCCTGCGTAAGAAGCTCGACCCCAACGGCCAGTATGGGCTTATCGAGACATTGCGTGGCCAAGGTTACCGCCTCAAGCCACTGGATAACAGTTAAGCTTTCGAGGCCATTTGATGAGCAACCAGCGCGCCCCACAGGGCAAACTCAACTCCCTCAGGGTTCGTCTGATCCTCAGCGCCCTGCTGCTGATATTGCTGCTGCTGCCCACCATTGGCTTCGCCCTCAACAACGCCTTTAAACAACAGGTGATGACCAACGTCAGAGAGCAGCTAAGCGCCTACCTCTATTCTGTGCTGGCGGTGGCCGAGATGGACGAAGGCAAGCTCTATATGCCAGAGGCGCTGCTGGAGAATCAGTTCAATGTCATAGGCTCAGGCCTCTACGCAGTGATCGACAGCGCAGGCGCTCATGGAACGGATAGCGTCCACCAGGGTGACAACCAAAATGACAGCCAGAGCGATAACCAAACTGAAAGTGACCGCCAGGCCAGCGTTGAGCCCCTCTGGTCATCCAACTCCTTTCTTGGGTTAAACATCACGACTCCCCTGCCCCATCCTAAGGTGGGACGCAGCGAATTTGGCGAGCAGATGTTAGAGCAGCAGCCCCATCTCATCTACAGCTTCAGCGTACGCTTTGCCCCCGGCGAGGCCCAGCGCCAGAGCGCGCCAATCACCATCCACATCATCAAAGATCTCGACGGCGTGGCGCAGCAGCTCAAGGCCTTTAGCCAACATCTGTGGAGCTGGCTGGTGGTGTTGATGCTGGTACTGCTGGCGATTCAATTTGCCTGGTTGGCCTGGACATTAAAACCCCTGGCGCGATTCAGAGAGGAGCTGGGACAAGTACAACGCGGCGAGGCGGAGCAGCTCAGCGGTCATTACCCCAATGAACTGCAGGCGGTGGCCAAACAGCTCAACACACTGCTGAGCACAGAGCAGCGCCAGCGCAGCCGCTATCGCAACGCCCTCTCTGACTTAGCCCACAGCCTCAAGACGCCGCTGGCGGTGATCCAGAGCCAGAAAGATCTCAGCCCAACCTCTCTTGAGCAGGTTGGGCAGATCAATCGCACCATAGGCCACCAGCTCAAGCGTGCCCAGAGCGCCGCCGGTAACGCCTGGCACCTGGGGATCAAGGTCAGCCTAGTCTCCGACAAGCTACTGCGCACCCTGGTCAAGATCCATCCAGGGGTAGCCCTCAGCTATGGCAAGGCTCCTGAGGAAAACCAGATCTTCTACGGCGATCAGAGCGATCTTACAGAGATGCTGGGCAACCTGCTGGATAACGCCTGTAAGGCGGCTAGAAACAAGGTGATGCTGAGCGTCGACGCTGACAATGGAAAGCTCATCATCAGCGTCGAAGATGACGGCGCCGGCGTTAGCCCAGAGCAGCGTCAGCTCATACTCGAGCGTGGACGACGCGCCGATACCTATGAGAAGGGCCACGGCATAGGGCTCGCCATCGTCGGCGACCTGGTGCAGAGCTATCAGGGAGAGCTCACCATAGACAGCTCGGCGACGCTTGGCGGCGCCAAATTCATCCTGAGCTTCCCCCAACAGTTCGCCGAGTAGCCATAGCGTGAGCGAAAGCCGGGTTTGAACTAAAGCCTAAATCAGCTCGGTTCAGCATTTATTTATTATTTTCTTCCCCACTTTTAGCTTTCAGCTAATGTTCATCTTGGGCCTTTTATTATCTGAGTAAATCCAATGACAGATAAGCCTAGGAGACGTTATGAAAAGCATCAGACAATGGACTTTGCTCCTGCTCATTGCCCTTTCACAGTCACTGCTTACCCCTTCAGTGTCGCGGGCAGAAGACGCTGTTCAAGAGATCCAGTTTAGCGATGCCGAGCTTGCGCAGATGCTGGCCCCCATCGCCCTGTATCCCGACAGCCTACTCACCCACATTTTAATTGCCTCCACCTATCCGCTAGAGGTGGTGCAGGCCAATCGTTGGCGCAACAAAAACAAGTCGTTAGAAGGCGCTGAGGCGGTTAACCGCGCTGAGAAAAAGGACTGGGATCCCAGCGTCACCGCCTTGGTCGCCTTTCCCGACCTGCTGCAACGCCTGAGTGACGACCTCGAGTGGACTCAGAAGCTGGGCGACACCTTCTTGCAAGACGAGGAGCGAGTGCTGGACAGCATTCAGAGCCTGAGACAGCAGGCCGAGCGCGCCAATGCCTTCGACGACATGGAGAATATGAAGGTCACTAAGGTCAATCGCCAGATCGTTATCGAACCTGTGCAGCGAGAGGTGATCTATGTGCCTTACTATGACACCCGAGTGGTCTACGGCCATTGGCATTGGTACAACTACCCGCCAGTATATTGGGCCTATCCGCCCCATTATGCCCGTTACTACCCGGGTCATATTTCGGGACACTTCTACTTCAACAGCGGCATACATATCAGCTTTAACTACTTCTTCAGTGCGTTTAGCTGGCGTCAGCGTCACATAGTGGTGACCCATCACCATCATACGACTCGCTACCGCCCCTATAGCCGAATCGTGACCAGCAGCGGCGCCCAACGTTGGCACCACAAGCCGGTCCACAGACACGGTGTGGCGTATCGCTCGCCAAAGGTTAAGGCCCGCTACGACAAGTATCGTCCTAACCGCTATGACGTAAAACACAATAGCAGCATGGAGCGCTATTCCAATTCAAAGCAGGCCAAGCCGAGTCAGGCCAAGCACTATAACGCGGCGCAGGTTCAAAAGCGCCGCGAGCAGAACTTCAGCCATAAGCTGAGCGATGCACGCAGCCAGCATGACCGTCATCAAAATGCGCAAAAGACACCGACCAAGTATTATGAGAAGCGCGACCGACTCAGCCTGAATGACAAGGCCAATCGCTCGTCGAGCAATAAAGCCGACAACAGGACAAAAGAGTGGAATAGAGAGAAGAGCCCTCAGCGAAACGACAGCTATCAGCGTGAGATGAAGAGCCATCAGCGCGACAACAAGAGTCATCAACAGCAAAGCTACCAAAGAGAGAGGAGCCATCAGCCAGTGAAGAGCCCTCAGCGGGAAAGGAGCCATCAGACCAATAACGGTCGCGGCGCCTCATCTCACAACCAACAGGGCCGAACTAAGCAACGTGATAACTAAGCGACAAGTTGCTAAGTAACTAAATAGCTAAGTAGGGAGCGGTAAAGTTCGGAGCTCGCTTACGAAAGAGCAAGCATTAAGGCGGTGGCAATCACCGCCGTCACTTTTCTCGAATCAGATTTCAATACTCGGATCCCGCCCCCTATTCACCTAAATCTACCAGCGTCTTAATCTACCAGCCTAGGGCGCCACGGCAAGCCATAGAAGCGGTAGTAGCCCACCAGATTACTGCCGATAAACAGCAGCTCCATCACCACAGCCGTGGGCGAACCCACCAAATAGTTGTTAAGCAGCCAGATGCTGGTACCCACTAACATCAGCTGTCTCAGGCCTTGATCCCTTGGACAGAAGGCGGCGATGGTCTGAGTACAGCTGCCGGCAAAACTTATCAGGCTCAGGGGGCCGGCATAGGTAAATAGGGCAATCAAGCTATTAATCCCCAGAAACAGCCAGAGTAGGCGCCGCGAGTGTGAAAATACGGTCACCAGGTAGCGAATCGCGGCGACCAACATGAGCCCGGCGGCCGTCCACTGGAGCAGCAGCGCAAAATGAACGCTGATTAATACCCCAGACAGTGCGAGGCAGAGCACTATGTGGCGCTTCTGCTTGAATTGAAAAGAGAGAATGTCTGTAACGATCGCCACAGCGATCAAACATTGAGAGAGAAGAAACAGCGACATACACACCTAAGATTTCAACATGCGAAAGATGGAGCTAGTATGGTTCAGCCTTGATTCAAGGCGCATTAACTTAAGATAAGCCGGCAAGAATCTTTTCGGTGCTTATATGTACTAGCTTATACCAAGGCATGGAAAGTGTCGCACCGCTATCTTTTCACCTATATCAACAAGTCTATCTTTTTAAACTAGTGCTCCTCATTCCTCCCTCTCATCAGTTAGTCTCAGGCTAGCCTGGCCTTGAGCCGCGACAGACTCACGGGCGTAATACCTATATAGCGAGCCAGCTGCACGTTACTCAGGCGCTCGACCCACATGGGCCTATGGTTGACTAGGTAGAGATAGCGCTCCTCGGGACGTTTGAGCAACAAGAAGGCCTCCTTTTCCTCCTTGTACAGCAGCTGTTGACTCAGCAAGGCGATCAGCACGGCTTGCCAGCTCGCCTGTTTTAGCTGCGCGAGGGGGAAGCGCACCAAGGTCGCGTCAGTCACCGCCTCCAGCTGATAGGGCGCCGCATCCCCTGTCAGCAGGCTGTGATAGAGCAGACAGAGCTCCCCTTCAAAATAAAACTCCTTCGAAAACAGGCCGCCACAATCGCCATAATACTGGGCCCCCAAGATGCCATCGACGATGAAATAACCATGCTCCTGGCAGGCCCCCTGGTGCAGCAATATCTCACCTCGGGGCGCGCGAATGCATTTGGCCTGACTCAGCGCCTCACAACATTCATTATCCGCCAGCCCAAGCTGAGCTAATCGCTCAGCAAAAACGCTAAGGGCATCATTAGCTGGTCTCTGTGTCACTCTGTTTCCTCTGCGCTCTGTTTGGGCCCTTATGATAGCACTCCCAGACGACACTGAATAACCCTTGCCCTATTCGCCAGATAGGTTCGAGCATATCAGCAAAACGCCTCCTTTAAACCGCGCCGCTTTTTAGGCTAGACTCAGAGGTCATCCATGATTTTATTTAGGTTTTTAACCAGCGGAGAGCTACAGATGTCAACACGCGTTTTTGTGATAGCCCAGTTTCGTCCCAAGGCGGGAAAAGCCGCCGAACTCTTCGAGATACTCAAGGCTCTGGAGCCCGACTCACTGCGGGAACAGGGCTGTATTCAGTACATTCTCACCCGCCAGATTGACCATCCGAGCGCCAGTCGCACCGACTACCCTATCGTATTCAACGAGATCTGGGCCGATGGCGAAAGCTGGGCGGCTCACGGCCGTCGCCAACAGATCAAACACTTCTTCGACACTCAGGTGAGCTCCCCTACCGGCCTGGTGGATGATGCCATAGTGACCGCCTATACCGACGAGGGCTACGAATACGACGCCCCGGTATTTATCTAGCCATTTGTCTAATCCTCGCCTCAAGAGATGAAAAAACGCAGCCTAGGCTGCGTTTTTTTATCGTTTTTCGTGGCTTTCGCTATTAGTTAGCCACACCTGTCGCGGCCTGGTTTTGCGCCGACCAGAGAGTCACGCGGGCCTGACTGTCGAGGCCATTGACCATGCGCGCCACCTGATCTTGGGTGAAGTTGGCGTATTGATCTGAGTAGGCCATAAAGTTCTGCCAGTTGATGGTCTGCCCCATGCAGTTGACTATGCCGCCATCACCCGGGTTCATCTGCCAGCTGTTTTGTTGCGGCGTATCGCAGTTCTCATCGCCCGTGGTGCCGCAACGGCGCTCCATGCCACGCTTACAACCGCCTTCGAAGGTGTGGATCAGATCCAGGAAGTGACCAAACTCGTGGGTCAACACAGAGCGAAAGTTCTCGTCGGTGTTACTACCAAGATAGGCGCCGTTATAGGTCACCCGTGCCAGCCCCTCGTCTGACATTGTGGTATCCGGGTACCAGGCCACCCCTGAGTTGTTGGTGACACCATCGGCATAGAGGTCGTTCTGAATGTAGACATTCATATACTTGTAGTTATCCCAGTGATCCCGCTTCACATCTGAACTGGAATAGTTACCCGCCCCAGACGATGCCGGATGATAAACGATACCCGAAGTGGGATTCCCCTGTGGATCGATACTGGCTAGGCGAAACTCGATATTGAGCGCCTGCTTCACCCCTTGGAATTCTGCATCTATGTCGGCGAAATCGGCGGTGCGTCCCTGAAAGTCTTCGTTAGTCTTGTTGAGCGCATCTATGATCACCGCATCGGTCACCGTCTTACCGTTGAACTGGGTGCCATACACATGGAACACCACAGGGATCACGTAACTTGGGGTCGCCGACAAGGCCAGCGCCGAAGGGGTATCGCCGATCGCCACACTGGCATCATCACCAGGCTTAGCCATGGCGCGCTTACGCTCAAACAGCTTGGCATGACGAGCCTTGGCCTCAGCCTCGGCGGCAGGGAAATTACGATAATGCTGAGCGTTGATCTCCCCCGCCTTACAGTGATCGGCGGCAAACTCGGGCTGCTTGGCGCTAACGCCTGCGCTAGTTGTCAACAGGGCGGCCAGGATAGATAAAGTCAATTTGTTGGTCATGTTATTAGTCACTCTTATTGTTAGCTTTTTAGGGTAAATCGCCCTCTCCCTGGCGTCTGCGCTTCCTTTCGGGCGAATAACAACATTACCTATTGAGATAAAATATTCTGTATACAATATACTCAAATAAAAATAGGAGTAAACCCAAATGTGAATATTTTGTAAATCCGTAATTTCACAGAGACACTGGGTTGCAGTGACACAACGGCAACTCAGCTCAAAGCTAAAGAGACAAAGAAGTATGTTGATTGAACGGGGAATATTGCTGGCTAAGTGGTAGGTGGCGTCAGCAAAGATTTATAGTATCAGACTGATTTTATTAAGGTAAATACATTAAAAAGGCACAAGATAGCACAAGTGCGATCGCCTGACGCGCAACAAGAGAAAAGCGTCGCCAAAAATAACGCACTACCAAATAGAAAGCGCAGACAAATAGAAAACGCAGAAAAAGAGAAAGCGTAGACAAAGAGAAAGCGCTGCTAAAGGTAAAGCGTTGGCAGCAACTCGACTCGACCTAATGGGCTAAATATTTGGGCTTGTCTAGCGCCTTACTTCCCTGCTATCGACCATGACCCACTAATAGCCAGTCTGGGCACCGGCCCTCGCCCTGAGCAGTTTAAACTTATGAAATCCCAGGTTTCTCAGCCTTTGTAGTTCGAAATCTATCATGCCCTGCATTTCTCTCGCCTTAAGATCTTGGGAACACTTAAACTCGCCCCCCAGCCCCTTATTAAACTTAGAGATAGACTTGTAACAGATTCGCGCCGGACAGGTGTAGGCACAACCTGCATTGGCAAACAAACGAATACGATCTTTCTGCGCCAAGGCCGCCAAGAAGGCCTCATCATCGTTGAGCACCATAGGAAGCACCAGGGTATCGTAGAGCCCAAAGGCCTCTTCGATCTGCTCAGGTTTTAGCAGGTTCTTTATCACGCTGGCTTCGATGTCATAGTCGGGAAATTCCTGCTTGATCCAGTAAGCGAGGTCATCGTTTGTGCAGATAATAGAGTTGCGCTTGTGATGATACTTAGCCAGCAAGGCGCGATTGGCGTCGAACTCCTCCTTGGTGGCAAAGTGATTGGTAAAGGGAATTCTAAGCCCAATACCATGATCCGCCAGCAGGCCCGTGTCCCGCTCAGACAGCTGACGCATCAGATAGAAACGTCCGCCATATAGGGTCGATGGCTCGACGAAACCAAATACACTCTCAATCTGCCCAAGGGGCACCGCGGCAAAGTTTTGTTTTAAAAACTTAATCACTGACTGATGATCCGCCTTGCCCCGCGCCGACACAGTATAAGTGCTCTTAGGTGCCGTGCTCTCGCTTCCCGCTGGCTTGTCGCTCATATCACTCGCTTTATTAACCTTTAGATAACAAAACAATATAGAGATCCAGTCCTACTGACTCCTTGATGTAGATCAAATCACAATGACTGCCTACAACTCTTCAAGAGGGATATAGTCGTTTACTTTTCCCCAACCCCAAGGATATGATGCAAAAGTATTAATCAGATGTTAAAGGAATGACATGTACCGCACCATTTCGACTCTCTTTTGCTTAGGAATCCTAAGTGCTTGCGCATCAACCAACACTAATCCCTCCTCCTCCGAGAAGACGAATAATTCGTCTATCGATCTACAGGTAGAAAGTTCAACACTGACAAGCGAGAATAAGTTAACACTTGCCAAGCAACTCTATGAGAGTGCTCAGCCCGAAAAAGCACTCAAACTATACCAAGAGGCTGCCAACGAGGGGCTACCGAGAGCTCAGAGTGAGTTAGGATTAATCTACGACGTTGGCGCGTTAGGTACTAAAGAAGACAACGAACTTGCATTTAAGTGGTATCTAAAAGCCGCAAAACAGAAGGACACTCAAGCCTTAATCAACCTCGCAGCTTTTTATCGAAATGGTGAGTTTGTCGAACAAGACCTAGATCAAGCGATAGATTACTATCGGCAAGCTATATCCTTGAATGATCCAATAGCATTTTGCGAATTAGGATTTCTCTATTTAGACGAACCGCTCAAAAAAGACTTACAACTGGCCGAGACAAACTTTCTACTCGGTGCTAACCAACAACAAACCTCCTGTTATCTAGGTTTGGCCTATCTATTTCACTTTGAAAAAGACAAGGTTAAGCAATCATTAAAGTGGTACCAACTCGCTGCCGACGCGGGTGATGCATCGGCTCAATACAACTTAGCCACTCTATATTTCGACGGCATTGCCACCGAAGTAGATCCAAAGCAGGGCATACATTATCTCCAATTGGCTGTAGAGCAAAACCATGGCTCAGCCACTGGCTATTTAGCCAATATGTATGACTTCGGTTGGTTTGTAGAACAAGACAAAAAGTTAGCCATACAACTTTATCAGAGAGCAGCAGAACTAGGTGATGCGGGGTCCATGGTTAACTTAGCGACTTTTTTTGAGTCAGGGCAATTCGTTCCTCAAGATATTGATATGGCTCTACAGTTATACCAACTTGCGGCTCAACAAAATAATGCCCTAGCGCTTAATAACATGGCTTCTATCTACTTCAACGGCGAATACGTCGAACGAAATACTGAATTAGGGCTAGAACTTTTCAATAAAGCGGCGACCATGAATAATACCCAAGCTTTATATAACTTGGGCATCATCTATCGAGATGGGAACACGGTTAAACGGGACAGAGCTAAAGCCTTGTCCTTTTTTCAACAAGCAGCAGATCTCGGCTTAGAGAGAGCCTATTTCGAAGTAGGTAAAGCCTATCATTTAGGCTTAGGAACAGAAAAAAATGATCAACTTGCACTTCCCTACTTATTAAAAAGTGCAAATAACAATTCATTGGCAACCCACTACCTTGGGGTCATCTACTATAAGAGCGATTTAATCGAGCATGATATCGATAAAGCAATTACTTATTTTGAGAAAGCCTATTCACAAGGAGAAATTGACCCGACCGCTAGCTTAGGTCAAATCTACGAATTTGGCAGCCCTAGTCATCATGATGTCGACCTAGCCATCGCTTGGTATAAGAAAGGTATAAAGGGAGAACACCCTTATGCTTATATGCGGTTAGCTTTACTCTATATGAATGGAGAAGGCGTGGCTAAAAACATGCAACATGGCCTTGAACTCTACTCCACCTATTGCAAGTTGCGAAAGTATAACGAAAACATGAAGCTTGGAAACCTCTTCTTCTTTGGCAATCAGATTAAACAGGACTACCAACAAGCCCGTTATTTTTACGAATTGGCACTTAAGCAACAAGATTCAACCGCCGCCAATAACCTTGGCGAGATGTATCGCCTAGGTCTTGGTGTTGAGCAAGATATTGAGCAAGCTATTAGCCTCTATCAATCCGCCGTAGAGTGGCATGGCCAAGCAACGGCCATGTTAAATCTCAGTGAACTTTATCTCGAGGGTGAAGGCGTCCCAGTCGATGAGAAGCTGGGATTATCTTGGTTAAAAAAAGCGGCTGAAACTGACAATAGTGAGGCCCAATATAGATTAGGGAAATATTTGCTCGACAGAAACGTTACTTCTGCGGGAAAAATCTGGATGAGTAGAAGTGCGGATGCTGGAAATGAAAAAGCAATAGAGTATCTGCAACAAAAGCTATGATTGCCCCATAAAAAAACGCAGCCATTGGCTGCGTTTTTGTCTTAGAAAGACTAAGGATTAATCGCCGAAGTCATCCAACAGTATGTTTTCCTGCTCAACCCCTAGGCTTTCTAGCATGTTGATCACCGAGGAGTTCATGATCGGAGGGCCACACATGTAGAACTCACAGTCTTCCGGCGCCTTGTGATTCTTCAGGTAGTTCTCATAGAGCACATTATGGATGAAGCCTGTGTAGCCGTCCCAGTTGTCCTCTGGGAGCGGGTCCGACAGCGCCACGTGCCACTCGAAGTTGTCGTTTTCCGCCGCCAGCGCGTCAAACTCCTCCTGATAGAAGATCTCACGGCGTGAACGGGCACCGTACCAGAAGGTCATCTTACGCTTGGTCTGCTCGCCCTTGAGTTGGTTAAAGATGTGTGAGCGCATCGGCGCCATGCCTGCACCACCACCGATAAACACCATCTCGGCGTCCGTCTCCTTCACGAAGAACTCACCAAATGGCCCTGAGATAGTCACCTTATCGCCCGCCTTGAGGTTAAAGATGTAAGAGGACATCTTACCCGGTGGCAGCCCCTCTGATGGCGGCGTGGCGATACGCACGTTCAGCATGATCACCCCTTTCTCATCCGGGTAGTTGGCCATGGAGTAGGCGCGCAGCACATCTTCCTCTACGGTCGAGACCAGATCGAACAGGCCATACTTTTCCCAGTCGTCACGGTACTCGGTCGGGATATCGAAATCGCTGTATTTCACCTCGTGAGCCGGCGCCTCAATTTGAATGTATCCGCCCGCCTTGAACTTCACGTCTTCCCCTTCGGGCAGCTTGAGCAGCAGCTCCTTGATGAAGGTGGCCTGGTTATCGTTAGAGATCACCTCACACTGCCACTTCTTGACGCCGAAGATCTCCTCTTCCAGCTCAAGCTCCATGTCTGTCTTCACCGCCACCTGACAGGCCAGACGACAACCCTCTTTGGCCTCTTTCTTGTTGATATGGTCGCGTTCGGTCGGCAGGATATCGCCGCCACCCGACTTAACCTTCACCCGGCACTGACCGCAGGTACCGCCGCCGCCACAGGCCGACGGAATAAAGATATTCTTGCTCGCCAGGGCGCCCAGTAGCTTATCGCCCGCCGCCGTGGTTATGCTCTTGTCATCGTCGTCGTTGATGCGGATGCTCACGTCACCGTTGATCACCAACTTGCTCTTGGCGACTAAAATCACCATCACCAGCACACACACCACTATGGTGAACATGCCTATGCCTATTGCCATTTCCATCTAATAACCCTTTTCTTAATGCACTGACACTAGCACGCCCGTTACAGCGAGATGCCGGAGAAAGACATAAAGCCCAATGCCATCAGGCCCGTGGTAATAAAGGTGATACCCACACCTTGCAGCCCGGCTGGAATGGCGTGAAACTTCATCCGCTCACGCAGACCCGCCAGCAGCACGATGGCCATCGCCCAGCCAAGACCAGAGCCGGTGGCAAACACCACAGACTCACCCAGGGTGTAGTCGCGGTTCGCCATGAAGATCACCCCAGCGAAGATGGCGCAGTTCACCGTCAGTAGCGGTAGGAAGATCCCCAGGCTGTCATACAGGCTGGGAATATACTTATCCAGAAACATCTCCAGGATCTGCACCAAAGCCGCGATCACACCGATGAAGGTGATGAGCTTAAGGTAGCTCAGGTCCAGCTCGGGATAACCTGCCCAGGCCAGGGCACCCGGCGCCAATACCTTGGAGTAGATCAGCTGGTTCAGTGGCACCGCGAGTGTCATCACCACGATCACGGCAATACCCAGACCGAAGGAGGTCGATACCTTCTTCGAAACGGCCAGGAAAGTACACATGCCCATGAAAAAGGAGAGCGCCATGTTGTCGATAAAGACGGCCTGAACAAAGAGATTGATATAGTGTTCCATAGCCTTAACCTCGCTTACGCTGGATAACATTGATGGCCCAGATCAGTAAGCCAATCAGGAAGAATGCACTCGGCGGCAACTTGAACATCTCGTTGGCCAGGTACCAGCCGTCGTTCTCGACCGTCTTTAAGATCTCATGGCCAAACAGGGTACCGGCGCCCAGCAGCTCACGCACGAAGGCGACGCTGAGCAGGATAACGCCATAGCCCATGGCGTTGCCCATGGCATCCACCACCGCCAGATGCGGCGGCATCTTCATGGCGAAGGCTTCGGCGCGGCCCATGATGATACAGTTGGTGATGATCAATCCCACGAATACCGACAGCTGACGCGACAGCTCATAGGCCACATCCTGCAGCACCATGTCGACGATGATCACCAGGGAGGCGATCACCGTCATCTGAGCGATGATGCGCACGCTGTTAGGAATAAAGTTACGGATGCTGGAGATGATCAGGTTGGAGAAGACCAACACGAAGGTCACCGCCAGGGTCATCACCAATGCGGTCTGCATCGAGTTGCTCACCGCCAGCGCCGAACAGACCCCAAGCACCTGCATGGCCACGGGGTTATTGGCGAAAATCGGGCCGGTTAGAATGTCCCGGGTCGCCGTCATACTCTTACTCATCTTAAACCTCCGACGCTTTTAGCTTGTGAAGGAAGGTCTGATAACCTTCGACCCCGAACCAGAACTGCATGGCACGCTGTACGCCGCGTCCCGTCATGGTCGCGCCGCTCACGGCATCCACACCATGGAGATCGCCGGCCTTAGCACCGCCCTTGACCACCTTGAAGGAAACCTGCCCCTTCTCATCAAATAGCTGCTTGCCCTTAAGCTTGTCGGTCCAGGCCTTGTCGTCGAGGAAGTCGCCGATACCCGGTGTCTCACCATGCTCGTAGAAGACCACGTTTTCTATGGTGTTCAGATCCGGCTTGAGCGCCACATAACCATAGATGATCGACCAGAGCCCCTTGCCATAGATAGGCAGCACCACGGCGTGCAGCTCGCCCTTGTCGTCAAACACCTTGAATACGCGGGCCTGATTGGCGCGGGTCTTGATTTTGGCGATATCTTTCTTCGGCTTGCTCGAGGTCTGCGGATTGATAGCCGCCATACGGTCGTCGAAATCCAGCACGTTCTCCTGGCTATCGATGACGCCGCTGTCCAGCTCTACCAGCAGAGGCTTCACAGACTGCTCGAAGATGGTGCGAAAATCTTTGTCGCCGCTGATATCGATATCGGCGGCCAGCAAGACGTTGCGCTTAAGCTCGTCGCGCTTCTTCACCAACTTACGTTCTTTGAGTACCTCGGCGGTTCCTGTGATCATAAAAGAACAAGAGAGGCAGAGGACGAGTGTGAAGATCATGGTCCCCACAACGGTATCTTTCTTAAATGCCATTAGCGTTGCTTCTCCATAGTGGCGCGCTCTCTGGAACGACGAAACAAAAAGGATGCGAAGATTGACGACCAGAGGTTGGCGGTCTGGATCCTTAACATATGTTCTGACTTATAAGGCATTGCGTTTCAGCCTCCGCTTCATGTTGCTGCGCGCCACCAGGTAATCGAAGAGTGGTGCCCACAGGTTGGCAAACAGAATCGCCAGCATGATCCCTTCAGGCATCTTGAGATTCAGCACGCGAATAAGTACCGTCATGAAGCCGATCAGGACGCCGTAGGCAAACTTGCCCTGACGGGTATAGGCTGTGGTCACAGGATCTGTTGCCATAAACATCATCCCCAAGGCGAAGCCGCCGGTGACCAGATGCCAGGTCCAAGGCATGGCGAACATCTCGTTCTTGGCCGAACCGATTAGGTTGAACAGCACGGCGGTTGCCACCATACCGGCCATCACACCGGCCACCACACGCCAGTCGGCCAGGCGAGTCAACAGCAGCAACAGGCCGCCGATCAGAATGGCCAGGGTGCTGGTCTCGGCGATAGAGCCGACGGTGAAGCCGAAGAAGGCATCCCACCACAGCGGATCGCTGAAGGCCTGATACCAGGTGTAACCCTCGAAGCTCATCTTGCCCGCAGCAGTCTGAATCAAGGTTGTCGCTCCCGAGAAGCCATCGACCGCCACAAACTGGGCAATCTGCGCCACCTCGGTCGGGTAGGCAAAGTAGATAAAGGCGTAACCAGCCAGCGCAGGGTTGAGGAAGTTGTACCCCATGCCGCCAAACACCTCTTTGGCCATGATCACCCCGAAGGTGATACCAAGGGCCACTATCCACAGCGGTGTCGATACCGGCAGGATCAGGGTAAACAGCAAGGCGGTGACGAAGAAGCCTTCATGCAGCTCCTGGCGACGCACCTTGGCGAACACCATCTCCCAAAACAGGCTCACCAACAGCGCGGTAAGATAGATAGGCAGGTAGAAGCTCAGGCCATAGCCAAACAGGCCAAAGAAACCGCTCTGCTCGCCGAGGCCGCCGGTGATGGCATTGAACGGCAGTAGCTGCCAAACATCGGGCGTGGTCAAGCCAGAAGCCAGCGCCAGCTGCGCCTGCAGACCCAGGTTATAGATGCCGAACAGAATCGCCGGCAGCAGACACAGACCCACCAGGGTCATGGTACGTTTTACATCGATCGCATCGCGAACGTGCACCTTGCCTTTAGTGCTGCGGCCATGGGCATAAAGCAGCGAGCGCAGGAAGCTACGCATCGACGAGCCGTGGGCATAGTAATTCTCTTGCACATCTGGCTTATTGTCTTGCTTACTCATTAACCTTCCCTCTCAATAATATCTAGGCAGATGCGAAGTTCCCGTCCGAAGTCATACTTGCCCGGACAGACAAAAGTACACAGGGCCAGATCTTCTTCATCCAGCTCTAGGGCCCCCAGGGCCTGCGCCTCATCAGTGTCACGCACCACGAGGTCACGCACCAAAAGGGTCGGCAGGATATCCAGCGGCATCACGCGATCCAGCTGACCGAAGGCCATCATGGCGCGGTGTGAACCACCGGCGTGAGTGGTCAGGTCGAACAGACGCTTGGTCGCCTTGAAGCGAGAGGTCACGGCGCGGGTGATAGAGAACTTGTCTGCGCCGCCGCGCACCCATGGCAGTAGCTGATGCTTGGCGTCTTCCGCCAGCACAGAGATCTGCTGATGGAAACGGCCCAGATAGTCGTGAACGCCAAAGGCAGTATGGCCAGCCAGTACAGAGCCTGACACCACACGGTTGCTGCCTGGCTTGATCTCACCCTCTACCAGGGTGCTGAGCTGAGCGCCCAGCTGAGTGCGCAGCAGTCTTGGATTGAGCGCCGTCGGGCCACCCAGGGCCACCACGCGATCTGTGTAGAGCTCACCTGTCAGGAACAGCTTGCCGTAAGCGATCACATCCTGATAGCCAAGGTGCCATACTGGGCGTTCCAGGCTGGCAGGCGCGATAAAGTGAATATGGGTGCCCACCAGGCCAGCGGGATGCACACCGGCAAAACGATGGCTCTCGACACGCGCGAGGTCGGCGCCAGGCAATGCCTCGCCGGCATCGTGACACAGGTGGATCTTGCCAGAGGTGAGATAAGTCAGTACCTCAAGTCCGGCAGCAAAGGCCTCGCGCTGCTCTGCGATAATCACGCGGGGATCGGCCGCCAGCGGGTTGGTGTCCATGGCGTTGACGAAGATGGCGGCAGGTTCGCTATCGAGCAAGGGCACACGCGAGAAGGGGCGAGTGCGCAGTGCAGTCCACAGACCACTCTCGGCCAGGTTTTGCTGTACGGCTTCACGGCTCAGGCGGCTCAGATCCGAATAGGCCTTAAAGGTGACTTGCTCATCGCCCTCGACCTGGATCACCACAGACTGCAACACACGACGCTCGCCGCGGTTGATCTCGACGACCACACCACTGGCCGGCGCGGTAAAACCTATGCCCGGCGCCTTCTTGTCTTCGAACAGAGTCTGACCCTTCTTCACTCGATCGCCGACCTCCACCAAGAGGGTGGGTTTTAGGCCAACATACTCTTCACCCAGCAGTGCTACCTTTGCAGGACGAGCGCAGCAATCTATCTCTTGCCTCGGCTCGCCGGCGATAGGCACATCTAGGCCCTTCTTTATCGTCTTAATCTTGTCTGGAAAACCTGCCATCGCAAACATCAACCGTTACTAAATTGGGATGCCTCATGGTAAAAGTTTGTTAACCGGGATTCCGCTATTGAGGTCACATTCCGACACGGGCTTGTAACTTAGCTACAGTTTTTCCGCCGGATTTGTGATCATGATCGCTGGCGAATCCTAAGAACTGTTAACAATGTAGTTTTATAACAATAAAACAGGTAAAGGGGATGCCGCTTATTTAGCTGGGGCTAAAACATTCAATTTGGGACAAAAATTGCTCGACTCGAGTGATGTCATCCGGGCTCATTTTTGCCTTTTTTGATGCTATAGGATCCAGAGGAAAAAGGCAGATAACCAATCCGCTCTCAAGCCAATTCGACCATAAAACTCACCTCATCGAGCAAATCATCAGCAAATTAAAAACATTTAGACATCTAGAAGTCTAAATGCCATGGTCATTTTTCGATCACAGGTTTTCAGTTAAGCGATAGGATGAATTAGATGAAACTCGAATCTCTAGCCCTGCATCATGGATATACCTCGGAAGCGACCACCAAGGCGGCGGCCGTGCCCATTTATCAGACCACCTCTTATACCTTCGACGACACCCAGCATGGTGCCGACCTGTTTGATCTTAAGGTGGCGGGCAACATATATACCCGTATCATGAACCCCACCACAGATGTGCTCGAGCAACGCCTGGCCGCCATCGAAGGCGGTATCGGCGCACTGGCACTGGCCTCCGGCATGGCCGCCATCACCTATGCGATTCAGGCCCTGACTCAGGTGGGCGACAACATCGTCAGCACCAGTCAGCTCTATGGCGGCACCTATAACCTGTTTGCCCATACCCTGCCCAGACAAGGCGTCGAGGTGCGTATGGCGGCCTTCGACGACTTCGATGGCCTGGAGGCCCATATCGATGACAAGACCAAGGCGCTGTTTTGCGAGTCTATCGGCAACCCGGCCGGTAATATCGTCGACATCGCCCGCCTGGCCGAGATAGCCCACAGGCATGGCGTGCCGCTGATCGTCGACAACACGGTCGCCACTCCGGTGCTCTGCCGCCCCTTCGAGCATGGCGCCGACATCGTCATCCATTCACTTACCAAATATATTGGCGGCCACGGCACCACCATAGGTGGGGTGATCATCGACTCGGGCAAGTTCGACTGGGCCGCCCAGCCTCAGCGCTTCGCCCTGCTCAACGAGCCAGACCCCTCCTATCATGGTGTGGTCTATACCCAGGCCTTCGGTCCGGCGGCCTTTATTGGTCGCTGCCGCGTGGTGCCGCTGCGTAATACCGGCGCCGCCCTATCGCCTCAGAGTGCCTTCCTACTGTTACAGGGCTTAGAGACGCTGGCGCTTAGAATGGAGCGTCACTGCGACAACGCCCTGGCCCTGGCCAACTTCCTCGAGCAAGACCCCAGGGTCAGCTGGGTCAACTATGGCGCGCTGGACAACAGCCCCTATCGCGACAACTGTGAGAAGATCACCTCGGGTAAGGCCTCGGGCATCATCAGCTTCGGCATCAAGGCGGAAGATAGCGAGGCGGCCAAAGCGGCCGGCGGACGTTTTATCGATGCCCTGCAGATGATCCTGCGCCTGGTCAACATAGGCGATGCCAAGTCCCTGGCCTGCCACCCGGCCACCACCACCCACAGACAGCTCAACGGCGAGGAACTGGCCAAGGCGGGGGTATCGGAAGATCTGATCCGCATCTCGGTCGGCATAGAGCATATCGAGGATATTATCGCGGATGTGTCTCAGGCGCTGGATAAGGCGATCTAATTTAAAAGGCTCCTGCTAAGCGCTTAGATAACTGACTTAACAAGCCTACTAACAAGCCAGAAAGAAACCAGATATCGGCCCCAAGCACCGCCCTACGAGGCGCTGTCGTTGGGGCCGATTTTTTATCTCCACCTTGAGTCCCCCTCCCTTGGCAGTTAACACGGCCTAGTTAGTAAGACTTGGCGCACGAAAATAAAGCAAGGCATTGAAAATATTGGGGTAACAACAAACCTTGGATTAGGCTATGATGCCGAAGCGGTCTAGATGCTAAAAAGGAGAAGGCTGGCATGAAGACAAAGAGGTCAAAAGCTTGATGATGCACAGGCAAGAGATCGAACATATCCCCGTCTTTGGCTCGCCATCTCAGCTATTTAAGCCGGTTGCTCGGGAGTATTCAGATGGCCAACTACTGGCGCCCCATTGGCACCACGCCGCGCAACTGATTTACGCCGAATCCGGTGTGATGGAACTGAGCTGCGAGGAGAGTTTTTGGATAATCTCGCCTCAGCAAGCGCTGTGGATGCCTGCCGAGCTGCCCCACAGACTCAAGGCCCGAGGCCAAGTCAGTCTGCGTAGCGTCTATTTTCAACCAGATGCCCTGCCCGAGCGCTTCTCCAAGCAGCCCCAAAGTCTGGTGGTCAGCCCCCTGCTTAGAGAGCTGATGAAGAGTGCGATGCCTGTGACCAGCAGCAGCCAACCCAGCAGCAGAGAGGTGCACCTTATGCAACTTCTGATGAGCGAGATCGGCTGGGCACAAGAGATCCCCTTGAAGCTCCCCATGCCAAAAGATAACCGGCTGCAGAAGATCTGCCTAGGCTTGCTCGCAGATCCCGGCAACGACTGCACGCTTAGCCAATGGGGGGAGATAGTCGGCGCATCACCCAGAACCTTGTCCCGGCTATTTCAAACCCAGCTGGGGACGAGCTTCGCCATTTGGCGTCAACAGGCCAGAATATTCGCCGCCATCCCCAGGCTAAATCTCGGCGAGCCCATAGTACGGGTGGCGATGGAGATGGGCTATGATTCTGCCGGCGCCTTCGCATCGGCATTTAAAAAGATGATGGGAGTCACCCCGAGCGAGTTTCGCACGCAAGTTGTCTGATTAGCGAAGATACCTGTCCGTTTCAAGGCAGACCCCTTCGCCCTCTCGCCTTACTATTTTCTCGTTTCCCCATATTTGAGGTTCAGAGTCAATGAGTGATAGAGAGGTGACTATGAGTCAATTTACCCGCCACAGTGTTAAGGTGCCAGCCAACGGTGTCGAGCTAGACGCCTGGCTTTATCTGCCTGCCTGCGAAGAAGCATCCCTGAATAAACCAGCCCCGGCGATTGTAATGAGCCACGGCTTCGCCGCCGTTAAAGAGCTGTATATCGACAAGTTCGCCGAGGCATTTGCGAAAGCGGGCTTTGCCGTGCTGCTCTATGACCACAGAAATTTCGGCAAGAGTGGCGGTGAACCCCGAGGCGAGATCATCCCCTATCAACAGATAGAAGATATGAGGGAGGTGATCAGCTGGCTGAGCTTTCATCCCGAGGTTAACGCCGAGCAGATAGGCGTGTGGGGCACAAGTTTTAGCGGTGGACATGCCATCATGGTGGGCGCCTTAGATCGCCGGGTGAAATGTATCGTCGCCCAGGTGCCGACCATCAGTGGCTATCAAACGTTCCTTCGCCGGGCAGGTTCACGGCTCAGAGCAGTACAAGAAGAATTTGAGCAGGACAGAACAAGGCGGTCCAAGGGCGAGACGCCCACTTACATAGGAGTGATCCCCCAAGAAGAGCAGCCCGGCATCTATGCCAGCGATGAAGCCATGGCGTTTTACAGCAAAGCCTGGACGCTCGCCGAAGGATGGGAAAATCGGGTCACACTCAGGTCCAGCGAAAAAGCGAGCGAGTATGAGCCCGGCCTCTGGATTGCGCGCGTGAGTCCCACGCCGCTCTTGATGATAGTCGCTGAAGATGACACAGTCACACCGACAGACTTAGCCCTATCGGCCTTTAACAGGGCGCTAGAACCCAAGCGGCTCTGCCTGCTGCCTGGCGGTCACTTCGACCCCTATGTGACACACTCGACGCGCTCGATAACGGAGGCGATAGCATGGTTGAGCAAATACCTGAAATAAGATTCTAATCAGGCTTTAGTGGCCGAAGTCGCAAAAACCGTTCACTCAGATTTCTTGATTAAGGTCATGGTTTTACGCCTTTTGCCCCTAAGCCATAGGTATAATGCTATCTCTGCCGATGTGTTGACTATAATGATGGGTAGCGATTTGCGCGCAAACAGGCGACAGGCCAAGGGAGCGGCACATGTACTACACCTCGACGGACCTTAATCAGCACCCCTCTATCATGAGCAAGCTGTCACACCTTCACGCCACCACCCAGGCCAAGCTGCCGCAGATCACCCGTATCGCCGTCGCCCTATTCGACCAGGACAGCGACATAGTGCGCACCTTTATCTATAGCGGCAAGCCCTCCCCCCTCAACCACTATCAGGCCAATCTCAGCCAGTGCCACTCGCTGCAAGAGGTTGCCCGCTCAAGAGAGGCCAGGATAGTGCAGGATCTTAGCATCTACCGAGACAGCCGACACGAGCACGCCATCAAGATCTATGAGGCGGGCTATCGCAGCAGCTATACCCTGCCCCTGCTTTCAGGCAATACCCTGCTGGGCTTTATCTTCTTTAACGGTGACGACGAGCAGGTGTTCGACAAGCGCTGCGTGGAGCATCTGGATCTTATCGGCAATCTGCTGGCGCTGATGGTGATCAATGAGTTGAGCGAGGTGATCACCCTGGCCTCGACCATGAAGACCGCCATAGATGTCACCCATTTTCGCGACCCGGAAACCGCAGGACACCTGAGCCGCATGGCCCATTATTCACGGCTGATCGCCCAGCGGGTGGCGGATGAGAGAGGCTTAAACGATCACTTCATCGAACATATCTTCATGTTTGCGCCTCTACACGACATTGGCAAGATCACAGTGCCCGACGAGATCTTATTTAAGCGTGGCCCACTCACCCCAGATGAGCGCACCGAGATGCAGAAACACTGTGAGTCGGGCCGGGATCTTATCGACAAACTCTTGTGTAACTATCGCCTGAGTAACCTGGACCACACCAAGATGCTGCGCAATATCGTACTCTGTCATCATGAGGCGATAGATGGCTCCGGCTACCCGGCGGGACTGGTTGGTGAAGCTGTGCCGATCGAGGCAAGAATCGTGGCGGTTGCAGACGTGTTTGATGCCCTCACCAGCGAGCGCCCCTACAAGGCCGCCTGGACCAATAGCGATGCCTTTGCCGAGCTGGCACGTCTGGCGGGCAATAAGCTGGACGCCGACTGTGTGGCCGCCCTCCATGAGGCCCTCCCAGAGGTGCTCAGGATTCAAGCCACCTTCGACTCCACCGAGTTTTAATGCTAGCAGCAAGAAGATTGGGCGCGAAAAAGCAAAATAGGCAGCAAAGCATTAGCCCCATCTGAGACCAGAGCCCAGAAAAGGATTCGCGCTGCGCTAGGCATCAATATGATCAGCGAAAGAAGATAAGAAAAAGGCCTGCCAAGCCAGGGCGCTAGCAGGCCTTTGTTACTCACTATGTCTCTCACCTTGAAAACAAGATTTTAAAGCAGAGACACTTAGTCAGAAACATTAGGTCAGAGACATTAGATAAGAGACATCAAGTAATAGACGTTGAGTCTCAAACATTTGTCTGACAGAAATCTTAGAAACGACCGACTACGCCAAGACCTATGTTGACACCGTCGAAATCTGAATCCAATACGCGAGCCAATTCGAAGTTAGCCGAGACGTTGTCAGAAATACGTAGCCAGTACGCGGTTCTCACGTCGAATGCATCATCATCGTCGGTGTTGGTGTAACCCAGACCCACAGACCAAGAATTGTTCACATACCAGTCTGCACCCAGATTGATCATGTCGTCGCTGTCGCTGTGAGTCCAGTTAGCCTGCAGATCCACACCGGCAGTAGATTGTAGCGCGATATAGCTGCGAACCTTCACACCATAGCTCTCTTCCACGCCTTCATCACCATCGGCATAGAAGACAGACACAGCTGAAGAGTCGTTGAAGTAGTAACCCACTTCTGCGCCATAGGTGTCGAAGTCAAAGTTAGCATAGTCGTGCTTGTTATAGTTCACGCCAACAAACCACTTAGAGGCGAATACATAAGTACCATCGATACCGTAAGAGTCCAGGTCGGCATCGTCGAAGTTGCTGTAATAAGCACCCAGGTTAGAGCTTTGCGCCAGGAAGCCATTTAAAGCATATGGGCTGCTTTTCTGATCCACTGGCGTCACATAGTAGCGGTAGTTCGCGTTCCAGATACCATCGCCAAACTCTTCAGAGTTAGACTTATAGTTCAAACCGGCTTCGTGTTGAAAGGCATTGTCCTGGGCAGCGATGGCGCTCATGCTGCTAAGACCAAGAAGAATGGCAACGGCTGTTACTGATTTTTTCATCAATGTATTCCCTTATATTTATGAAGCTAGGAGAATAAAAGACAAAAAATAGAAAGGTGTTTTACACAATCCATTGTAAATTTATGATATTTATGAGAATAAATATCCTGCGCTCTCCTAGCGGCGCTAACGATACGCCATAGTTTAGGAAAAGTGCAATAAAAACTTCATAAAAGCCAAGCAATAAAACATTAACAAAAACAATGAGCAACAAATAGATAACAAGTGATACCTAAAGATTACACTTCGCCCCCCTGACCCAAAGACACCCTGCTGCTTGCTCTCGTATTCTCATAAGCCACTAATTTTTAGAGACCACTAATCCTAAGACGCTTTAACCTTATCGGAAATTAGTGCTCGGCTAACAGCGGCGCTGGGCAGCTAGTTGCTCAGGGCAATCTTGGGCTCTGGGTAGTCAGTTGCTCTAGTTCTATTTAGCGCTAGACAGTCTTAGTCTCTTTTGTCTGCTCGCGTTCATCGAGGATTAACATTCCCTGGGTGATCGCCTGCACCGCCCTGGACTTAAACTCGCGGCGATACAGGGTATAGACCACCACCAGGCTAGAGACGATAAACAGCAGCGGATGGAAGAACCAGCCCAGCACAGCCATCGAAAAATAGTAGGAGCGCAGGCCATAGTTATAGGCGTGGGCCGCCCTGTCCTGCACTATCGCCATCTGCAGCGCATAGGCCTTTAGCTGCTCATCTTGACCACTCTTATCGACCGGGGTCGCCCCCACCATGACGTTGAGAAAACCATATTGGCGCATCGACCAGGTAAACTGAAAGAAGGCCATCACGAAGATCAGCGTCAATATGCCAAGCTTGAACTGGATCAGCATGTGAACCGGCGGCGCCGTCATGGGGATAGAGGCGATCACCGCCTCCAACCGCTCGACCTGGGCAAACAGGGTCAATACCCCGGCAAGCACCAGCATAGTGGTGCTGGCAAAGAAGGTGATGTTTCGCTCAAGGTTAGCCAGCAGCGCCGCCTCCGCCACCCTCACCTCGCGTCCTAGCAGCTGATACATCCAATGAATACGATGCTGATGCAGGCAACGGGCGATACAGTGGGTGTTCTTGGCCTTCTTGCGGGCGAAGCGAGCGTAACCTATCCAGCAGCTAAAGAAGCAGGTCACGGCGATAAGGTCGAGCAGGTAATCATTCATCATGGATTCAACTTGTTAACAAGGGGCAAAGTGGCCAATAGCTGCCAAGATTCATTTAATCATAGCCCATTGATATTGCAACTCAATTTCCTCGTATCTTAATGCCTAATTGGTGTGGTTGTGCGCAATCACTCCCTCAGGCGGCTCATTGCCAGCAAAAGCATGACAGTTGGCAGTTGGCAGTTGGCAGTTGGCTGCTGGCTATAAGGTGCAGTTAAATGGGTGCAAGCGAGAAAAGCGCAGGCAAATTAGAACCGATCCCAATGCCTGCATATTCGAGCATTTCTGCTGGCTTATCGTCGGTTTATCTGAATCCTCGCCCCGTTAAGGCCACCTTCTCGATGCAATCGGCTACAAACTGGTGTGAAAACGAGTAGGAAAACACAAGAGCGTCCGCGACTTAGGCTATACCTGCATGCAATTCTTAGCTAAGATGGTCAAGAAATTGTTACACCCATGTTTTCCGGCATGAGACCCGTTAACAATTGCAACGTCACCAAACACAAGAGTTTAATAATAAAGGATTATTTATGAAGTCAATCTCAAATGCTCTGTTTACAAGCCTGATCGCATCAGGCCTCTTGCTCACTGGCTGTAGCGGCGGTGGCAGTGGTAGCGATACCTCTGGCAGCGGCGGCTCCATAGGCACGGGCAGCACGGTGAAATGGGTCGAGGGAGAATTTACTCCCTATGCACAATTGGCCAACCAATGCGATGCGGGTCTCAAGGAAAAACTGTGGTTACGTTCTTGGAGTAACGACACCTACCTTTGGTACAGCGAGATCATAGATAGGGATCCGGCGCCTTACCAGGTCTTAGAATATTTCAGCCTACTGAAAACCGAAAACCTGTCGGCCACTGGCAACCCTAAAGATCAGTTCCACTTCTCTATGCCCACCAGCGAATGGGAACAGCTCAATCAATCGGGCGCCTCGGTCGGCTATGGCATGAGCTTCCATCTCCAGCAGGCCAGCAGCACCGCAGACAGAAAGGTTACCGTGACCTACACAGAGCCTAGCTCACCGGCCACCAGCGCCAATATCGCCCGCGGCGCCGTCATCGTCAGCATAGATGGCGTGAGCGTGAAAGATGCCAACGACATGGCCTCGATCAATACCCTGAATAACGGCCTCTTCCCCAGCGACGACGGCCAGGAGACACGCTTCACTATCCTAGATCTTGGCGCCAGCCAGACCCGTGACGTGGTTCTTACCGCGCAAACCGTAGTCTCTACCCCAGTGCAGAATACCAAGGTGCTCGCCAGCCCTTCGGGTAACGTGGGTTACTTCCAATTTAACTCCCATATCGCTACGGCAGAGCGCGGCCTCTATGATGCCATCGCCACGCTGGCCAATGCCAAGGTAGACGATCTGGTACTGGATCTGCGCTACAACGGCGGCGGCTTACTGGCCATGGCGAGCCAGCTGGGCTACATGATTGCCGGACAGCAAGCGACGCAAAATCGTATCTTCGAGCGCAGCACCTTTAACGACAAGTACCCCACCAAAGATCCTGTCACGGGCCAGACCTTAACGCCTATGCCTTTCATCGATGAAACCATTGGCTTTAATCCAAGCCTGTTGGGTGGTGGACAGAGCCTGCCAAGCCTTAACCTGTCACGAGTATTCGTGCTCACCACTGACGACACCTGTTCCGCCAGTGAGGCGTTGATCAACAGCCTGCGCGGTATCGATGTCGAGGTGATCCAGATTGGCGGCACCACCTGTGGTAAGCCCTATGGCTTCTACCCAACGCCAAACTGCGCCACCACCTACTTCACCATTCAGTTCAAGGGTGAAAACGACAAGGGCTTCGGCGACTACTCAGATGGTTTCGTCCCCAGCAGCAACCCAACGCTACAAAGCGAAGTGCCAGGCTGTGACGTAGCAGACGACTTCAATCATGCCTTAGGCGACCAAGATGAAGGCCAGCTGGCTGCGGCGCTCTACTACCGTGACAACAACAGCTGCCCGGCTCAGGTGGCAAAGGCATCCCGTACTCAGGCGAAACCTCAGTTTGTTGATGCGGGTTATGTGCTGCAAGATACCCGCAATCAAAACCTGCTGTTTAATAACCGGATTCTGACTCAGCCTAAGTAGGATTTATGATGAAACGCATAGTTCGTATCATGCTCGGCGTCATGCCGTTAACGCTCCTAGGCTGCTCACTACAGGCACAAGACGCTACTTTGCCGAATCCTGTGCCTGCAATAGTCAGCGAGCCGAGTGCAGAGAGTCTGGCTGAATTGGAAAACGCCATCGCCAAGCTGTTACAGATGGAGAAGGTGACCTTAGCCGCCGACGCGTTCACCCGAAACAGTCGATTGGCGCTTGAGCGCAATCCCCATAGGGATCCTAATGGTCAACTGTTGATGGGCCGCAACTTTGAGCTGCCGAAGATAGTCCAGCTATGGATAAGCGGTGATGAGTGTTTTGTCGCAGATGCCGAGGAGCATCGCAGTGCGCCGCTGACAGTGACTAGCTGCTCTCCTGAATAGACCAATCAGCCTGGCTATCTGGCCATCAAGATGAGTCTTCTCCACGACGGCTGCTTACCCAAAGCAGCCGTCGTTTTTCATGGCTAATGCACTTTAACCTGATCTTATCTTCTGGCCGCGACATTAATCATCAGGCCTGGATAAGGGCGCTCTCCCCCTCACGACTACAAAGACCCATTCTGCAAACATCATCAAGCTCACAGGAGGGCGTTAGGCGAGATAAAATGCTCCTTCGATACGCTATCGCGAGTACTCAATAGAACCGTCTGCACTGAGTTAGTACATATCCTTCTAAATGTAACAATTGTTACAGTGATATTATCCCGCGCTTCTCATTATTGTTTTACATACCAATTATTAAGAGGCCTTATGCGCTTAGCTGTTTCCGCATTAGCAGTGTCATCTGCACTCATCCTTCCTGGCGTCCACGCTGAAGATCAACAAGCGACCTTAGATCAACAAGCCAGCTTCGAAAAAATCGAGATCATAGGTTCACGTATCGCACTACGTACTGCCACAGACAGCGTGGCACCGGTGGACATTATTACCGCAGAGCAGCTCGAATCGACGGGGATGACAGAAACGGCTAAGGCACTGCAATTTGCCGCACCCAGCTACAGCTTTCCATTCTCATCGGTAACCGATGGCTCAGATGCGGTGCGCCCGGCGAGCCTGCGCGGCCTATCGCCGGATCACACCTTAGTCTTGGTCAACGGCAAGCGTCGTCACGGCTCGGCACTGGTCCATCTGAGTGGCACAGTAGGTAAAGGCTCATCTAACGTCGACCTGAACGCCATTCCGATGACGGCAATCAAGCGTATCGAGATCCTGCGTGACGGTGCGTCGGCGCAATATGGCTCCGATGCGATTGCCGGCGTCATCAACGTGGTGCTAAAAGACAATGAGCAAGGTGGTAGCCTATCCGCACAAGCTGGCCAAACCTACGCGGGTGACGGCGAACAGTGGCGCTTGGGTGCCAACCATGGCATCGCCCTGGGTGACGATGGCTTCGTTAATGTCTCACTCGAGGCACACCATAAAGACAGCACTAACCGCGCTGGGCTAGATCCTCGCCAGCAGTATCCGCAGTTAGCCGATGGCTCACCGGATCCTCGCGAAGCCACCTTTAATCGCAAGAGCCATCAAGTTGGCGACGCCGAATACGACAACCTAGGCCTGTTCATCAACGCCGCCAAGGCCATCTCAGACAACGGCGAGCTATACGCTTTCGGTGGCGTGAGCAAACGCGAAACTAAATCAGGCGCCTTCTACCGCAGAGCCCTGGATAAGCGTAACTTAACCGAAGTTTATCCCGACGGTTTCTTACCCCAGATCAACCCTGAAATAATCGACACCTCGTTAGTGCTAGGTTATGAGTTCACCCTGGGTGAATGGAATATCGATACCTCCGCAGGCCATGGCGAAAACTCATTTAACTACAACATTGTTAACTCATTAAACGCATCTATGGGCCCCGATAGCCCGACCGAATTTGATGCCGGCACCTTGTCGACCCGTGAAACCAACTTGAATATCGATGCGTCGCGCTATTTTAACTTTGCAAACGACTCAGAGATCCTCTTTGCCGCGGGTGTATCATGGCGCAAGAATGGCTACCAAATTGAAGCGGGCGAGAGTGCTTCCTACATCAATGGCGGTTTCGATAATCGCGCCGCCGGCAGCCAGGGCTTCTCGGGCTTTACCCCAGAATCTGAAGTCGACGAGACCCGAGATAACACAGGCGTTTATGTCGAGCTTGAAAACCAGTTAACCGATGACTTTTACTGGGCGGCGGCGCTGCGTTACGAAAATTATTCAGACTTCGGCGACAACACCAGCTGGAAGCTAGCGGGCCGCTATGACTTTACCGACAACCTGGCCCTGCGCGGTACCATCAACACAGGCTTTAGAGCGCCAAGCGTGCAGCAGCTGTACTTCAGCAACATCTCTACCCTGTTTAACCCTGATCCTGTCACGGGTCAGTTGGTACCGACAGAATCGGGCACCTTCAACACCCTGTCACCCGTAACAAAAGGGCTAGGGATCAATGAACTAGAGCCAGAGTTATCACAGTCTTTCAGTCTAGGTCTGGTCTATCGCAATGATGCGGGCCTGGCACTGACCTTGGACGCCTATCAGATCTCTATCGATGACCGAATCATCTTGTCGAGCTCAGTCACGCCGGATGATTCACCTGCGGTCGCTGAGGCCCTTGCCGGCACCAACGCCGAATCGGCACGCTTCTTCATCAACGCCGTCGATACCCGTACCCGAGGGGTTGATCTGGTGATAAGCCAGGATTTTGATATCGGCGCTTGGGGCGATCTGCAAGCCAACCTGGCCTATGCCTATAACAAAACGGAAATTCAAGACATTCATTTCCCGCAGGTGTTAGACGGCGTAGGTAAAGAGCTCTTCGATCGTATCGAACAAACTCGTATGACCGCGGCCACGCCAAACAACACAGGCAACCTGGGACTCACCCATAGGCTAGGTGATTTCAAGACCAACGTTCGTCTAAGCTACTTTGGCGATTACACAGTGGGTTATTCCTCAGGCGATGTCACTTACAGCGACCAATGGGTAATGGATATGTCGGTGCAATACGCGGCAACTGAGGCGCTAAGCTTTACTGCCGGGGCGCAAAACCTGTTCGATGTCTACCCGGAGAAGCGTCCGGACAGCAATAACTTCAATGGCATCTTCGTCTATCCATTAACCAATACGCCATTTGGCTTTAATGGTGGTTACGTCTTCTTAGAAGCCAAATATACCTACTAACCCCCGTAGGTTCATCACCCTAAAACAGGCCATTTATGGCCTGTTTTTTTATTCAGCCACACATAGATGCATACAAGGGACATCCTAAGCAACTTGTTCCCATTGGCGCCCTATGTGAGAATCGACAGCAGGCATTTGAGGGAAGAATATGACACAAGCACCAGATAACTCATCTACAGCTAAGACGGCTCTTGATTACGCGAGTGACGAAATAAAACTCGCCGTAGACCTTATTTATCTTCTGGAGAGTCATGAGATTGAGCCAGATGTGGCGCTGGCGGCCTTAGAGATAGTAAAGCAAGACCTACAGAGAAAACTGAGCAAAGAGATTTGAGCAAGGCTAACAGTTAGGCCCTTACACTCAGGGCATCACGAAGTCATTTACGGACTGTTTATTGCTCCCTTTAATTGTGCCCATCTATTGCTAAAGAATTAACCATAAAAAAACGCAGCCTAGGCTGCGTTTTTAGTGTTACTCAGGGAGTTGTTTAGAAGATCACTGTCTGCTCGGCAGTACAGGTAGAAGTACCTTCGTCACAAGCCTTATACACGTAAGTTCCGCCACCCTTAGTGTTGATGGTGTCAGTGTAGGTGCTGCTCGCCGAAGTGGTCGCAAGCTTGCTGCCATCACGGTAAACATCTACGTTTGCACCAGCGGCACCAGAGAAGGTCAGATCCACTGTCTTAACGCCCTTGTTCTTGTAGCCGTTGGCCGACAGAGTGAAATCACCACCAGTGTTTCCGCCACCATTGTCTCCACCACCATTGTCGCCACCGGCACAGCCGTTAGCGTTCAGGTAAGCATCGGCAGCCGCAGCCTGAACGATACCGTAACCGAAGTACTCATCTTTACCCGGTGCACCGCTGTCCATGGCAGTCGCTTTCAGCGCAGCACGGATCTCGCTACCTGTACACTGGTTGTGGTTAGACCAAACCAGCGCCGCAATACCAGATACCGCAGGCGTCGCCATAGAAGTACCGCTCATGAAGCCGTAGTCGGCAGTACCGATATCTACAGTTGCAGTGCTCGCCGCTAGCAGCGCCGCACGATCTTCCTGTGCAGTGCCTACTGCTGGGATAGAGGTAGTGTTGGTGTCACCTAGAGTGCCGTACAGCATGCCAGGCTCGTTGTTGATGATGATCGCACCGACACCACCCGAGTTTTCACAGTTAGCGACCTTGTCGTGGAAAGAGATCACGCCGCGGTCGATCACACAGATGTTACCGTTAGCGCCAGCATCTGTCGCTTCGGCAGTGCCCATGTAATAGGTGTTGCCTGAAACTGTGCCTGAGTTTTCCATCGCGCTGCTGGCAAATGAAGCGCCGTCTGCACTCAGGTTAGACGCAGTCGCCATGCCTGCTGGGTAAGTTGATAGTGTGTCCACACCACCGGCAGTCACTTCCACACAGATAGTCTCGTCTGAAGTCGCCTTAGGACCACGACCCGAAGTACAAGATGGGAACTGAGAGAAATCGGCGATGTTGTTGTTTGCATCGTTCGCGCCCACCATCATGACCGATGGGTAACCTGCTGGGTATGAACGTACGTTGTTGCCATCGTTACCCGCTGCGGCAACCACCAGACCGCCTGCATCGACGAAGGCTTGGAAAGCGTTAGATTCGGTAGAGTTAGCTCCGCCGCCACCTAAGCTCATGCTGATGATGTTGGCACCGGCCGCGCTACACAGGTTAGTGGCGTGGGCCAGATCAGATGAGTAACCCCATCCTTCAGCGTTGAATACCTTGATGATGTGCATGTCGACGCCAGGCGCCATACCGATCACACCAACGTTGTTATCGGCTGCACCGATAGTACCGGCAACGTGAGTACCGTGTGGGCCGCCGTTGACGTTCCAGCTACCTGTACCCGAATCGTTGTCACCAGTGATCTTGTTCCATTCGAAATCTGGGTTAGACGCGTCCAGACCCGAGTCGATGATACACACCTTCATGCCGGCTGCGGCGTTGAAAGTCAGCTGGTTAGCCTGTGATTGATACACAGCGTAAGGTGTTACCTGCTGCGTCATTGGGTTGCCCGCATCATCGCTAAAGCTCATCAGATGACGACGCTGGTCCGCCTCGACTAATTTAACGTGTGGGTTGTTTAACAGTCCCTTGACCTGGGCCAAATCTTTGCCCGCAAAGGTTGCAGCGATAAAGCCTTCACCATCGACATGGATCTGTGCGCCTAACTGCTTAGCCAGTGCCTTAACGACACCCTTACTGCCATTGTCTACCTGGATGATGTAACGATCATCATCGGCAAATGCCTGAGTTGATAGGCCAACACTTAATGCCATTACTGCACTTGCCAACTTAGTTAACTTCATAGAGGTCTCTCCATTATATTTATTTTGTTAAGAGTCTTTTTATTAGAACTTCCCTGAATAGCAAATGCCGCGGTATATCTCTCTTCAATTGCGACCTGATTTGGCATTTACTACCACACAACAAGGCACAAGCTATCACACCAACTCGAAAGCAACAAGATGTTAACAAAAAATAAACATATGTTGCACGAGCGTACATTTTATTCGGGAGTGAAATTCGCTGGCTGGCTTATCGCGCTACCAGACAAGACGCTTTGCAATACAGATCCCGGCTTGTCGGCTGGTAAAAGCGCTGTTGCAACGCGCCAAGGCTGGTATACTAGGGCCTCATTTGCCACTATTGACGACATTGACGATGACAGACAACGCCACGCCAGCAAACCAAGCAGTAGACTTCTCGGCCATCAACAAGAGCACGGCCGCCTCCTTTAACGAGCAGAAGAATCTGATCAAGCGGCTATTTAAGGGCAACAGAGTCGATTGCCAAAAATGTAAACAACCACTGCAGCTGATCGTGCCCACCGAGAAGGCGCAGACAGGCCATTACGGCGTGTTTTGTAAGAAGGGTTGTACGGATATCGAGCTGGAAATCGATCTGCTTTAACTTTTGACCCCCTAGATCAAGTAACCCATTAAACACCGGCAATGTCGCTACAAGCGCCGTTCCCGGTGACGAGCCTCCCCTTTGAAACTCAGTCAACGCCTCTCTCACCTGCAGGCCATGGTCGATGGCCACTACGCCCATATCTGGGACTGCTGCTGCGATCACGGCCTGCTCGGCGCCGCCCTGCTTAACAAACGGGTGGCCGGCACCCTGCATTTTGTCGATATCGTGCCTGGCATAATGCAGACCCTGCAGGGCAAACTCGAGCGCTTCTTCCCACTAAATCAAGATGTCAGCAGCCCTCAATGGCGGGTGCACTGCATGGATGTGACCAAGCTACCGCTGGCGGACTTTCCGAGCGAGACGCCGCAGCTGGTGATCATCGCAGGGGTCGGCGGCGAGCTGACCGGCGAGCTGGTGAGTGCGATTCAAGCCTGCGCCGACGCTCTGGGGCAAAACATAGAGTTTCTCCTCTGCCCCGTGCACCACACCTATCAGCTCAGAGACAGGCTAAGTGCCATGGCGCTCAATCTGGTCGATGAGAGACTCATCAGCGAGAACAAGCGCTGCTACGAGCTTTTGCATGTGGCGCGCCGGGGCGAGCGTCCCATCACGGCGATTGGCGACAGCCTCTGGTCACAGGCGCCGTTTGAGTTGCAGCAGGCCTACCTAAGGCGTCTGCTGAAACACTATCATCAGGTGGTCAGAGGCAGTAAGCAAGAGCAGAAACCGCTGCTCGAGCGCGCCATCTCAGATTATCAGGCGCAGCTGGACTTGCTTAGCGCCTAGCCTGTTATCTTTGGCATTCCTTTTTCATCTTCAAGTGAGTCAACTTATGCGCCTGCTGAAATCCACTATCCATCCCGACCTTAATGCCGCCACGCCAGAGGAGGTAGCCGGACAGGGCTTCATCCGCCGCGCGGCGCGGGCCATAGTGCTCAGGGGCAGCCAAATATTGATGCTCTACACGGCGCGATATCACGACTACAGTGTTCCCGGTGGCGGCGTGGATGAGGGCGAAGATATTCGTCAGGCACTGCTTAGGGAACTGGAAGAGGAAACCGGCGCCCACACTATTGAGATATTGAGCGAGTTCGGCCGCTACCAGGAGTTTCGCCCCTGGTATAAACCCGAATTCGATTTTGTGCAGATGGAGTCTTACTGCTTCGTCTGCGAAATTGGTGAGGAGCTGGGCGATACTAAGCTTGAGAGCCATGAGCTACAAAACGGCATGCACCCTGTCTGGATAGAGATTCATGAGGCGATCGCCCACAACGAGCACACCATGGCCCATAGCGAGAAGAAGGGATTGTCTATCGAGCGCGAGACCTATCTGCTACGGCTGATCCGCGATGAACTGCTCACTTGCTAAACTGCTCACGAATTAGAGTCATCTCAAGATCCCCCGCCGTAAACCCACAAAAAAAGAGCGCCGCAGCGCTCTTTTTAATACCGATAGCTAGCAATTAACGGCTGTACTCGCAGGCGATCTGCGCCGCCAGCTTGGCGTTGTTAAACACCAGCTGGATGTTGGCCGCCAGGCTGCTGCCCTCTGTCTTCTCGGCCACCTTGGCCAACAAGAAAGGCGTAGAGGCCTTACCAGAGATCCCCTTGGCGTCCATCTCGGCCACCGCATCTTTAATCACCTGGTCGATCATCGCCTTATCCAGGGCATACTCGGCAGGAATAGGATTAGCAACCACCACACCGCCCTTGAGGCCCATCTGCCACTTGGCCGTCATCGCATCGGCCACCTGCTTAGGGGTGTCCAGACGATAGTCGACGCCGAAGTCGCTCTCACGGGTGTAGAAGGCGGGAAGCGTCTCAGTTTCATAACCGACGACCGGCACCCCTTGGGTCTCTAAGTATTCCAGGGTCAGGCCGATATCCAGAATCGACTTGGCACCGGCGCAGACCACGGCCACATCGGTATTAGCCAGCTCCTGCAGGTCGGCAGAGATATCGAAGGTCTGCTGGGCACCGCGATGCACGCCGCCGATACCGCCGGTAGCAAACACCTTGATGCCTGCCATCGCCGCCAAAATCATGGTCGACGCAACCGTGGTCGCGCCATCGGCCTGCTTAGCCACGATAAAGGGGATGTCGCGGCGGCTGGTCTTGATCACCGCCTGACCCGCCTTACCCAGATACTCGATCTCATCATGAGTCATGCCCACCTTGAGGCGTCCCTTGAGGATGGCGATGGTGGCAGGAACCGCGCCGTTATCACGAATGATCTGCTCCACCTTGAGGGCGGTCTCGACGTTTTGCGGGTAAGGCATACCGTGAGAGATGATGGTCGACTCCAGTGCCACCACGGGACGACCGGCTTCCAATGCCGCTTTCACTTCTGGGTTGATATCTAGGTACTGCGCTAACATAGAGACTCCTTGATAACTCGGTTAACTGATATTTCAGACATGTTTGGGTTGATCGTTGCCAGATCCGACAGGGCGACAACCGCCGCCGCCATGGCAAACTCGGTCGACTGACGGGTCGACCAGCCTTGCATAAAGCCGTGGGCCAGGCCCGCCAGGAAGGCATCGCCGGCGCCGTTGGCGTTGACCATCTCCACCGGAATGGCCGGAATATGGGCCTGCTCCTCACCGTCGCTGTAGAAGACACCGTCGATGCCCAGGCTCAGGAAGACGCGCTTAACCCCCTGCTCGTGGAACCAGTTCGCCAGCACTGGCAGCTCACCATAGTTGGCGATGGAGATCCCAGAGAGCTGCTCGGCCTCTTTAAGGTTCGGCTTGAGGGTATGCACGGCGCCTAGATAGGGCTTAATCTTCTCTGCCTTGGCGCAGGAGACGGTATCGACAAACAGCGGGATGTCGGCGAAGTTGCTCAGCAGATAGGCCAAGGCCGCCTCGGACAGGTTGGCATCGATAATCGCCAGGCTGGCGCGCTTGAGCATCTCCTGTTGACTCTTGAGCTGCTCGACCCCGAGACGCTCCAGAATCGCCATGTCATTGATCGCCACATGCATGTCGCTGTCGCCGTCGAGCACAGAGAGGTAAGTGGAGGTCACGCCATCGCTTAGCTGCAGGCTGGGCTTCATGTCGATGCCGGCGCGCTGACAGTGCTCGACGATCTGCTGGCCGTAGGCATCTTTGCCCACGGCGGTCATCAGGCGGGTATCCGAGCCCAAACGGGCCAGGTTCTCGGCGATGTTACGCCCCACCCCGCCGGGGCTACAGCTGACGCTCCCCGGGTTGGAATCCCCCACCCGCAGGCTAGACGCCGGACGACCGAGAATATCCATGTTGGCACCGCCAATCACCATGGCATACTTGGCTTCGGCCAGGATATAGCCCTTGCCACGAATCACTCCCTTGTTGGTGAGATTCATGATATGCCCCGCCACGGCGGAGCGGCTGATCCCTAAACGGTCGGCCAGCTCCTGCTGAGGGATCAAAGGGTCTTGCTTGAGTAGTGCTAAGATTTCTAATTCACGTTCCGTCATTTAGGCGATCTCACTAAGCAATAGGTAATGTGTGCATGGGTAGTGTCTGGCTATGCAAAGCTATAGCAAGCAAATAAAAAGCGACAAACAAATGTTTGCATACCAAACTTTTGTTTTACGTTAATCGATTTCGCCAGCGAGCGCAAGGTAAACAAAATCGGAATCAAGTGGTTATGTGAAGTTCGCCACACAGCCCTGCAAGCTATTTCCCAATCGGAGAGGCACTTTGGCGTCAGCAAGCACTAACTTTCGAGCATAAAAAAAGCGCCGAATAGGCGCTCATTAATTGACGGACGACAGCTTAAACTAGAGCTAAATAGCTTAAGCTGCTTAACGCTTATGATACTTAGTGATCAGGCGATCCAGCTGATTGCCGAAGGCCTGCTTCTCGCTCTGGCCTATGGCCGCCGGGCCGCCGGTCTGCACGCCGCTGGCACGCATGGTGTCCATAAAGTCGCGCATGTTGAGAATAGACTTGATGTTATGCTCGGTATACAGCTCGCCTCTGGGGTTCAGCGCCAGGGCGCCCTTATCGATCACCTCTGAGGCCAGTGGAATATCGGCGGTGATCACCAGATCGCCAGGCGCCGCGCGCCGCACTATCTCATTGTCGGCCACGTCAAACCCAGAGGAGACAGTCACCAGCTGAATAAAACGCGATGGCGGGATCCGCATGGCGTGGTTGGCCACTAAGGTCACGGCAATCTCGGCGCGTTCGGCGGCGCGAAACAGTATATCTTTAATCACGCCTGGGCAGGCATCGGCATCGACCCAAATCTTCATCTCTTCTTCCTGTCATCACAGTCAATCATGGCTGCGAGCACTATAGCATAGCTATCGCGCTTTATAACGAGTGACCTTATCCCTTAGCAAGCGGCATTAACACTCCAGGGATCTCTTATGTTAATTTAACAAGACATTGATTGTAATTAGGACTTAGCGGATAGATTATGACCACATCTGCCACCAAGGAAGCGCTTTTCAGCCCGGACTGTCTCGAGTTTCTCGCCAAGTTGGCCAGCAACAACGAGCGTGACTGGTTCAAGGCCCACCAGGCCGAGTATGAGGCCAAGGTTCGCACCCCGGCGCTTAACTTTATCGGCGCCATGGCGCCCCATATCCAGCAGCTCTCGCCGCGCCTCACGGCCGTGCCCAAGAAGGTCGGCGGCAGCCTGATGCGCCCCCAGCGCGATGCCCGATTCAGCAGCGATAAGACTCCCTACAAGGTCAACGTGGGCATTCAGTTTCGCCATTTTCAGGGCAAAGATGTGCACGCTCCCGGGCTCTACCTGCATATCGCCAACGACGGCTGCTTTCTCGGCGCCGGGATCTGGCATCCAGACAGCAAGGCGCTGAGCCAGATCCGCAGCTGCATCGACGATAACCCCAACGCCTACAAACAGGCGCTCAAGCAGCTCAGCGCCGCCGGATTTGCCATGGAGGGTGACAGTCTGCAGCGTCCGCCCAAGGGCTATGACAAGCATCACCCCATGTTAGACGAGCTCAAGCGTAAAGACTTTATCGCCATCAAACCGCTCGACACTCAGCAGCTGTTTACCAAGGATTTCGATACCTGGTGCGCCGAACAGTTTAACCAGGTCAACAAACTCATGGGCTACCTCTGTTTCGCCCTGGATCTTGATTATTAAAAAGGATTTTTGATGTTTAATCGTAGACAAAACAAGCCGCTAAACTCACGTCTGAGCCAGCGCCTGAACATGTTCAATCGCCTTAAATTTATCGCACCGCTTGTGGTGGTACTGCCCCTTGCGGGCGGCCTAACGGGCTGCACCAACCCCAACACCCCGGCAGGGGAAGAGGGCTATGTGTTTGAGAAGCCGCGCATCTTCGGCGCGGGTGGTTATCGCGGCACCCTCATAGGCCCCAGCAACTATGGGGTCTCCCTGTGGCGCAACGAGGTGATCAACATCGATATGCGTCCCAACACCTACACGGAAAACTTTAAGATCCTCGCCAAGGACGATCTCAACATCAGCTTCAACTTTCATGCGGTGATTGCCATCAAGTCGGGCACGGTGAAAGAGGTGGTAGAAAAATATGGCGCCGAGAACTGGTATGTGCGTTTCGTGCGCGAGACCTTCCGCACCTATGTGCGCGACGAAGTGCAGCGCTACGACAGCGTGGCGCTCAAGGAGAACCGCTCGGAGATCGCCCAGGCGGTGTCGGTCAAGCTCAAGGACTACCTTAAGACTTCGCCTTTCCAGCTCAACAATGTGATCGTGGGTAATATCAACTATCCCGACATAGTCGCCATCGCGGTAGAAAAGAAACTGGCCGCCCAGCAGCTGTTGTCGGAGAAGGAGACCCAGAAGGAGATCGCCCAGAAGGATGCGGAGATCCGCATCGAAGAGGCCAAGGGTATCGCCCAGGCGCAGAAGATCATCAACGAGACCCTGACCCCCAACTACCTGCAGCACGAGGCGATTAACGCCCAGCTGAAGATGGCGGACTCGCCGAATCACACTACCGTCTACATTCCGGTTGGCACCAACGGCATCCCTCTGATCAAGGGCGCCAAATAGCCGTAACGAAACCCAAAAAGCCTGTCGTCCTTTAGGCGACAGGCACTAGAAGCGTCAGAGATAAAGCATTAGTAAGGCCTTGATTCGAGTGCCTTAAGCAAACTAGTTAGCGAGCAACTTTAGCTAGCCACTCACAGCTAGCGATTTAAGATAACCCATAAGCACCTCACGGGCCTGAGCGATACGCGCCTGCTGTCTCGCCTTGCCCAGCACACGTATTCCCTGCATCTGCATCACCAGAAAGCTTGCCAGCTGCGTACATTGGACACCTGCCGACAACTCACCGCGCTGCTGCGCCCCTTGCAGCACCCGCTCGAAGGTCTGATGCAGCTCGTCAAACAGGCGAGTACAGATCCCCTGCACCACCTCATCGCTTAGGTATTTTTCCAGCACGGCATTTTGCAAGAAGCAGCCGAAGGGCTGGTTAGACTGCCTGACGATAAACTCCTCCAGATAAGTCACCAACTCATCTAAGCCAGCCGTCTCGGCAAACAGGGGCGTGAGATTGGGCATAGCATGGTTATCGAAGTAGTAGGCCAGCGCCTCACGATACAGGCTCAGCTTGTCACCGAAGCTGTTATACAGACTAAAGCGGTTAATCTTAAGGTGATCCACCAGATCCGCCACCGAGGTGTCGGCATAGCCTTTCTGCCAGAAGAGCTCCATCGCCTCTACCAGCTTCTCCTGCCTATCAAAATTACAACTTCTCGCCATAGATGATTTTGCTCAATATTAGTCAAAAGTATTCGCAACAAGTTTCTTGACCGAACGTTCAGTTATGAATTAGATTCTATTCTAAACGAGCGTTCAGTTAAAGAAAAAACCTTCAACTGAGGCCACCACAACAACTTCCACAAGAGTCAGAGAGGGATAGATGAAACTCTACGAATTAGCCATGACCCCCAGCGCCAGACGCGTCAATATCTTCCTTAAGGAACTCGGCCTAAACGAACAAGAGCTAGGTCTTGAGCGTGAGAGCCTCAACCTGCGCGCCGGTGACAATCTGAGTGATGAGTTTAAGGCCATCAGCGTCAACGGCCGCATCCCGGTGCTCGAACTCGACGACGGCCAGACCCTGTGTGAATCTGTGGCCATCTGCCGCTATTTCGACGAGATTATTACTTCAGCACACTCGCTGTTTGGCGACACGCCGCTGGAGAAGGCTCAGGTTGAGATGTGGCAGCGGATCTGCGAGCTGCAAGGCCTGTTCGTCGCCTTCCAGGCCTTTAGAAACATCACCAAGGTGTATGAAGACAGAGAGCGCTGCGTCGAGGCCTGGGGCCAAGAGTCCCGCCAGCGAGTGATAGAGTTTCTGCCCACACTAGAGAAACAACTTGGCCAGCAGCCCTTTGTCGCCGGCCAGAATTTCTCCATCGCCGACATCACCGCCTACGTGATGATGAGCTTCATAAAACACCTGGAGATCACCCCAAGCGACGACCAGCCCCACCTCACCGCCTGGCTCACCAAGATGGAACAGCGCCCGTCGATCATAGCCGTCAACGGCTAACACAGCTTCTAGCTATGAAAAGCTAAAACAAACAAGGCGAGCCCAAGCCAAAGCTCAAACTCGCCCCCTATTAACGCCCCGCTAAACGGCGAGCGCAAGCGAGTCCGGTGGAGGCCACGCTTTTTGTGGCCGGAACGAATTTAAGCGGTTTGTTAGGATCATTAGTATTTGACTACTGCCGGTAGTTTTTTTGATATCCCGTCACACAGTACCCCTTTATTTTGCCCCCGCCCCACTATTTGCATGCCACTGCAAGATAAGAACGGCTTCCACTTCTGGCCTTCGCTTGGAGTTTTTGGGTTTACATATCGAATTTTACATTTTGGACATTTTAAAATTTCATCATCATCTGAGTTCGCCCTCAAGCTTCTTATTATATCTGGAAGTTTTTCTTCGAGCTTCTTATCGGTAGTGCATATGTGGCTAGTGCCAATCATGTCATAGAGATGTACATCAATATCTTCGTATGTATCTTTATCAACGTCGCCAGCAAAGGGATTGCCTTCGAATGAACAATAAGCTGATACTTGCCAGCCGTTACCAAGATCAAGCTTATAGGCGTCACCAAATCCACTGGTACTGTCAAGTGTAAATCCTTGAGCTTTTAGAATTTCCTGAACACTTTCTTTTGATGGCATAATCTTACTCCTTGGTTGCCCTAACGCCGCGTTAAACGGCTTAGTAATGCTTGCTAAAATGTGAAGCGAAGCGGAACCGAGCAAGCATTACGGTGCCCAATTTTTTAAACGCCTTGTTAGGTAACGGATTTAGACAAATCTACTATCGATGCAACTGGCTTTTTACTAAACGTATGATATACGCCACAGTAAAAGACTTTACCTTTACCAAACTTATCAATGACATCTGATTGGTCAATTCTACCTACCCAACGAGCACCAGGCCCAAGAAAATAAGGAAGTTCACTACCAGTGCCTTGCATAGGTATAACACTTTGATTAGATCTTTTATTTCTAAGTTTGTCCCAAAACGAAGAATATTGGTAAATAGTGAGATGTGTAATGGTGGTAGGTAAATCACCAATATTAACAACCTCGACGAAAATCATTTTATCATCATCGAGTTTACCTTTTAAAGAATTAAGCATTTGCATATTTGGAACAGCAGAAACTAATATACGAGCACCTTCACTGAACCACTTAAAAATATCCCATAAAAGTACAACTGAAGCGATAATAGCTCCCCACCATGCAGCAACAACAGACGCTTCCATGAACTCTCCTTAGTTACCCAACGCCCAATTAACGGGCAAATTGTGTTTGGCTATAATTTTGGAACGCAGTGACAAAATCCAAACAGAATTTGTCCTGTTGAATTGCTTGTCAGGTGTTTGTTATTACCAGCTCAAATACTGCACCTGAAGGCTTTTCAATTACAAATTTGAAACCATTTTTACGATAAAAATTATGAACAGGAATATCATTAGCCGCTGTACTTAGAATTACTTTTTTTAATTCTTTAGATTTAGCTAACTCAATAGTCAGTTTTATTAATTCCGACCCTATACCAAGTTGCCTATGGTCTTCGTCTAATAATAAATCAGCAATTTCTAAATAGTCATCTCTTAACCAATAATTCAGATAACCTATATTCTCCTGCTTATTGGAACACCATACATTAAACTTGTCTAATTCTTCATCTAGCTCAATTTGATAATCAATACTCATGGAACACCTAACAACTTATTAGTGAGACCTTGCAAGGTAGGAGACCAAGCATGTAAATAAGTGGGGTCAGAGTAATCTTCTAAAGGAGCTGATTGGCGCATGTGGTTGGCTTTTTCATTCCCTGAATGGCGTAGTCGATGTTTGATTCGAGTTGGCCTAGCTCTGTCCTTAATTGGTGATACTTTAATCTATCTTCTAGCTGGCATTCAACATGTCATGTCACATTTAATTAAAGAGTTTTACTAACAAGAATAGTGGCTTGAGCCCACTTGTCCGGATTAGCTCCAATCGAAGAAACGTTAAATACCAAGTGTAGATACGGCTGTGACCTTCGGTTTCAGGGATGAAACCGCAGAGCGGCCATGGATGGCGCACAGCGTGTCACAGCAGTATCTGCACATAAGCCCACCGCAGGTGATAGATCACAGTGAAGGTTTGACATTCAAACCCACTCAACAGATGAACATACCGTCAAAAGCTACCTGAGCAAATAAAGGGATTGCCAATCCCTACTCCCCTTCCTGCCACTCCGAAATCACCTCATTGGCGGCGCGAAACGCCTCAACCCCAGCTGGCATGCCGCAGTAGACGGTGGAATGCAGCAGCACCTCCTGGATCTCTTCGACGGTGCAGCCGTTACGTAGCGCGCCGCGCACATGGCCCTTGAGTTCGGTGGAGGCCTTGAGTGCGGCCAGGGTCGCTATGGTGATCAGGCTGCGGGTGCGTCTGTCGAGTCCCTCTCTGGCCCACACCTCGCCCCAGGCGTTGCGGGTCACCAGCTCCTGCAGGGGCTGGGTAAAATCGCTGGCCGACGACAGCGCCCTGTCGACAAAACTATCGCCCATCACCTCGCGCCTAATGGCTAACCCTTGATCATACTTGGCCTTATCCATAGAGACTCCTTCTACGTCATGATTATAAACACTCGTTTAAAGTGCTTGTAAAACCGCCAAAGGTCAACCCTATTCCTGAGCCTGAGCTAAGAGGTATGAACCAGAGCCATGAACCTGAAACAGGAGTCATGAGACTAAAGAGCTGCGCGGATTAAAGCGGAGGCTTAAACAAGCAAAAGGAACAAGGTTAAGGCTGCAAGGTTAAGACAGGTTGACCCACACCTGAGTGAACACGAATCGCAACAGACGGCGAAGAGTTAGCAGTTTTCGATAAAGGCCAACAGGCTTGGAATAAAGGCTTCACCCTCGCTGAGGCCACGGCGGTAGACGGCCTCGACCTTACTCACGTCCCGCTCCAGACGCGACAGCCCCAGCGGCGTGGCGGGCTGCAGCACTAGGGCACTGCCATCGGCCTGGGCCTTGGTCAAATCATCGAGCGCCTGATTGTAGACTTGATGGCGGGCGAGCAAGGCACTGGCCACCTTGGGATAGCGGCGATAGAGACGCTTCGCCAACCATTTGGCCTTGAAGGCCGATTTACGATAGTCCTGCTCCTGGGTCAGAATCACCACCTGGCGCTTGTAGCCATCTTCACGGGCCTGTGCCAGCGGGATCGGCGCCCCTATGCCGCCATCGAGATAGGGCGTGCCGTCGATGAAGGTAGGTTTTGAGATAAACGGCAGGCTGCTGGAGGCGATAAGCACCTCGAGAAAGGTGTCGTGATCGGCAAAGTCCGCCATACCGAAGAAGTCGGTCTCACCGGTCAGGCAGTTAAAGGCGCCCACCTTGAACTCGGCCTCGCTACTGGCGAAGGCGTCGAAATCATAGGGCACCAGCTCGTGGGCCATGCGGCGGTAGGTAAAGTCAGTGTTGACATAGTTACCGGTGCGCAGCAGGTGCTTGAGCCCCATGTAGCGCTTGTCGGCAAGAAAATTTTGTTGGATGGTGAGGTTACGCCCCATCTGACGCGACAGATAGGAGGCAGGATAGATGGCGCCGGCGGATACCCCCACCAGATACTGAAAATGGATCCCCGCGGCCAAGAAGGCATCGAGCACGCCCGCAGTATAGATGGCGCGCAGGCCACCACCTTCGAGTACCAAGGCGCAATTATCCACCTTGAACTCGGCCGCTGCTGACGTTTCAGAGTCTGGCAAGGGTGAATCTGACACTCCTGCTCCCGGTAATGCTGAGTCTTGTAGCGGCGCGCCCAACACCAATTACTCTTCCGCCTGGATCTGCCCCACCAGGAGTACAGGTGCCGCATCCAGCTCCTGGGCATCCATCATGGAGGCGATACGCTCGACGGACGAGAGCAACTGGCTCTGCTCCCAGTCTTCAAGGTTTTGATAACGCTTGATAAAGTGATCCTGCAGCGGCTTAGGGGCGGCCTTTAAGATCTCGATGCCCGCCTCGCTGAGAGACAGGTGCCACTTGCGCTTGTCTGACACGCTACGGGTTCTCACCACTAGGTCCCTCGCCTCGAGGCGATCGATAATGGTGGCCACCGTGGCAGGGCTGAGCGCCACTTCCTGGGCGATCTCCTTGGCCAGCGGACGGTCGTAGGCGGCAATGGTCTGCATCACCATCAGCTGCGGTCCGGTGAGGCCAGATTGCTTGTTGAGCTGCCGAGAATGTATATCGATGGCGCGGATCACGCGGCGCAGCGAAATCAGTAGTTGTTCGTACTTTTCCATAATCTCCTCTCGTTTCAGCCGCACCATACCAGAAATAATTTCCAGACTCATGCTCTATTAGCAAAAAAGCAATACAAGCTTATCACTTGCTCTGCTTTTGCACTAATGCCAAGGGCTTATCTATGCTGAGGTTTTTTAAATATCGAGAAAGATGGGGTTAGCAGAACGCTTGCAAGCCGACGAAGGCTTGGGGCACTGAGCCTTAACCGGCGCCTTGAGTCAGCAACTGGCGATAACGCTTGGGGGTGATCTTAATCAGCTGTTTCAGCTCCCGGGTCATATGGGCCTGATCGGCAAAGCCAAGCTCCAAGGCGATATCGGCAAGGGGCGCCAGGGGAGAGAGTTTCAAGGCCTGCAGGGTCTGCCTCGCCCGCATCAGCCGCTGATAATATTTGGGCGTCATCTCGAGATAACGGCGAAAATACCTCTCTATCTGGCGCTGACTCATGACCCCATTCTCAAAGGCCGTCATGTCGGCATCGGGCCTGTCTAGCGCCTGCAATACCTCGTTGATCACTCGTGGCAATGGCTGGTTTAGCGTCTGGTTGGCTCGCAGCCAACGATAAGTCAGGCTTAACCGCTGACGATGGCCACGACATGCGCGCAGCGATGCCGCCAAGGCCATGAGTTCTGCATGATAAGTGAGCGGCGTAATGGCCTCCCTTCCCTGCTCGAAGGCGAAACGCTCCATCATCCAGGCCCGCCCAGCGCCGGGCAGGAAACGCACGCCAACGGCCAAGGCGCCAGGCGGCAGCGTCACCCTGGTGGTCTGCTTGTTGACGGGCAGGAGATAGACTCCGGCAGGCACCTCCTGCTCGTCATAACCCAGCGGCGCACCGAGATTAATCAGCAGGCCGCTGGCCGCATCGCTATGGAGCCAGGCATGCAACTCATCGGCCTCTGCCGGGCGCGAGACTGACCAGATCCCCTGAACTAAGTCAGACAGCGCGCCCTTAGGGCAGAAGAGGTGAAAGTCTAAGTCGCTGGTCACGTTTGCTCCCTTTAAATTCTCGTCTCAAACCTGTCTGCCTAGATAAGGCTAGGCTTGAGCGCCTTACAGAGACGATTCCAACTATTGATCGCGTTGATCCCCAAGGTCAAATCGACCAACAGCTTGTCGCCAAAATAGCGCCGCGCTTGTTCACGGGCCTCGATAGAAATGTGCGGCAATGCCAGCTGCTCGGCCCAGGCGAGCGCCTCACGCTCCGCCTCGCTGTAATAGGGTAGACCACGCCAGGCACTGAGACCGACTATCTTATCCAGGCTAACGCCCAGCTCCAAGGCGAGCTTAGTGTGCATCTCAATACAGAAGGCGCAGCCATTCACCTGAGAGATATGCAGTTTCAACAGCTCAAGCTCCGCCAGCCCCAACTTCTCATGGTCACTAAATACCTGCTTTAGATAGTTTTCTTGGCTGTATAAGATGCCCAGGGCCTCTGGCGCTAGTGTCATGTAATCGATACTTGTACTCATTTGGGTTCCTCCGATAGTCGGGTAGCATCAGGATACCCAGCATCTGATTCGCGCTATTGCAGATTTTCGACATCTGGCGAACTTAATACCAATCGTAATAAGTAATTGATCATTCTAGCTTGTTAAAACGCTCGATAACTGTATTAGCATTTTTAATTGTAGAGTAGCTACTTATCTAAAAATCCTGCTTTGTTCTCAAGCGTTTTTCCTGCGCTATTTCTGATCACATACTTACTGTGATTGGTATAACCTGCCGGTGTGAATGAGGCGAGCGTGGCGACAAGAACCAAGGTTTCATGGGGCGTTTCGCGTGCCTCGGCGGTAGCAAATATGCCGACATCTGGTAAACTTGCGCCCTCAGAAACAGATCTCAGCTTAGGCATACACTCATGGGCGACTCCACAACTTCGGCAACCACCTCCAGCAAGGCTCCTCTGGCGGTCGCCAGCATTGGCAGCGAGCAGCTTCATCAGGCGCTAAACGCCCAGAGCGGCGCCGAGAAACGCGCCCTGAGTTACAGCCTGACCATTCACCAGCTGTTTTGTCAGACGCTGCAGAGTAAGCTGCCGGGGGACCGCATCCTGGCCGACTATTTTCGCGCCCATAAGAAACATGGCTCCAAAGACAGGCGAGTGATCCGCGAAACCCTGTTTGGCCTGTTTCGCTGGCATGGCTGGCTCAAGTTAATCCCGTTAAAGGACGACAGCCAGCAGGCGATCACCCAGCAGTGGTTTGCCCAGCTGGCCATGACCGCCGCCCTGGAGGCTCATCCCTGGCTGGATATCGTCTCGGCCTGGCGCGGGTTTGCCGAACTCGATGAGCCAGCAATAAATGCTCATACAGACTCTGGCTCAGACACTGACGCTCTTAAGTTCAAGCAGGCCATACTAGAAGCCGCTTTCCCAGCTCAAGTCTTCCCCTTGACCGCACTGGCGCCGGACTGGTTCTGGGCCCATTTCGACCAAGACCTTGAGATACAAGAGCGCTTAGTAAGCAGCCTGAGCAGCCGCCCACCTATCTGGGGTCGTCTGCAGGGGATCTCCCTGGCTAAGGCCAAGGCCAAGTTGGCACAGCAAGAGATAGAGGCAAGCGGCAGCGACTACTTCAAAGATGCCATCAACCTTGGCCATAAGAGCATCAACCTCAACGCCGTGGCACTCTATAACGAAGGCAAGCTGGAGATCCAGGATCTCGGCTCTCAGGTGATAGGCAATATCTGCGCGCCCAAGGCCGATGAAACTTGGTGGGACGCCTGTAGCGGCGCCGGTGGTAAGAGTCTGCAGCTGCGCTCGCTCATGTTGCAGCAAGATAGCGAGGCCAGCGGCAGCGTGGTCGCCTCTGACATTCGCCGTAAACCGCTCGAAGAACTCACAAAGCGTGCCAAGCGCGCCGGTTTTAGTCAGATCAGCACCCAGCCCTGGCAGTCGGATGCCTTGCCGGTTGCCGCCGGTTATTTCGACGGCGTGCTGGTCGATGCCCCCTGTAGCTGCACCGGCACCTGGCGACGCAACCCGGATATGCGCTGGCTGGATGACGCCAGTGCAATCACAGACAAGGCGAGCCTGCAGCTGGATATATTAAGCCGTGCCTGTGAGGCGGTAAGACCCGGCGGCGTCCTGGTCTACGCCACCTGCTCTATCAGCCCGGTAGAAAACCAAGAGGTGGTCGAAGCCTTCCTGGCCAAACGACCCGACTTCAGCCTGCAGACACTGACCCATCCTTTCACCAATGAGGTCACACAGATGCTGACGGTACTGCCCTATCAGGCTGATAGCGACGGCATGTTTGTCGCTAAGATGATCCGCCAGGGCGAATAGTCTTCCCATCTCTCAACACGCAGCGCCGCACTCTTGCGGCGTGCGCTTTCTCCGTGCGCTGGCTCCGTGCTCTGGCTCACCGCACTGGCTCAGGGCTCTTGCTCCGTGATCTGGCGGCGCACGTGTCACCTGTTCGTCTCATCTCTGTCACCTAAGCGTCATCTTTGCTTCTTACCATGCGACTTCGACTTGATTAATGACAAGAGGCTGGCCTCAGCAGATTAGTCGCTGAAATTTAGCCACAAAAGATTAATCACAGAAGATTCGTAACATAAGATAAGTCACAAGCGACAGGTGAGATCATGTCACACTATGATGAATTTGAGATGGCATCGGAGCAGACACCCACTTGGGAATTTGATGCCCAGGATAAGCTACGCAACAAGCGTAGCAAGCAGAGACGTCGCCATCAGGCAAACCAGCCAAAGCGTTATGACCATGATGACGAGTTTGACGAAGAGATCTGGCGCTAGCCACTCTTGAGTAAATACCTAGCTCAGATGAAAGCTTGGGTGAGCGTAAAGCCGTGCTCACCCAAATTGCCGAGCAGCTAATCGCCGATTAGAAGTGAGCACTGGCGCCGATATAGAAGCCACTGTCGAAGGTGTTATCGGGGCGATTATCGTATTGCAGGCGTATGTTACGGTAGCCGGCAAACAGTCCCAGGCTTGGATTAACCTGAAACTGGATCTTGCCATCCAGCTCGTACTGGCCATCGACACTGCCGAAACTCAGCACGGAAGGCGCATAGTAGGCCGAGGTCTTAAGGGCAATGTTTGAGCCCAGATCCAACGAGTAACGACCACCGATCGCCACCACGCTGCCGTTACTGCTATTTTTAGCCCAATAGTGGGAAAACTTAGGGCCAACCTCGAAGTGATGCGCCCCGGCATCGTGACTCATATGGGCCGCGGCCGAGACAGTGTGCCCCTCGTGATTGGAATATAGATACCCCATCACCAGATTGGCCGACGGATTAAGATCCATCTGCAGATCCGTAGAGATCACATCATCATTTATTCCAAGATTAAAGTCGTTGGCCTGGGCCGTGAGGCTCAAGGTGCCTAAGAGCAGTAGCGCAAATTTGGTTTTCATCTTCACCCCTTAAAATGCGGTTTTTATTCGGCCAAGAGGGTATCAGACTGTATTTTTACTCACCATTAAATATGCTTCATCAAATTGTTTTTAAAGGCATTATTAACAAACTTGCTGCATATTCACCCCATAGAACTTACAAGCTCATCGAGTCAGACACAAAGGTCACCTAAGCCTGCTCGATGCCGACCCGCAGCAGGTTAGGCCCTTGCGAGCTCATTCACCTCGAAACTGCAATTTAAATTGCGCACAATCTAATTTATTGCTAGGCTTATAGCATCATCAGGAGGAGCCTATTATGTCGATTTACGATTTTTCACTCACCCGCATCGATGGCAGCACCCAGCCGATGGCGGATTACAAAGGTAAGGTACTGCTTATCGTCAACACGGCCAGCAAATGTGGATTCACCCCTCAATATCAGGCGCTACAGGCGCTGTATGAGCAGTTCGGCCCTGAGCGTTTTGCCGTGCTCGGCTTCCCCTGCAACCAGTTTGGTCAGCAGGAGCAGGGGGATGAGAGCGAGATCAGTCAGTTCTGCGAGCTTAACTTTGGCGTCAGCTTCCCGCTCTTTGCCAAGATAGAGGTAAACGGCGACAAGGCTCATCCTCTGTATCGTTACCTCAAGCGCGAGGCCAAGGGGGTGCTTGGCAGCGAATCGATCAAATGGAACTTCACCAAGTTCCTGGTCGACGGACACGGATGTGTACTGGAACGCTTCGCTCCCACCACAAAACCTGAATCTTTGGCAGAAAAAATCGCTGCTTTAGTGAGCCAATCCAAATAGATAGGAGAATGTTGGAAATATTTTTAAACATTTTTGGTTATTTTTTGAACTTTTCAACGTTTGAAAACTCCAATTATTGAACGCGAAGATTTGCTTTTTCATGTTCATCATTCTCCCTGGGACTTCTAGCGCAGTCCCCCTAGATCTAGATGGATCGACAGGCAACCTCCTTGGTTGCCTTTTTTTATAAAAATCATCCATATCAATCTATTAGAATTCAAATTCCCACAGCTTCCTGCTCAACACCCGGAGCAATTTATGCCTATTCCCGACGGCAAGATGACAACCTGACATCTATACTAAAAGGTTAAAATTGCCCCTTTGGCGACGGATAGGAAAAAAATTTGAATTTTTTACAAGCTTTATTGAACTTAACTGCTAAGGGAGACTCTGAATAAGTGAACGGATTAGCGGGTTGGGTAATTTAGCTAACGAATGATTCGGTAAGCTTACCTGGCTCAAGTTACATTGTTCATCATCATCTCGCTTTGGTGACCCTCTAGGTCCCAAGAGCATCTACCTCGCTAGCGCATTGAGGTTTATGACTCGACACTTATTTGATTCATGGCAACCTTTGGTTGCCATTTTTTTTTGCCTGTTTAGACGCTTTAGCGCCTAGCTTCCAAGCTAACGGGAAAAATCGGCCTTTTTCGAAAATTTTTTAATTAATTGTCGCGACGTGGGGAACTAACTCGGTATTGGTGACTCTGAAGAGATGTAACAGATTTTCATCATTGTTTGTTCATCATCTCCCTTCGAGACTGAGTTGGTCTCAGGAGGCAAGAAATTTCGCTAGCGCACAGATTTCTTTCTCCAAATAGATAGTTGTGGCAACCCCTTGGGTTGCCATTTTTTTATCCTGCTTCTTTCGTTCTACTGAAAGCGATCTGTCTTACTGCAATAGCTGCTTATCCAGCTGCACCGACAGCGAAGGATGATAACCCGCCCTCGCCTTCTGATAGATGCGACGCAGCTCCTCGCCATATCCGGCCAGCAGCAACTCGTTATACAGGGGACGCACAAACTTCCCCCGCCCTATTTTCATCAGATAAGCCTCGACGAAGGGCAGTACGGGATCGTAATGATTACGTATGGCGACCCGATACCAGTCACAGGCGATCTCGGCATTAGTGCTGCGGCTGAAATCGAAGCTGGTATCCAAGTCGATCAACGCCTCTTGCTCGAGCACCTCGGGCAGGCTATTTAGGAAATACTGCCAGTGGTGCACCCGCCAATTGGCCGTGTTGGCCTTATTGATAGGCTCGCCACCGAGCCAGGCGGCGCGTAGGGCATCGACCTTCTCCAGGCTGTCTGAGCTAGGCGGCACGAACCAGGCGGGCATCCCCTCGCCATAGACCCACTCGAGCAACTCGGCCTCGGTTATCTTATCGCCATACTGAACAAGCAGTGTCTGTCTGGCGTAATCGACGAAGGTTTCAGTAGTGATCGCCTCGAAGGCAAAATGATTCACATACTCGAACAGGAAACGGTCGAAGGCCTCACGCCCCAGACGATGCTCCAGCTCGTGAACAAACATGGAGGCCTTGTCATAGGTGAAGCGGTTAAAGGCATCGTTAGGGTCACCCGCCTGCACATTGGCCGGCAGGGTCTGCGCCTCGAGTGGCATGCTCACCAACTCCTCCTTGAGGCGGCCATATTCCAACACGACCTCCAGTTCGGCCAGCTCCTTGCCATACACGGCCTCGACGATACGATTGGTGAAATAGGTGGTAAAGCCTTCGTTGAGCCAGAGATCCCGCCAGGTGGCGTTACTCACCAGATTGCCGGTCCAAGAGTGGGCCAGCTCGTGGGCGACAGTTGAGACCAGGCTCTTATCGCCAGCGATCAGTGTGGGGGTCATAAAGGCGAGTCGTGGGTTTTCCATGCCGCCGAAGGGAAAGCTAGGCGGTAGGATAAGCATGTCGTAGCGATCCCAGGCATAGGGGCCTAGCAGGGACTCGGCGATCTCCACCATCTTCTCGGTATCTTCAAACTCCTTCACCGCCGCAGATAGCACCTCGGGCTCGGCATACACGCCAGTGCGCGGGCCTATGGCGCCAAAGTGCAGATCCCCAACGGCAATCGCCAGCAGATGGGTCGGGATAGGCTTTTCCATCTCGAAGCTAAATTCACCCGTTAACGGCGCATCGCCGTGGTTCATGGCGCTCATCACGGCGCGCATCCCAGGCGGCACAGTGATCTTGGCATCGAAGGTAATTCTCGCCTTGGGGCTGTCTTGCAGAGGGATCCAGCTGCGGGCGTTGATCGGCTGCGACTGACTGAAGAGAAATGGCAACTGCTTACCGCTGGTCTGCTCAGGTGACAGCCACTGCAGGCCCTGGGCCGAGGGCGAGGTGTGATAATGCACTGTGACCTGTTTACTTGGCGAGCTCAGTTCGATCGCCAGTCGCTGACCGCGCACCACATCTTGCTCATCCACTCGGTAAACCAAGGCATTGCCAGCCTCGTCCAGCACACTGGTGATGGTGAGGTCGCGGGTATCTAAGTAGAGGATACGGCAATCTTGCTCGCGATAATCTAAGTTAAGCCGGGCGCAACCTATGAGTTGCTGCGCCGCAAAATCGACCTCGAGGGCCAGGCTCAAATGCGTGACCCGCAGGGCGTCCACATTGGCAAATGAATGATGATCTTGTTGATTATCCCACTGAGTGACCACAAGGATTCCTTTTTTATGATGTAGGGCTGGTGCCATTTTAGTCCCGCAGGCCAAGAATGTCATGGCCACCCGATAGAGCGACCTGACTAAATAAAGCCTAAGGCGATTGGCTCAAACAAATGGCTTTTACAAACGGGCCAAGCAAACAGCTTATACGAACCGCCTATACAATCTGCGTAGAAATTGACTTCAACGAATGAAGGTGAAACAATCTGGATATTTTATACAAAAATAACAATAAGGAAACCTCTGTGTCCCATTCATCTCTCATGCGTCTCGGTACGGCGGCCCTGCCCCTGCTGACCAGCTTCGCCCTGCAGGCAGGCGAAACCTCGCCCGTTGCGCCCTTGCAAGCTGTCTTAAGCCAAAACCACGACTGCAGTCCCACCATCACCATTCGCTCCCAGGCGCTCACCCAGGAGCAGATAACCCAGGCCTGCGCCCTGATGCAGAAGCAGGAAGCCAAGTTCCACCAGCTGTTTGGCACCCAAGGCAAGCCGGTCGCCAATGACAACAATCAACGTATGCGCGCCAACGTCTACCACAGCCGCGACGACTATACTCGCTATGTCACGGCGCATTTCGACGTGCCAAGCGACAACGGCGGCATGTTCCTGGAGGGGCTCCCCCACCTGGCAGGAAATCAGGCAGAGTTTGTCGCCTATGAGCGCAACGGACAGATCTGGAATCTGGCTCATGAGTATGTGCATTACCTGGATGGCCACTTCAATCTCTATGGCGATTTTTGCGCCTCGCTGCACGACTCCCACAGCGCCCCCGAGTATTGCCCTGAGCCGGCGCCGCTGCTGCCTCACCTAGTGTGGTGGAGCGAAGGGCTGGGGGAATATATCTCTCAGGGAGACGACAACCCGGCGGCCATCGCCATCATCGCCAAACAGCACTTCGAGCTGAGTGAATTGTTTAACACCAGTTACGAGCACAACGGCGGCACAGATCGCGTCTATCGCTGGGGCTATCTGGCGGTGCGCTTCATGATGGAGCATCACAAAGACAAGATAGACACCATGCTGGGCTTTACCCGCAAGGGCGACTACCCGAGATATCAGGCATTGGTAAAGCAGTGGGGCACCAGCATGGATGCAGAGTTTCAGGCGTGGCTTAAGACGCTGAATGCCCACCAGCACCGCTAAACAAGCCTCTTAACGCCGAACCTCCTACTGAATACTGCCTTCCCCATCGCGCGCCAGGAGCCAATAGAGGCCTTGGCTCGCCGTGGTGGGAAAGGCGGTTTCGTGGCGCGCCCCCGCTATGGTGAGGCTCTCGAGTACCAAGTTATCCCCCAGCTGGCGCCTTAGGTGGCGACCAAGTTTATCCGCTCCAGCGACCATGTCGTGTTGCATCCCCGCCTTAGCAGGTGTCTCCAGCGCGCCGACCGCCAGGAACACTCGCCGCGCCTGTTTATCATCGGCTCTCGGCTTCGCCGTTAGAGATAACAGCTGCTCGCCGTTAAACCACACCGAGGGGCTGCCCAACACATAGTTATCAAACAGATTCGGCTTCTCCAGTAGCAGATAGGCCCCAAGCAGGCCGCCGAGGGAGTTGCCGACGAAAGTGCGCTCCTTGTCATCTACCCGATAATGCTCGGCCATGAAGGGTAACACCTGAGTCTCTAGATAATCGGCGTAGTGACTGGCACCGCCGGTTGTTAACTTCCAGCTCGAATCGTTAAAGGGGGTATAGTCACGCACCCGGCTCTGGGCCCCCTTGTCCCCCTTTGCATAGGAAAGCCCGACTATGATGGCCTCACGCATCTTGCCGCTATTCATGGGAAAGCGGGTCATGCCCGAGACAATCTGAAAGGCATAGGGCGCATCGGAGACATAGACCACGGGGTAATGTCTCGTGCTATCGGCTTGATAAGAGCGCGGCAGCTTTACCCAGAGTGGATAGATGCGCTTGCTCAGGGGATCGGTCAGCTCGAATACAGCTGTACGGGGGATCTCCACCTTAGGCACGGCCGCTTTAGCAACCGCCTTAGAAGCCGGCGCCGCATCGACGACTGGCTCAACAGCGGCGGCCATAGTGGTCAATGAGACAATTAACGGCAAGATGGCCAACGATGGGGCCAGTTGGTGTAACTTCATGTCGGTGTGCTATCCCTTGTAATGATGCGTGACGAATAAGCAGGCCAGCCTACTTTAGATGGCACTAAACATGAAGTTTTTAATTGATTTAATAAGGTTTTTTAAAAAAGATGAAAATATTTAAGAATTTTTCTGAACTAATCCCGATGAAAGCACTCTGATAATATGAACAGAATTTGCATCGATTAGTTATCCCAGTGACAGGTCTTAATTAATCATCAGTGTGTTTACCGTTCATCATCATTCCCTTTAGATAGTTTCTAGCGCAACTATCCTTAGATTCCGAATTTGGAACTTAAGCGACCTCATCAGGGTCGCTTTTTTTTATCCTGAATTTGCAGACGTTTACCTTCTAATGAAGGGCCTGACATTAGGGCTTGCAGCATCTTGCCGTAGAGATTTTTACTTCGCTGACTGTAGCGTTTACCTTCAAGGTCTTGAATTGCCTGCGGCAGGCTTATGTGCAAACACATTTGTGACACGCTACGAGCACATCCATGTGAGCTCTGCCTCGGCATCCATGCCTCGGAAGGTCACAAATGTGTTTACACCAGTATCTATAGTCTCTTCGATTTAACCTTATTGCACTGCCAAGCTTTAAAAACATTCTTGGACATTTTCGAGTTAAAGTCTTAACTCTAACTTGTGAGTTTCAGATAAAAATTTCTATGAGTTAACGCCCGCAATAAACGGCGCGAGGAACGAGCGTCCGGCGACCGCAGAGAGCGAATTTGATCTCTTGGTTAAACATTTGCCTCTGCTAAACCTCTGAACCTAGCTTCCAACCCACTTTTTAGATCTCTATAACTATCGAAAAATATCACTGGATAGTCTTTAAGATCGAACTCTAGATTGGTTCCTTTTCTGGCAATATAAATTGGTAGCTTTCCTATACCTTGCGCATAACCTGCTTCATAAAATACATTCGGCCTAGACTCAGTTAGATCGACAATTACATATTCTGCTTTCTGAATGGACTCAAGAATTCGATCTGTGATTCGCTCATTCGCTTGTGCCTCGTCGACCCTCTCTGCATTCAACCCACATTTCTGGCAAGTTTCTTTTATAGCATCGAGTACATCATCGAAAGGATTTGCCGGTCCGATAGGCATAGCCACAAACACATAGCCTTGCTGGATTTGAAATTTCATCTGCGCCTCGTTTCTATCGAGCAAATTTTCCTGCGGATTGTTTTTTCTGTCTTCTAGGACACCAATAGTTTGGTTAATCATATCCCGCACATACGGATTTAGACTACGAAGGTAGACTTTATCGAAAATCATGTCGAAGGGGTTAACATTCTGCATAACCAACCCTCCCACTGCAGGGGGAGGAGAGATCGTCATAGTATGTAAACATCCAGCCTCAATGACCTCTCTTTGAACACCTCTTTTTGCTCGATTTATTGCTGACCGGGCTTCGCTGGAACGTGTCTCCGTCCACTCATCAAGCAAACCTAAAAAATTGTATAGATTCTCGATTCTTTTATCTATTTCTTCCATATCTGATCTCGATGGTCTTCATGTCTAACGTTAGCAACAAGCGGCGCAGGTCACTGCGCCCGCCTTTGTTGTATTGTTAAGTTCTGCTCCTCTACCACTTGCCAATACCTTTCGAAGCCAGACCGCATTAGCTCCCACTGCTCTATCAGTAGTGGCAGAGCTGCTTCAGTAGTTATGGGCTCTGAAAATCCAAAACTATAGCTAACTTCTCCACTAGGAGTTTGATTGCGCGTGACAAGATTGGTATGTCCATACTCTAGTGATGGAGGTATTCGGTGCTGTGTTCTATTTCTAAATTGCCCGGTGCTTTGATCGAAATTGCTTGAACTTATTTGAGATATTGCTTCAAGCGCATTTAAAGCGGACGCCCAAGGGGAAGCTACTCGGCGCAAGGTATCTATACCAATTCGGTGGTCAGGCTCCAGGCGGTCTCGATATCCAGGCTGAGTATGAGTGTCGGCTTGATGACATAGGTGACTTAAGCAAAATATCAATCTTTCTCGGAATTCTCTTGGTTTGTGTAGGCAGTAGTTGAGTGGCAATCTTGTGAATTCATAACGAAGAGGAAACTGTTCATCATCAGGCTTGCTGTTCAGTACATTTAGCCAAATATTTAGAGAGTTAATTTGGCTGGCTAGTCCATTAATTGTATTGAGCAATTCCCTAGTAAACTCAGAAACAAAAGACCCCCAAATACCCCCTTGTCCATTTACGTTATAGTCGTAAGGCATCATGTCACAAAGGGCATCTATGGAGCCGCTCTCGACGGTATCCCAAAATTCTGTATACGTCCTACGAAATAGATCGATTGTCATTTTATGAACCTAACATTTTATTAGTGCGCATGCGCGTTTACCTCGTTGGACCAGTGAAAACGCGCACAGTTAACTATCTGTATGTAATGAACTTATCAACAGTTTGCCGCTTTTCATATAAGTAATCCATCTGGAATAACGCGCATGCGCGTTTTCCAAACCTATTATCTACTTAACAAGGATTGCAATCATTTGATTTTGAAGGGAGTTATATTACCAATAACGGCAAAACGCGCACGAATTTAGACTTAAAATCACCCAAAAGTCACATAATTTAAATATGACTGTGTATCTGTCCAGTTTCTGCTTCTTGTGGTGAATCGCACAAACAGGACTTAGATAAGAAATTGTTGAGTAATAAGTTTGCGATTTACTGGCTGACCAACAACTCACTTCGGGGCAAAACCAAACCAGCTTTTTCATTCCCTTTTCGCCCCAAACTCGGCCAAATCGAAGAAGCGTTAGATACCGAGTGTAGATACGCCGGTGACCTTCGGTTTCAGGGATGAAACCGCAGAGCGGCCAGGGATGGCGCACAGCGTGTCACAGGCGTATCTGCACAACCCCCGCCGGGCAGGCGTTAGATAGCCATGAAGGTGTGACCTTCAAGTCCATACCAAATACCCAAGCAGCAAAACGCTACAACCCGAAAGCATTCCCACATTCCTCCGCCGGGCAGGCGTTATATTGCCATGAAGGTGTAACCTTCAAGTCCATAGCAAATACCCAAGCAGCCAAACGCTACAACCCGAAAGCATTCCCACATTCCCCCCGCCTGGTAGGCGTTAGATTGCCATGAAGGTGAGCCCTTCAAACACACTCAACAAATAAGAATGCAACCAAGAATCAACCAAAAATACCGTCTTCATTTGAAGACAAAAAAGGCCTCACTAGGAGGCCTTTTCAGTTCAAGCTGTCGTCTTACAGACGGATACCAGCTTTTTCTAGGTCTTTCGCAGTCACACTACGTGGTAGTGGTACATAACCGTCTTTCATTACGATTTGCTGACCCTGCTTTGACAGTACGAAGCGTAGGAATTCACGCTCGAGTGGTGCCAACTCTTTGTTAGGGTGCTTGTTCACGTAAACGTATAGGTAACGTGATAGTGGGTAGCTACCGTCAGCAGCGTTAGCAGCCGATGCTTCGATGTAGTTGGTACCTTTCTTAGCGATAGCAACCGCTTTCACGCCTGCTGTCTTGTAACCGATACCTGAGTAACCGATAGCGTTAAGTGATTGAGATACAGACTGAACCACTGATGCAGAACCTGGTTGCTCGTTTACGTTAGCCTTGAAGTCGCCCTTACAAAGTGCTTTCTTCTTGAAGTAACCGTAAGTACCAGATACTGAGTTACGACCATATAGCTGCACGTCTTTAGCAGCCCAAGAACCGTCTAGACCTACATCGCCCCAACGTTGAACATCGCTACCGCCACACTTGTGTGTTGCAGAGAAGATGCCGTCGATCTGCTCGATGCTTAGACCCTTGATTGGGTTATCTTTGTGTACGAATACTGCAAGAGCATCGATTGCTACACGGATAGCAGTTGGCTGGTAACCGTAGTGCTTTTCGAATGCTTCGATTTCGTTAGGCTTCATCTTACGGCTCATTGGACCGAACTGTGAAGTACCTTCAGTTAGTGCTGGTGGCGCAGTAGATGAACCCGCTGCTTGAATCTGAATGTTAACGTTAGGGTACATTTCTTTGTACTCTTCCGCCCATAGGGTCATCATGTTGGCTAAAGTGTCTGAACCTACAGAAGATAGGTTACCTGATACACCACTTGTTTTTTCATAAGTTGGCAGTGATGGATCAAGAGCGGCCATAGAGGCTGCTGAGAATACACTAGCGGCTGTTAAACTCACCGCACCGACAAGCTGTTTAAGTTTCATTCTATGCTCCAGTGTTAAGCGGACTTGCTTACTCGTTTCATTTAAGTTGCAGCCAGTATCAATCGCAACAGTGACAAGTCTATGACTGTGATGTGACACTTAGATGACAATGACAAATTAAATTGCCGCAAATGCGCTTTTTAGCGTCGCCATATTAAGTTTGACATCAAATCGTCAAGTTTGCGTCATGGGTGGCGGCGATTTCCATAGCCTAGACGCCATTAAATAAGGCCCATAAAAAACGCCGTCATTATCGACGGCGTTTAAGCTTTGCAAGACGGCTAGTACCAAACTTCAGCCGTCTAATACCTCACATCAAACCGCTAAAGGTCGAGCAGATGATTAGGGATGATGAAGCTAAAGCGGCTACCTACCCCTAGCTTACTCTCAATGGTGAGATCGCTCTGGTGATGATGCAAAGCGTGTTTGGTGATGGCCAGGCCCAATCCCGAGCCGCCACTCTGGCGCGAGCGGGCGCTATCGACCCTGTAGAAGCGCTCGGTTAGACGGGTAAGATGCTGCGGCGCTATACCCTCGCCGGTATCGGTCACGCTAAACTCGGCCCCCATAGGCACACGTTTCCAGCGAATGCTGATCTTACCGCCGGGCTCGGTATAACGAATGGCGTTCGACACCAGGTTAGAGCAGGCACTACGAAGCTGCACCTCGCTGCCATAAAGATTCAGGCCGGGATCCGCCTCGATAGACAGTTCATACTGCCCCAAGGCCAGCGCCTGCGCCTCCTCTTTGAGAGTCTCCATGAGCACTGTCATGTTCACCTTGGTCTCAAGGTTTACCGCGCTACCATCTTCGATGCGCGACAGCACCAGCAGCTGCTCGACCATGGAACGCATACGGTTGGTCTGCTGCTGCATCTGCGACATCGCCTTGGCATTGGGCGAGTCTGGCTCGGCCATCCCCTGCATCATCTCCAGGTAACCCTGCAATACTGTCAGCGGCGTCTTGAGCTCGTGAGAAACGTTGGCCACAAACTCCTTACGCATCCCCTCAAGCTGGCGAATACGTGTGATGTCGCGGGCAATCAATAACCGCTGCCCCGAACCATAGCCCATGATACGAATCTCTAAGATACGGCTATCACTCTGGGTGTCGATAAGTTCGAACGGCTCGTCGAAATCGGCCTGCTTGAGGTATTTGGAGAAGTCGGGGTGACGGATAAGGTTGTCGATCCGCTGACCGTTATCCTGGGGCCACACCAGGCCTAACATGAGCTGGGCAAGCTTGTTACACCAGGCGATGTTGTTCTCTGAATCGAGCACCACGGCCGCATCGGGTAGCGCCTCGGCCCCTTGTCTGAAGCGGGCGAGAAGATAGGCGAGCTGGCTGACACGTTTACGGTTTTTCCCCTGCAAACGGTAGATACCGTTGAACACCCCTTCCCAACTGCCACTGCCGTTGGGTGGCGTCAGTCGCTTATCGCGCCACAGCCAATAGTTGAGTCTTGAGATCTGTTTATAGTGCCAAATGAGCAGGGCGATACTGCCCAGCAACATGATCCACAGCACCTGATTTATGAGTAATCCAACGGCAAGACAGAGCAGTAGATATATCACTAATCGAGTGAGTAGTTGATACCCTGAATATGAATCAAACATAGATAAGCCATAGTAAGCGAATGGGCACAAGATAGCTTAAATTGCCGCTTGTGCCTATCAATTTGCCTGGATCTATCGACCCTTGCTGTTTGTTTCTGCGGCGATCTTTTGCGTTTTTCCCCAGCAGTCCATGTCTGAAGCAATGATCTACACAGACATGGAATGGCTGATAAATAAGACACAAGAGGCGCGGCCCCTAGGGTTCATCTAAACAGTGTCTGTGCTTTCTTGCCGGCTAGCAGTCTGTCATTGCAAACCCCAAGCCATACAATCAAAACCTGTTTAGATGAATCTTAAACCACAAAGAAATTTGGCCCTAGAGACGGGTCGAGAAACGGTAGCCGGCACCACGAACGGTTTGTATCAAACGGTCGTGATTCGATGGCTCGACGGCCTTACGCAGGCGACGAATATGCACATCGACGGTTCTGTCTTCGACATACACATTGGTGCCCCAGACATTGTCCAACAGCTGCTCACGGCTGTAGACGCGCTCTGGATGGGTCATGAAGAAATGGAGCAACCTGAACTCGGTCGGGCCCATCTCCAGTACCTGATCGCCCACTGTCACGCGGTGGCTCACAGGGTCGAGTACCAATCCTTGTACGTCTATCGGCTCTTCCAGTGCCGTTGGTGCCGCGCGGCGCATTACCGCCTTGATGCGTGCCACCAGCTCTTTGGGCGAGAAAGGCTTGGTAATATAGTCATCGGCGCCCACTTCGAGCCCCTTCACCTTGTCTTCCTCTTCGCCACGGGCCGTCAGCATGATGACGGGAATGTGACGGGTAAACTCATCCTGGCGCAGTTTCTTGGCCAGCTGGATACCACTGCCGCCCGGGAACATCCAATCGAGCAACACCAAATCTGGATAAGGTTCTGACAACATATCCAATGCTGAGTCGAAATCCTCTGCTGTAGTTGTCGTAAATCCATGTTGTTCTAAAACAAAAGCTAACATCTCTCGGATGGCCAGCTCATCTTCAACTATCAAAATCCTAGCAGTCATATGCGATCTTCTATCTGTGAATTCCCACGTGTTCATTATTGGTCTTTTTTATTACAAAATTATGAAACCGCAGGGCTAGTTTGTCATAAAACAGCTTATTTTGTCATAAATCTTACATCAAAAAGGGAGGCATAAGCCTCCCTTTAGTCAGCACTCGACTGGCGAGTGAAAGTTATTTATCAATAACTTAGAACTTGTGCTCTAGACCCAGACCGAAGAATTTATCGGTAGTGTCAACACCTTCGAAATCACGGTTGGTGTAGAAGGCAAACAGTTTAGTTGGCTTGCCTAGCTTGTAGTCACCACCCACTGACCAAGAATCACCTTTGTCTTCCATGTCTTGGTACTGAGCCTTCAGTACTACGGCATCGATAGTGTAAGCAGCACTTACCAGGTAACCTGTCTTGCTGTCAGCACCAACAACGGCAGTACCGTCTTTCTTGTAAGTCTCTTCCTGCTGCTGGTACATACCACCAATCTTCAGGCCAGCGATCTTACCTTGAACAGTAGCGCGAACAACTTCATAGCCTTTAACGTCTGAGTCGTAAGCGATAGAAGCGAAGATAGGAGACTTCTTCAGCTTAGCATCACCGTACATAGCGGCAACGCTGAAACCGTCTTGGCCATACTGTGAGCTAGCGCCTTCAGCAGCATAAGTCACACCTACTTTGAAACCGCTGAAAGAAGGCGTCATGTAAGTCGCAGTCTGCTCGATACGGTTTTCACCTTTGAACAGGTGCTTCAGGTCACCAGACAGGTCGTTGAACTGGTCAACTTTACCTTGAGATTGCTTCAGCATGGTGTCGTTACGACCCACAGAGAAAGCACCGAAGTTACCTTTTAAACCAACGAACTGGTTACGAGCCAAGAAGTTTTCCTTAGCCGCATCACCTGTGTCCACTTCATACTCAACAGTGTAGAAAGCTTCAAGTGAGCTGCTCAGCTCGAAAGCACCCTTCACGCCAAAACGAGAAGCGTTGCTCTGAATAGTCGTCGTTGCATCACCATCTACATCGTTAGATTGAGCCGTTACGTTTAGTTTGCCGTAAACAGTCAATGGCTCTGCAGCGTGTGCAGAAGCGAGAGTGGCAGTTGCTAGCGCAGAAGCGAGTAGTGTTTTACAAAAAACGTTCATCATTTAATCCTTTCGACGTTTGTTCGTCTTGGTTATTGGTTTGGACGGCCGAAAGTGTGCAACTTTTATGTTGCAGTTTTATTTCATCGATTTAGCAACTGGATAAATTTGATAATATGAACTACGCCCGCTGGCCACAAACCCAGGCGATATGGGCGCTTCGAGGCGATAAAAAGAAATATTACAGTTTGATGAATTATGTCACTTGAGCAATATTTGTGACATTTTGAGGAAGATTGTTAGCGGTTTACCCGCGCGGCGCAATGGCTTACACTGCGGCTTTATTTTTGATTGAGCGCCTATCATGTGGTTTAAGAATCTTACCGTATATCGTTTTAATAAACCTTTCTCTGTCGATACCGAAGCGCTAGAGAAGTCACTGGAAGACTTTACCTTTTCTCCCTGCTCCAGCCAGGACATCAGCAAGTTCGGCTTCTCCAAAGCACTGGGTAAACTCGGCCACACCTTAGTACACAGCGCCGAGAACAGACACCTTATTTGTGCCACCAAAGAGGAGAAGATCCTGCCTTCTCAGGTGGTAAAAGAAGCCCTGGAAGAAAAAGTGGCGCAGATCGAAGCCGAAGAAAACCGCAAGCTGGCCAAGAAAGAGAAAGATGCGCTCAAAGAGGAGATCACCACCACGCTATTGCCACGCGCTTTCTCTCGTCGCAGCCAGATCCACGCGTTGATATTACCTGAGATTGAGATGATCCTGGTGGACTCATCAAGCGCCACCAAGGCAGAAGAGCTACTGGCGCTGCTGCGTAAGGCGCTGGGCTCGCTGCCAGTGATCCCTATGAGCTTCAAGACGCCAATCGAAGCCCAGCTGACCGAGTGGCTCAAGAGCAACAGCGCGCCTGCTCCGTTTGAGATGCAGGATGAGGCCGAGCTTAAGTCAGATTCAGATGAAGGCGGCATAGTACGCTTTAAACAGCAAGACCTGACCGAAAACGAGGTGCTGGCGCATCTTGAGGTGGGTAAGCAGGTGCATAAGCTGGCGCTGCATTTCGGCCAGTCTATCGCCTTCGTGCTGCAATCCGATGCTGGCATCAAACGCCTGAAGTTCTCGGAAGAGTTTAGGGCGCACAACGATGAGGTGAGCACAGAAGATCCACTGGCGCGTCTGGACGCCGACTTTGCCCTGATGGGCAGCGAGCTGATCGCCCTGATGAACTCGCTGGTCGAAGTATTGGGCGGCCTGGAAGATAGCCTGTAAGCTAAGATTCTTGCCAGCTTGAGAGACTAACTTTTAAGTTGCCAAGGAATAAAAAACCACCCAAGCGGGTGGTTTTTTGTTCATGGGTTCAGCATTCATGCGTTCATACGTATGGCATTCAATACGCCTGCCGCGAGACAAGGAACGCGACGCTTGAACCTTATTTTTTCAGCTTACCTTCGCCATCGAAAGGCCAATCAATTCCCAGCCAGGCCTTGAAGAAGGCTTTCTGTTTCCGGCTCGGCTTATCGACGCTAACGAGCTTAAGCTTCTCACTGGGCTGCTCCGCCAGCGTCAGCGCCACCTCTTTTAGGGTATCGTTGCTAAAGAGCGTCACCTTGATGGTATCACCCGGGGTAAAGTCTTTGATGCGCGCCGCAAAGCCTTCGGCGGTGACCTTAAGGCCATTTATCGCCACCAGCTCATCGCCAGCTACTATGCCTGCCCGCCAGGCTGGCCCCTCACGTTTAACATGGCTGAGTCTTAAACTACCTTCACGAGTCTGCATGCCGGCATAGGCGATCGCCTTATTATCACTGCCATAATCTTTCTTCAGTCCCGCCTTGGCCAGCAAGGCCTCATAGTCCAGCACCAGCGGGCTGTTGACATGACGCTGCCACCAGTCGCCATAATCTTTGCCCGACAGCTCACGCAGAATCTGCTGCACATCGCTAACTTGGTACCCAACCGGAAGCTTAAAATCTTGATATAGTTTGGCATGCAGATCCCGATAGGAGGTCTTGAGTCGGGTGTCACTCAGCAGGCTAAAGTCCAGTGCCAGTGAGGTCAGGTAGCCTTCGGCATAGATGTTACTGCTGTGGTTCTGGGCATAATCGCCGCCACCGGCCACCCACTGACCGGCACTGGCCTCGGCGACAGACTGCACCTCGCGCCCCGGCGTCTGCTCGTTGCGCGTGATACGCCTGGCCAGATCTTCCAGGAACTCCTTAGGCGTGATCACACCGGCGCGCAACAAAAGCTGACTCTGAAAATAGCTGGTCGAGCCTTCGGCGATCCACAAGAGCTCGGTGATCCCCTCCTGCTGATAATCGTAGGGCACCAGCCCCTGAGGGCGGTAGGCCTTCACGTTCCAGGTATGAATAAACTCGTGGGAAGCCGTCTTGATAAAGCCGAGGTAATCTTTGCGCTCACGAAAGCTAAAGCGGGGGCGCTGGATAACCGTTGAGTTCAGGTGCTCGGTCGCGCCGCTGGCACCACTGGTGGCGTGCACCATATAGACATAGCGCTTAAAGGGGTAGCCTGACCAAATCGCCTTGGCCTGGCCGCTAAGCTTGGTAAGGTCTTCCACCATCTTATCGAGATCATAGTTACCCTCCCCCCAGACCACTAGTTCGTAGTCGCGGCCGTCTGCCGAGAAGGCTCTGTGCTGACTGATCCCCGTCTCTATGGGCGAGTCCACCAGCACATCATAATTGTCCGCAATAAATAGATGGGCATCCTTTGATTCCATGCCCGAATAGCTACGCCAGGCCTCAGGCACTTTTAGCGAGACATTTACTTTTTGATCGCGAAAATCTGGGCTATAGACAAATACACCGCTGGCATCCAAATAGGCATGGGAGGCATCGATATGACTCACCCTCTGCCCTAGGCTGTTGGCATACAGCTGATAGGTGACCTTGACCTGAGTCGGCTGGCTCAGTTTCACCTGCCATTCGCCGCTGGCGCTGCGTTGCCACGCTAGCGCCCTGCCTGACTCATCTTCGGCCCTAAAGTGGCGGATCGCATCCCCCAGGGGCAACACCTGATACTTGCCGGTGCGCCACACGGGTAGATTCACACTAAGCTGCTTGGCCTCGCTGCGGGGAAAATCGACCTCCACCTTGGCCAGGTGATGCTGAGGCTGGGTGAGATCGATCCGGTAATTAACATCTGCGTGAGCTTGAGACAGGAAAAAAGGACTAAAAATCAAAATCAAGGGTACAGCTAGTTTCACTCTGGCTTCCTTCTGTTATCATAGTTGTAATGTGAAGTTCGTCAGTATAACCCGATTTATCCCTCTCACTGCGGACAGAATTCTAAAAACATAATATGCCCGCCTGCGGCTCGGTGATGCTACGAAAATGCGCGTATTTCTCTACAGTCTGCTGCTGTTCTTTTGCTGTGCGACCTCGGTCAATGCAGCCTTCAGCCAATTGATCAGCAAAGAGGTTAAGTTTAAAGAGTCGGCCCCCGAGTTTTACCAAGACGCCATCGCCAGCCTCTCCTTCCCCATCGAATTTGCCAGCGAAGTGGAATTCAACCACCTCGCCGATACCCAAGGCTTCAGTAGCCAGGAGCTGGAGCAGCAGCTACAGTGGCTGGCCCGTGTCTACCTGGAGCCGGGCATTGGGGTCGATGACGCCATGGAGAAGGCGCAGCAGGTGATGACCCAACTTGAGATCATCGCCGACACTCCCTACGACAGGGCTTACTTGCTGATGCTCCAGGGACGCAAGACAGGCCGAGATAAGCAAGATTACCAGCTGGCGATCACTTACTATCAACAGGCGCTGGCTCAGCTCAAGGCCAGCGAAGATCTGCCGACTCAGCTGCTGCTACACAACATTCATTATCAGCTTGGCGACCTCTATCGCATCACGCTACAGAAGAACGCCGCCCTCACCCACCTCAACCAATATCGCGAGCTGGCCTATCAGCTTAGAGACGACTACCTGATCGCCAAGGCCGAGTCGACACTGGGGCACTACTACAGCGGCGATGAGCAATTTGCCAAGGCGCTGCAACATTATACCGAGGCGATCCGCCTGGCCGAGGGACTGGACAAGCCCTTCCTCAACGCCATCTTGTCGCTGCGCCTCGCCCGCGTCTATCGGGATCTCAAGTCTTGGGATGAAGCCCTGACCTACGCCCACAAGGCCGCCGATGGTTTTACCAAGGTGGGTAAAGACAATTATCTGTCTAGCGCCATGACGGTGATCGCCATGGTGTATGGTGAACAGGAGCGCTGGAATCAGGCGATCGATTACTACCTCAATGCCCAGCAGATAGATGTCAGACGCGGTAACCTGACCGCCCAGGCCCTTAACCTGCACAACCTGGGCGAAGCCTATTTCAACAACAAGGAACCCAAGCGCGCCCTGACTAACCTTATCAAGGCTAACGGTTTGTTCCTGCAGAAGAAGAGCAAGCACTACCTGATCTATAACGATCTGCTGATCGCCCAAGTAGCCAGCCAACTCGGCGACTGGAGCATGGTCAACGCCTATGCCGCCAAGGCCTTCGTATTGGCCCGGGAGAAGAAACTGCCGGAGCAGATGTTTGAGGCGCTGCAATATAAGACCCGCGCCCTGAAGGAACTGGGCGACATCGACAAGGCCCTAGCGGCGCTGGAACAGCTTATCGCCCTGAGTCAGGACCTCGAACACGAGAGCCAGAAGCCCTCAGACTATAGCCCGAGTGTGTTGGCCGAGCAGCAGCTTAAGCTGCAGCTCAGTCAGCTGCAGGCATCAAACAAGACACAAGAGAAGCAGGCCCATCAGTTCAGGCTGGCCGCCAGCATCATCTTTATCGTGAGTATGCTGCTGGCACTGGCCGGCATCAACCAGTGGCGCGGTAAGAGTAAGTTGAAAAGGCAACTGGCAAGCCTAAAACAGAAAGTAAATCAGGAACCCATTACCCAGCTGCCTGGCTATCACGGTTTCATCGCCCGCATGCGACAGAAAAATGAGATTGCCCAGCTGGCGCTGCTCTCTCTCGATGACGGCCACACGCTGGATCTCAACCTGGGCAACGATACCTATCTCGAGGCCACCGCGCGTCTGATGGACACCCTGAGTCGAGGCCTAGCCGGAGAGGCTTATCTTATTCGTCCGGGCCTCATCCTGCTGACGCTTAACGAGGTAAACGCCCATCAAGCACTGCAGGAGCGGATCCGCAGCTTGCTCGATGACCAGCCACAGAGTCAGGGCACTCATTTCAAGCTGGGCTGCATCAAGGTGCCGCTACTTGGTAATCCGGACATCAAGGTGACGCCGGATACTTACTTCAATGTGCTGCAGATGTTGGTGGCAGGCGCCATGAGTCTGGGGACGCAAAAAGATTGTTATGTCAGTATCACACCACTGAATTTTGCACCGGCAGCAATTTTGTCTAACCCGCTATACTTACACTTGGAAAAAGGGATCAGCCGAGGATTGGTAAAGGTCGAATGTAATGAGAATAAGGCACTCATCCAATGGCCCAAATGGCAGGGAGCAAACGATGCAGACCCCACATAATTTCACAAAAGTATCCTGCTTGGGTCACATACCCTCGACGGTGCATTTGCATAACCTACGAGATCGGATACCATTGGCCTCAAATAGGTCTCCATTAGACAATGGTAAAATTGTTCGGCAACTTCTAACTGCTTTACAATATAGAAGTTTCTTCCATAAACTGACGCTGAAACTTATTGATAAGGTCTAGAATGAAAGACGCTATGACAAGCCTCTCCCAGGTATCGCTCCTTCAGCAGAAACTCCATTCTGCCAAAATCGCCTTGGCCGAACTCAACGATCAGAAGGCCCAGAGCCAGAGCTCACTGCTGCAATTTATCGGTCATCTCAGCCTCGCCTGCAAGGGTCAGAGCATAGAGCTGGACAACAAGTTGGCCAAGCTGCGCCACAACCTGATCAACGTCGAACATATCGACGAAGTCTTGCCGGATCTGCTCGAGGTCGAGCAGCTACTCAAGCAGCAGTACCACCATGTGATGGGGCAGCTCGAAGATGGCCGCGCCAGCCTCGCCAAGGTGATCCGTCAGCTACAGCGTGTGGACTCGGTACCGGACAAACTCAAGAAAGAGATCGCCTACTATAAACAAGATCTCGGCAAGCCGTTTCATACTTATTGGGATTACTTTCCTAAGGTAGAACGTCTGGTGGGCTTTTTCGAAGCCATCATGCATGAGCAGCTCAGCCAGGGCGACAAGCTAGAGGTTCTGCCGAAACACAGGCAGCTGGCCCACGAGCTGGCACAGATGATCTCTGAGATCGAGTTTCGTAAGGATCAGCGCGATCAGGTATTAGTGATCAAAGATTACCTGGCCGCCGAGATAGATGTCGACGGTCTAATCGACGCCTATCAAACAATACTCTCACTGCTGCTGGAAAATATTGCGCTGGAGAAGAGCGCCTCTCAGGAGTTCCTCTACGCCCTTAACGATGCCCTCTCAGCGGTGCGTGAGGTGGTGAATGACTCCTACAACAGCAACCAGCGCAGCTATCAGCTGAAGAAGCAGCTCAACCGTGAGATCAACTCGCGGGTCGACAATGTAGGCGATGCCATCATAGACATCGACGACATAGACCACCTCAAGCTGCAGGTCACTGAGCAATTAGCCTCTATCCGAACCGCCCTCGGGCGCAAGGAGGCGCTGGAGCAGCGCGAACAGGCGATGCTGCGCAAGTCGATGGAGACGATGCGCGACGAGCTCAACGAGCTAAGTAAAGAGGCCAACGCCTATAAAGAGCGTCTGTTCGAGCAGCAGAAACTCAACCTGCTCGACACCCTGACCCAGCTGCCCAATCGCGCGGCGCTGGAAGAGCGTATGGAGCAGGAGTTCCGCAACTATCAACGCCATCGTCATCCGCTATGGGTGGCGGTTGCCGACATAGATCACTTCAAATCCATCAACGATAACTTCGGCCACAGCACCGGGGATAAGACGCTTCAGGTGATCGCCATGGCACTGAAAAACTCCCTGCGTGAATCTGAGTTTGTGGCTCGTTACGGCGGTGAAGAATTTGTCCTCCTCATTCCGGATGTGTCGGCCAACGACATAGAGCAGCTGTTGAATCGCGTGAGGGAGAAAGTAAAAAATATTCCCTTTAAGTTTAAAAATCAGAGAATTACGGTTACAGTATCAATAGGTGCTGCACAAATTCTTGAAAACGAGCAGATAAGCGAAACCTTCGAACGCGCCGACGCAGCACTCTACAAGGCCAAACATGAAAGCAGAGACAGAGTGATTATTGACGCCTAATCCTGGGGCTATCCCAGGAGTTTCCACCCTTTTCCCCGGTGTCATGGCTTTGGGTCTACTGCTAAGGAGTCGCCATGATCGTCAATATCAGTCCCAGAGGCAGTATGGATCAACTTTCCCAGCTGGAAGTTGATCGCCTCAAGCAAAACGCTAGCAGTGAACTCTATCAACTCTTTCGCAGCTGCTCCCTGGCGGTGCTCGCCTCAGGATTAAAAAGCGACAACGCCTGCACCCTGTTTGAGCAGTACAGTAACTTCAATATCAACGTGCTCAGGCGCGAGCGCGGCATCAAGATAGAGCTGGTCAATCCCCCCGAGGCCGCCTTCGTCGATGGCAACATCATCGCCGGGATCCAGGAGCATCTGTTTGCCGTCCTCAGGGATATCGTCTACCTCAGCGATCGCTACGACAACCTGAAACATATCAACCTGACCAACTCCAGCCATATCACCAACGTGGTGTTCGACATACTGAGAAATGCCCAGGTGATCCCCCGTCAGGATCCCAACCTAGTGGTCTGCTGGGGCGGCCACAGCATAGATGAAAACGAGTACCAGTACACCCGAGAGGTAGGTTACGAGCTGGGCCTGCGGAGCATGGATATCTGTACCGGCTGCGGCCCGGGTGCCATGGAGGGCCCCATGAAGGGCGCCGCCATCGGCCATGCCAAGCAGCGGGTACGCACCGCCCGCTATGTGGGTCTGACCGAGCCCAGTATCATCGCCGCCGAGCCCCCCAACCAGATAGTCAACGAGTTGGTGATCTTGCCCGATATCGAGAAGCGCCTCGAGGCCTTCGTGCGCCTGGGACACGGCATAGTGATCTTCCCCGGTGGCGCCGGCACCGCCGAGGAGCTGCTCTACCTGCTGGGCATCTTGCTTAACAAGGAAAATGCCAACATCCCCTTCCCCTTGGTGCTCACAGGCCCGAGGGAGAGCGCCGATTACTTTACCAAGATAGATGAGTTTGTCGCCGCCACCCTGGGCGAAGAGGCCCAGAGCAAGTATGAGATCGTCATCGATGACCCTGTGCGGGTGGCGCGGATCATGAGCCATGGCATGACGGTCATCAAGCAGCATCGCAGGGACACGGGCGATTCCTACCAGTACAACTGGTCGTTGAAGATAGAGCCCGAGTTTCAGCTGCCCTTCGTGCCGGATCATGAGATCATGAGCAACCTCAACCTCTACTACCAGCCCAACAAGGCGGATCTGGCGGCCAACCTGCGACGCGCCTTTTCTGGTATAGTGGCGGGCAACGTCAAGATGGACACCATGCGAGAGATAGAGCGCTCCGGCCCCTTCGAGCTCAGGGGCGACAAGCAGCTGATGAAGTTGATGGACACCCTGCTGCAGGCCTTCGTGGATCAGCAGCGCATGAAGCTGCCCGGCAGTGCCTATGTCCCCTGCTATCGGATCGCCACTTAACCCTATGTTAGAGACAAGATGAACCGATTTTTAATCATAGATGGACTCAACCTGGTGCGGCGCATCCACGCCGCCCAGCCTAACGAGAACGATGTTAATGGCCTGCCGGAACGGGTCACCTCCGCCTGCCGTAAGCTGCTGAGCAAACACAACCCCAGCCATGTCACCCTGGTCTGGGATGGCGATGCCATCTCCTGGCGCAAGAAGCTCTATGACGACTATAAGAAGGGGCGCAAGCCCATGCCCGAGGCCTTGAGTCAGGCACTGCCCGCCCTTAAGCAGCACCTCGCCGAGCGTGGCTTTCACTCCATCGACGCCATTGCCGAGGCCGACGATGTTATCGCCACCCTGGCCAGCAAGATGGTACAGGCCAAGGGAGAGGCGATCATTGTCTCCACCGACAAGGGCTTTACCCAGCTGCTCTCTCCCCAGATACAGCTGTGGGATCACTTCAATCAACAGGCGATCACCATAGAAGATCGCGAGCGTCAGCTCGGCGTCGATAGGAGTCAGTTTATCGATTTTCTCGCCATGGCGGGCGACAGCGGCAACAAGATCCCCGGCATTCCGGGTATCGGCCCTAAGTCGGCCTGCGAGCTGCTAAAGACCTTCCGCACCCTGGCCAACGTCTACGCCTCTCTGGATAAGATAGGCGCCAAACAGGCCAAGAAGCTCGAAGAGGGACGGGCGCTAGCGAGATTGAGCTATAAATTGGTGCAACTGCAGACCGATATCCCCCTCAATACCCGCCTGGCGAACTTCAGGGTTGAGCTGACGGCCAAGGCGTAAACATTCGCTTACTTATTTGTTGACGTTCTCGCACCTGTAAGCAAAAACGGTACTACCATACCTTTTTCATCTGCTTTATATTGTAACCAATATGTTGCAGTGGTTTAATCCACTGCAGATACACCCGCAGCATGGAAGGATCCCAAGGTAAGATGAAATCTAAAGTTCCAGTGATCATAGGCTCAATCTTCGCGGCCTATCTGGCCTTTGTCGCCGTCGTCGTCCTGGTTTATGAACCCACGCCAGACGATATGGACTGGGAAGACAGACAGGCCTACAACAACGCTAAGTTAACCGAACTGTCCATAGGACAACCGATAGAACAGATCAGGACACTCATGGGTAAGGCCGATTTTTCCGAGGCCAAGAGCAGCAATCAAGATACCCTACAGGTGCTCTTCTATCGCACCCATCACAGCAAGTCGGACGGCGAGACCACCCGCGACGAATGTACCCCGCTACTGTTTAAGAACAACAAGCTGATCGCCTGGGGCCAGGACACCTATCAGCAATATCTCGACTCTCCCGTCGGCGGCTAACCGCCAAGATAGAACAGGCGCTGTTATAACCAGCGCCTGACACTCTTTAAATACGCCCCATACTCCTTAGGAAACTTTGCCAGCAGGTAGGCCTCCTCGCGGCGGATCGCAAGCCAATAGACCCCAAGACAGGCAGGCAAGGTGCTGAGCAATAGCCAGGGCGAGGCTAACAAGAGCCCTAATCCAATGGGAAAGCCGCAGAAAGCCACATAGATAGGATTTCGGCTAAAGCGATAATAGCCAGAGGTGATGATGCTGGAGGTAGGCTTCCAGGGCTCGATGGCAGTCTGACGTCGCCTGAAGATGAGCATTATATGTAGCAAGACTAAGCTAGTTGCCAGCAGCAAGGCAGCACCGGCTATCTGACCTATGGGGTGACTCGTCAGCCCCATGGGATAGTGCCAATCTAACGCCAATGCCAGCCCCATGGAGAAGATAAAGATCAAGGGCGGCGGCACCCTGACGCTGGCGCCCTTGCTGTCGGTTTCTGTCATGCCCTGCTCCATATTGTTTCGCTCTCCTTAATCCTTTAACTTCTGACTCTTAATTATCTTAGCGCGCAGCACACTATTAAGACACGCCATAAAAAAGCCGGGCTAGGCCCGGCTTAAGGTATACAAGCTGGGCTTAGCCCGCCTTCTTATACTCTTGATAGGCCTCTCCCTCAGACAGCCACTTAGGCGCTGGCTTGCCCTTCAGGTAGTGATCGAAGTATTGCATCATGCGCAGGCTATAGTCGACCTTATTAGGGTATTTCTTCAGATGATGTGGCTCATCCTGATACTGGAGGAACACCACATCCTTACCCGCACGACGCATCGCCAGATACAGCTCAACCCCTTGCTCCCAAGGCACTGCATCATCTTTATCGCCAAACATGATCATCATAGGCGTCTTGATCCGTTCGACATAGAAAACGGGCGAGTTTTCGATATATTTCTGCGGCGCTTTAAACAGGCTCTCACCGATACGGCTCTGTCCCGTCTCATACTGGAACTGACGCGCAAGCCCAGTGCCGTGACGAATGCCGCTATAGGCGCTGGTCATGTTAGATACAGGCGCACCGGTGACCGCCGCCTTGAAGATAGAGGTCTGCGTCACGGCAAAGGCGGTCTGGTAACCGCCCCAGGAGTGGCCCTGAATACCGACGCCATCGGGATCGGCGATGCCCATATCGATAAGCTTCTGCACCCCGGAGGTCAACGCCTGAACCGAGCTCGCGCCTGGATAACCCACCTCGAAACGGATATCCGGTAGGAAGATGGCGTAGCCGTTATCGGCATACCAGGCGAAGTTTGGTCTGTGGTTCAGCTTCATGTCTGGGAAGGCATGCAGCCTGTCGCTCATGAAACGGTAGAAATAGACCAGCACAGGATAGCGCTTACCGGCCACATAGTTAGATGGCTTGATCAGCACGCCATCGAGCGGCTTGCCATCGCCGTTGGTCCAGTGCACCAACTCGGCCTTCCCCCAATCGAGCTGACGCTTTTGCTCGTCGAGACGGGTCTGGCGGATCGCCTGCTCAGGACTTTGCAGATCGCTGGCATAAAGATCCGGATAGAGATCATAACGCTCCTTAGAAAACAGCACCTTATCACTCTCTTCGGCGCGGGCCAGCAGCTTGAGCTTATAGTCGCCCTCCATCAGCGGCTTGACACCCGACACGCCCACCTTGGCGGTGTAGAAACCGTCGCCCTTGGTGCGCTCGTTATAGCCATGTAGCAGCAGGCTCTGATCCGCCTTAAGCAGATCCGGCTTGTCCGCCTTGTCTAGTAAGCCCGTGATGCGATACTGGATCTGCGCCTTACGTCCCTTGGCGGCTGTGAGACGAAACGCATCGCGAGAATCGGTATTGAACTGCCAGATATCATACTTATCGTAGGCCAGGAAGGCCGAGCCATCTTCGACCCAAGGGCCTAGTCCGTAGCCTGGCGCCACAGACGGATAGTCATGATCTTCGTCGGCAAACGGCGTCTTGAAATCTTTGGTCAGCTTGACCCGGCTATCCTGGGCGATCTGATACAGGAAGATGTTGCCCTGCTGATAATAGGCCACGAAGCGCTCGTTAGGCGACAGCGACGGCTTCTCGGAAACAGGTTGCTGAACGAGAAACGCCTGCTTGCGCCCTGTGTTGAGATCCACCAGATAATAGTCGCGGTAGAAACCGGCCCAGGTGATCATTTTAAGGTAAGGCACATCTGTGCTGGCGAGCATGAAGCGCTGCTGCTGACCAAGCTCAATATCCGGCACCGCCTGATCGGCCAGCTGCACCACCTGCTTAGAGCCAAGGTGCAACACCGCCAGATAGGTGCGCTTTAATTCTTTCTTGTACTGCTTGACCTCGTTTGGCTTGATACGTGGGTCGTCCCCATGCCAAACCCTGAGCTCGCGCTGGCCGGTGATCACCTCAGGATCATAGAGATCCTCCGCCTTGGCCACCTTAGGCAGCTCTAGCTGCTGACTCACCTCGGGCACACGGCCGAAGAACAGACGCTTACTGTCCTCGGAGAAGGTCAGCTCGCTGTAACGATTCAGGGTCCAGTCTTTGGTGTTGGCCACCTGATGCAGCTTGTCGCTACCCGCTTGATGCAGGGCGAGATGATATTCACGGCCCCAGGGGGCATCGCCGGCCTTGCCATAGGTAAAGGCAACATATTTGCCATCTTCGCTGGCCGACACGGCGCCTATCTGCTGGTCCACATAACCGGCAATCACCTGCAGCTCACCGCTGGCAAGATCCATGCGCTGCACTTTGTGCAGATTGTTGGCAACATCGTTCTGTGCCACCACCAGCTGGTGACCCACCTTATCGAAATAAAAGGCGGTCACATGGGCGAGCTTCTCACTCTTACCCGCCTTGAGGTCCACAACTTCTAAGGTGCGTCCCTTGTCATACTTATCGACTTTGGGCTTCTTGGCAGCGGGTGCAGGCTTAGCCTCGTTATTCTTGTCGTTGGCTTCCGGCTCATCCTTCTTATCGCTATCGGCCTCTTCACCGGCCTCATACCAGATGGCCAGATGAGTCCCGGCATCGTTAAAGGCAAACTCCTTCACCTTGTCATAGCGGGTCTCTTTGCCAGATTGAGTATCCAGCAGCGCCAGACCGGCCTTAAGTTTCTTGCGGGCCTTGAGGCTGGCTTTTTCCTGCTCGAGCAAGGCTGGCGCGATAGCAAAGGCGGCGAAACGGCCATCATGGCTGATCAACGGCTTGCTGCCGCCCGCCACGGTAAAACTTTGCTCGCTGCCTAGGCGCTTCACCATGCCGTGACTGTCTCCCCTGTCGGGACTGACCTCGACGGCAAAGGCACTGCCATTGGCGGCGAGCACTGGCTTATTGAGAGATTCGAACTTCATGATGACATCGGGTGTCACATCGGCGCTGAAGGCGGCGCAAGAAAAGAGACTGGCACACAAGAGGGATAGGGTCGGTAATGGCTTCAAGGTCTTCCTCGTTTTTAACTTATTATTAACGGATGCAGCTTGTCATTAACGGATGTAGCCTGGGTTATTAGACTAAAGTAGACTTTTTTAACGCTTAAGGATCAATCATCGTCATTAGCCTTTGTTATTGCAAGTTAGCCTACACAAAAAAACGTGAGATTGCTCACTATTTCCTGTGAAATTTGCGCAAAAGTAGTTAAAATAAGACCGATAAGATTCTAAAAATTCATAGTCATAACACCGTGTCTTTCGACATGGTCAGACAATAGCAGTAACGACCAACCGTGGAAGGACTCTCCATGTCAAAAAGAACTATTACCGTTATCCCGGGTGATGGGATTGGCCCAAGCATAATCGACTCAGCAATCAAGATCTTAGATAAAGCTGGATGTGATTTCGAATACGAATTTGCAGATGCTGGCCTAGCCGCACTTGAGAAGCAAGGTGAACTTCTACCTCAACGTACATTGGATATGATCGAGAAGAACCGTATCACGCTGAAAGGGCCACTAACGACCCCTGTCGGCGAAGGTTTCACCTCAATCAACGTCACTTTACGTAAAAAATTCGGCTTATATGCCAACGTACGCCCTGTATTGTCTTTTAAAGGCACTCAGGCACGTTATGACAACATCGACATCATCACGGTACGTGAAAACACCGAAGGCATGTACTCAGGCCTAGGTCAAACCGTTTCAGAAGATGGTGCGACGGCTGAAGCCACCAGTATCATTACCCGTCAGGGTGCCGAGCAGATCACTACCTTCGCCTACGAGCTAGCGCGCAAAGAAGGTCGTAAGAAGGTGACTATCGTACACAAGGCTAACATCATGAAGTCGACCTCCGGCCTGTTCCTGAAGGTAGCTCGTGAAGTAAGCCAGCGTTACCCAGACATCACCACTGAAGAGATGATTGTCGACGCGACCTGTATGAAGCTGGTGATGAACCCAGAAAACTTCGACGTGATCGTCACCACCAACCTGTTCGGCGACATCCTATCGGATCTGTGTGCCGGTCTGGTGGGCGGCCTGGGTATGGCGCCTGGCGCCAACATCGGCAAGAACGCAGCGATCTTCGAAGCGGTACACGGCAGCGCGCCAGATATCGCAGGTAAGAACCTGGCTAACCCAACTTCGGTGATCCTGGCATCAATCCAGATGCTGGAATACCTGGGCATGTCAGACAAGGCGCAAGCCATTCGCGCGGCGGTTTCTGCCGTGATCGAAGAAGGCGATCGCACGACTCGCGACCTTGGCGGTACTCACGGTACCTCTGACTTCACTCAGGCGGTACTCGAGCGTCTGTAATAGACCAAGTAGCCGTAAGCGAATAAGCTAAAACAAAAAGCCCCGCAATCGCGGGGCTTTTTTTATCCGATATTTCTTAAATTAACCGACATTTCTTAAGTTAACCAATGATCCTGTTATTAACCAATGATTCTGTTGTTAACCAATGATTCTGTTGTTAACCAATGATCCTGTTGTTAACCAAAATTAAAACCGACGCTAGGTTTTAGCCAGAGATGCACAGTCACCTCGTCTCTGTCGTGGTACAGATGCTTACAGGCTAGGTGGAAGTCGTCGATACCATTTTCCCTTAGCACCTCTTGCATGGTCGCCAGGATGGTCGATACCTCTTTATAGCGGCTCTTCATCGGCAACTTGAGATTAAATATCGCTTCCTTGAACCAGCCGTTGATCGCCCAGGCCTCCATTAGCTCGGCCACTCGTGAAGGCTTCTCAACCATGTCGCATACCAGCCAGTAGATATTCTTCTTAGGCGGTTCGAAACGGAAGCCGTCGGCCTGATAGTGTCTCACCTGCCCCGTGTCCATCAGGTTTTGCGCCATGGGGCCGTTGTCCACCGCCGCCACAAACATGCCGCGGCGCACCAGTTGATAGGTCCAGCCACCCGGACAGGCGCCGAGATCCACAGAGTTCATGCCGCTGCGCAGACGCTGCTCCTGCTCCGACTTAGGGATGAAGTGGATGAAGGCCTCGTCCAGCTTGAGAGTCGAGCGGCTCGGTGCATCGCTGGCCATCTTGAGTCTGGGGATCCCCATGAAATAGGGCGAGCTGTTGTGGCTCAGGGAGTAGCCCACATAGGCGGTACCCGGCCCGACGAAACAGACATGTATGATAGGACGCTTAGGGTTTTCCTTCTCAAGCAGGGCACCACTACGTTTCAGTGCCTGCCTCAGGGGCACGGTTAACTTACGACAGAAGGTCGACAGCTCCTTGGCCTCGTTGGTATCTGGCGTCTCGACCCTGAGCTCGCCCGCCCTATGCACCTTAGCCAGGGCATCGACGATGGGCGTGACGCGATCGCCTTCAGGCAGATCTTTGAGCAGCTCATTGGCGGCAAACATCTGACGAGTGAAGATAAGCGAGTCCAGCTCGATCTGCTCGGCCAACAGATCGGCATCTCCCACCTGGAAGCACTGAAAAATCACGTAACCATCGTTACGATTGGTCTTTACAAAGCCGCCAACATTCAGCTCCGCGGCTCGCTGCTGGATCTCGGCGGCGCAGTCTTTCTCGTAGCCGGCACGGCAATATAAAAATAGGTTTATCATAGGAAGATCCTGAATAAAAAATGGCGACCCATATCATTGGGGCGCCATTCTACACTTTCTCGAAAATGAATACGATTATCTTAGCGACTGGTTAATCGTCCAGCTCCACCACGCGATTACGCCACACGGCCACCGCGATGAACAACCATCCCAGCAGGAAGCAGACGCCGCCCATAGGCGTCACAGGGCCTGTCCACTTGCTCCCCACCAACACGTAGAGGTAGAGTGAACCGGAAAACATCACTATGCCAAGCAGAAACAGGTAGCCCGCCCAGTCGATAAGGCGCGACTTGAACCAGTGACCGCTAAAGGCCACGGCGATCAGTGCAAAGGTGTGGTAGAACTGATACTCGACCCCTAGATTAAAGATGTCGATCATCTCTGGCGTAGTCACCTGCTTGAGTCCATGGGCGCCGAAGGCTCCCAGGGCCACGGCTAAAAAACCACTCAAGGCTGCCAGCAATAAAAACCCTTTACGCATCTAACCCCCTAATAAATTGAATACTGTGTGAGACTGCCAAATCCAGATTAGCGCTTTGGGTCGTGCCTGACGACTTTCTTGGTAGAAAACTATGATCGCCATCGGCTAACCATACTAATTTGGCCTTAAAAGGTGCAAGCCAAGGTTCGACCTGCCCCTTGGCGCCAAATTTATCGCGCTCCCCCTGTATCACCAAGAGCGGCGCCTGACACTCGGCGATAGGCTCGAGTCTGGGCTCGCCCCCTTTGGGCGGCACGAAGGGATAACCCAAACAGATAACCCCATCGACGGCTTGCTCGCCAGCGAGTATCGCCGCCATACGTCCGCCCATGGACTTGCCCATGACTATAAGGCGCTTGGGCTTATAGACCTCACGCACCGTCTCTATCAGCAGGCTAAAATCTTTAATCAGCTTAGGCGCCCTATCCGGCGGCCTGCGCTTGCCATCGATGGCGTTGCTGCGCATGTAGGGAAAGTTAAAGCGCAACACGCCTATTGCTTGCTCAGCATCTGACGCGCCACCATTACCAGCACTGAGCCGCTTGGCCATCTGCGTCATGAATTCGTGTTCCATGTTGGCTCCAGCACCATGGGCCAGCACCACTAAGGTATCGCAGGCCAGCGCATTATCATCCAGCGGGCCCGAGAACAGGCACTGACTCGCGGGCAACTCGGCCGCCTCGAGCCGTGCATTCAATCTTTGGGTAAAACTCATCTCGCCTCTTTATCTTTGGCTCACCACCCATAAAGGGCGTAGCCAGATGATTCAATCGGGTTAGCCCGGCAGCAGCTCGCTGCGAGACTCCTCTTCGAACATGTCGAGCATCCACTTTCTGAAAGCAACAATCTTGCCTATCTCGGCATGATTCTGCTGACACACCAGATAATAGGCGTTCTTACTCACCAACACCTCGGGGAAGGGGCACACCAGACGCCCGGCCTTGATGTCGGGACGGGCCAACACGCTGTAACCCAAGGCGACCCCCTGACCGTGAGCGGCGGCCTGCAATACCAGGGAGGAGTGACTGAAGATGGGGCCCTGGTTCACATTAATGTCATTAATTCCACATTGTCTAAACCAAGCCTGCCAATCATGACGGCTGGAGTCATGCAGCAGGGTGTGATGTTTCAGGTCGCTCGGCTGGGATAACGGCTTGGGGCCGCTGAGCAACATGGGCGAACAGACAGGGATCAACACCTCGTTTCTCAGCTTGTCGGCACGCAGCCCTGGCCAGTTGCCCATGCCGTAATAGATGGCTACATCCACGTCGTCGGTCAGGCTGCTGGTCTCATCGTCCACCGCCTTGATCCGCACGTCGATGTCGGGATTATTCTCGCTGAAATTAGCCAATCGCGGCACCAGCCACTGAATGGCGAAACTGGGCGAAGTGCTTACCGTGAGCGAGCCTATGGCGCTTCGAGCCAGCAATCTGTCGGTGGCATCGGCCAGTTGTACAAAGATATCTTTTATGTCGAGAAAGTAGCCCTGCCCCTCTTCGGTCAGCAGCAAAGATCGGTTCTTACGACGAAAGAGCTTTAGCCCTAAATATTCTTCTAATGCCTTAATCTGATGACTTACTGCGGCCTGTGTCACAAAAAGTTCTTCCGCGGCGCGCGTAAAGCTTAAGTGACGGGCTGCAGCCTCGAAAGCCTTCACCGCATTCAATGGAGGTAAGCGTCTCGACATAGTGATCCTTGTCTCACATTTTAATTAGTTTTTCTAATCCGTATTGTTACATTTTATCGTTTGTAAAGGGAAGGGGTTTTGGTTAAATTTTGCGCCAACGAAATGATTGAAGTTAGACAGCCTCTACGACGTATTTGGGGAGTGTCTGACACCCCAAGATATGCCGCCCGGAGGCGACCACTATGATTAACTTTAAAACTGTATTTGCCATCGCACTGCTCTCAGCCTCAACCGCTGCCACTGCCGATGAAATCGTTATCGATACCACAGACCTGCACGCCGCCATCAGCGCACAACTGGCCGAAGGCCTAGAGCAGATGCAACAAGATCTGAATGAAGACCTCAACGCCATTCTGGTTGCTCAGAAAGACGAGCAGGCGGACACCAGCGTCAGCGCCCAGCGCGCCGAGTAATCACCAGCCGGCAGCTAATAATAGTCTGCAGCTACCGATAGCCAGCTGCAAACACTAAGCAACAAGCCGCGTCTTATGATGCGGCTTTTTTATGCCCGCAAGCTTTAAGGCGACCCACATAAGCAACCCATCTCTTACAGTAAAGGCGAGAGCGACCCGCCAGATACGTTACGTCAGAAGCTAAGCAGATCCAAGGTTTTATAGATCTAAGCGTGAAAGCTCTCCATAGAAACAGTCCATAAAAAAGGCCGCCCGAAGGCAGCCTTAATCTCGAATGCTTGGCTTTCTAATACTTAGCTTTCTAAATACTTAGCTTTCTAAATACTTAGCTTTCTAATACTTGGCCCTCTAAAGAGAGCCACTTAAAGCCATTATGCGGGGCGATAGACCTTCACGTTGTGATAACCCTGCTCCTGCAGGTAGAGCGCCTGTAGCTTGCTCATGACGCCTCTGTCGCAGTAGAGCAGATAGGTCTTCTCTTTATCCAGATCGGCAAACTGGGTGGCCAACTTGAAGAAAGGAATACACTTCACCTCGATGCCGTTGAGGCTAAGCGGGCTCTGCTCCTCCTCTTCTGGCGAGCGGATATCGACCACAACCTCACCACCGGATACCGCATCGACAGTCTCAGTCTCGGTGATCTTGGTATCCATGCTGACGGCGATGTCGCGAATATCGATCACCTCGGCGGCTTCCACCACGCGGTCGATCAAGTCTTCGGAGAACTTCTCCTCCTCGGCGAGGATCTTACCCATCACAGCCTTCACTGTCGGCTTCTGTGAGATCACGCCACAGTATTCGGGGATAGACTTGGCAAAGTCTTCGGTGCCGATCTCGCGGCTCATGTTGATGATGTCTTGCTTATCCATCACGATCAGCGGACGCAGAATCAGCATATCTGTGCTGCGGTCGATCACATTCAGGTTAGTCAGGGTCTGGCTGGACACCTGCCCCATCGCCTCACCCGTCACCAACGCCTGAATGCCCATCTTCTCAGCGATACGGCTGGCGGCGCGCATCATCATGCGCTTGAGGATAACGCCCATCTGGCCGTTATCTATCTTCTCCAGGATCTCCTGTACCACAGGATCGAACGGCACAGAGATAAATTTCACCTTATGAGACTCGCCGTACTTCTGCCACAGATGATAGGCCACCTGCTTCACACCTATCTCATGCTGGTCGCCGCCCAGGTTAAAGAAGCAGTAATGGGTACGAGAGCCGCGCTTGATAAACTGGAAGCTGGAGACACCTGAGTCGAAACCACCTGAGATCAGCGACAGCACATCTTCCTGGGTCGCCATAGGGAAACCGCCCAGGCCGTCGATGCGTTTCTCCACCAGATAGAGATGCTCATTGTCTATCTCAAGGTTTACCGTCATGTCGGGGTTCTTCAACCTGACACCGGCCGCCTCGGTAAACTGGTTGAGTCCACCGCCCACGTAACGCTCTACCTCGATTGAGTTAAACTCATGCTTACCGCTACGCTTTACCCGCACACAGAAGGTCTTACCGGCCAATTCCTCTTTGTAGAGTGCCAGCGTCTGCTGGTAGATATCGTCCACCGACTCGAAGGTGCTCTCACGCACCTGCAGCACATGGGCGATCCCCGGAATACAGGCGAGACGCTCGGCATAACGCTCAATCATCTCTGGCTTGTCTTCTGGCACCCTGACCATGATCTTATCCCACTGGCGCTGCACTCTGGCCTCTTCATCGACCTTGCGCAGCACGTTTCGGATATTGGTTTCAAGCATCTTGGTAAAACGCATTCTTACCGGTTTGCTTTTCATCATGATTTCAGGAAAGAGTTTTACGATAAATTTCATGGGCGTTCCGCGGGAATAATTTTAAACAGCAATCTTGCCATTATACCAAGCCCGGTGCACAAATGCCCATAAATCAGCGACTCGGCAGGTATTTTCTGCCCGTGCCCCCTTAATGTGCGCAATATTTATTCAGCTTAGGATAATCCGCTCCGAATAGAGTGCCTGAGGATAGGCTGGTAGAAATGAAAAGCGTCCACCGATGTGGACGCCTTATCTGAAACTATTTGCCTTAAGTTAAGAGCTAAATAGACAGGCTACTGCTCCACTTGAATCTCGTCTGACTCTTTCGGCTTGCCCTGCTCGATGGCAATTTCGACCCGGCGATTTCGGGCGCGGTTGGCTGCCGAATCGTTCGGCACCAACGGCGCCGTGCTGGCCATGCCCACCACCTTCATCCGCTGCTGGTCGAAGCCCGGCACACGCACCAGCTCATGGGCCACGGCCACGGCGCGTTTACTGGAGAGATCCCAGTTGGAGCTATAGAGTTCGTTGCTGATATTCATATCATCCGTGTGACCGGATACGGTAATGATCCCCGGCACATCCTTGAGCAGCTCGCCCACACGGCGGATCACCGGCTTAAACCTAGGCTGTAGGAAGCCAGAGCCCGATGAGAAGGCGCCCTTCTCTCGGATACGTATGATGATCTGTTGCCCCAAGGACTCAATCTCGATCGCCCCGTCGACGATCTCCTTGTTGAGCTCCTGCGCCATCTTCTTCACCCGATCATTGATCTGATCCTGTGACGCGGCCTCCTGCTGCTGTTGCTTCGCCTGAGCTTCAGAATCAGCCTCTTCCTGAGCCGTCGATGACGCCTCGCCACCGCGCTGCTCACCGCGCTGCTGCTGTACGCCGCCGGCGCTGTCGTCTTCACCTGCCTGCACCTCAATGGTGGGCTCGGTCATCTCGTTAGTCTGCTGATTGATGATCTCGATGGGAGTGGGTTCTGGCTTGCCTGGGCGAAACTCCAGTGCGATCACCGAGGTGCCCTTGGGAATATCTTTGACTTCAACCTTATTCTGCACACCGAAGGCATACTTCATCGACCCTGCGATCTGCTTAAACTTCATCACGTCCATCTCGGAGAAGGCGAGCAGCAATACGAAGAAACACATCAATAGCGACATGAGGTCGGCAAAGGTTGCCAACCACATGGGCGCCCCGGCGGGCGGGCAATCGCATTTGACCTTCTTAGCCATCTGGCTATTCCCCGTCCGTCGTGTCTATCTCTCGCTGTTTCTCCGAGAGGTAATTCTTCAAGAATCCCTCGATGACCCTTGGGTTTTGACCGTCTTGAATGGCGAGTACCGCATCCATGATCAGGTTGCGGTTGAGCATCTCCTCGCCCATGCGCAGCGAGAGTTTATCGGCGATCGGCAGGGCAATCATGTTGGCGATAATCGCACCATAGAGTGTGGTCAACAAGGCCACCGCCATGGCGGGGCCGATAGACTTAGGGTCATCCATGTTAGACAGCATGGCTACCAGACCGATAAGGGTACCTATCATCCCCATGGCGGGCGCCACATCGCCCAGTGCCTTGAAGATGCTAATCCCCGTCTTATGACGCTCTTCGGTGAGGGCGATATCCTTCTCCAAGGCTTCGCGCACTACCTCGCCGTCATGGCCATCCACCAGCATGTCGACCGCCTTCTGCATGAAACTGTTGCTGATCTCCGCCTCTTCCAGGGCCAGAAAGCCCCCCTTACGGGCAGCATCAGCCATGGTGACCGACTGCTCGATCAACTCGTCCGGCTTATCTATCTTGAACATAAAGGCTTTTGCAGCGATCTTAACCGCACCGAGGAACTGTTTGAGGTTAAATTTCATCATCACCACAAACAGAGAGCCTATCATCACGATAAGCACAGAGGGCACGTCAACAAAGATGGCGATACCGCCACTGCTGACCATAGCTCCGATAATAAAACCAAATGCACCAATCAGGCCTATCAGGGTCGCTAAATCCACAACTCTTCCTCATTTACAGTATCGGCCGTTGCTAATACCTTGATCTCGGGATCAAGCTCTCAGTCAACACCATAATCATCTCAAGACAGGTCTCTACTCTACTCACTCTTGCAATGAAAGGCATCTCCCCGGGCTGGGACGACGACACAAAAGTCGTTAATTAGACGGGAATTCGCCTAACCGCAGACGGGAGTTTACGATATAATATCTGACAAAATTGAGTATTGTTCTAATTCAATTATCGGACAGCTTACACGCAAGTTTAGCTACAAATTCAATTTTTTATAAAAAAACCTCCTTAAAGCGTGCTATTGCACAAATATACGACAGCGCAATTTGACCCCTAGGGTCGACTGAGATACTTTGTCTGTCGCTAAATTCTTGGGAAAATCACCGTGGCCAAAAAACCTGAAAACCTGACCTTCGAAGAGTCACTCACAGAATTAGAAAACATTGTCACCAGCCTTGAGCAGGGCGATGTCTCTCTAGATGACGCCCTCAAACAATTTGAGCGTGGCATCAATCTGGTCAGAAACAGCCAAGGCAAACTCGAACAGGCCCAACAAAAAGTCTCTATCTTGACCCAGGAACAAGATCAACCCAGCTTGCAACCCTATCTGCCAGAGGGCGAATAATTGCTAAATGAAGCGATAACGCGATACCAGCAGCGCGTCGACGGCCAGCTGCGCCATTTTATCAATGCACAAGACGATACCGAGCCACAACTCAAGGCCGCCATGGAACACGGCGCCCTGATTGGCGGCAAACGTATCCGCCCCTTTCTGGTCTACGCCGTGGGCGAGATGCTGGGTGTACCACTGGAAAGGCTAGATGCCTGCGCTGCCGCCATCGAATGTATTCATGCCTACTCGCTGATCCACGACGATCTCCCGGCCATGGACGATGACGCCCTGCGCCGTGGCCAGCCGACAGTGCATATCGCCTTTAATGAGGCCACCGCCATCCTGGCCGGCGATGCCCTGCAAACCTTGGCCTTCGAGATCATCAGCCAGGAAGGCGGCGAGCTGAGTGCCAGCCAACAACTGGCCATGGTGCGCGCCCTCGCCAAGGCGTCTGGCTACAGCGGCATGTGTGGTGGTCAGGCGATGGATCTTAACGCCACCGACAGACAGATAGATCTCGAGACCCTAAAGCGGTTACACAGATTAAAAACCGGCGCCTTGATTCGCTGTGCAGTAGAATTACCTATCATTGCTGCCAAGGTCACAGATGAGCAAGCGAGCCATCTGTTAACATTTGCCGACGCCATCGGCCTCGCCTTCCAGGTACAAGACGACGTGCTGGACATCATCGCCAGCACAGAAGAGCTGGGTAAGCCCCAGGGCTCGGACTGCGAATCGAACAAGAGTACCTATCCGAAACTACTCGGTTTATCCGGGGCCCAAGCGACTGCGAAAAGTTTGATCGAAGACGCCCTATCAGCGCTGGCTAAATTACCATACAATAGCCAGTTAATTGCCGAATTCGCCCGTTTCATCATAGAGCGAAGAGTATAATAAAGAGCCAAAGAATCTCGCTATGAGTTTGGATATTACGAAATACCCTGTGCTGGCACAGGCCGACACCCCAGATGAATTAAGACAGCTTCCCCAGGGTGTGCTACCAAAACTTGCTGACGAACTCAGAAGTTATCTCCTACAGTCCGTAGGCATCTCCAGTGGCCACTTCGCTTCTGGCCTGGGCACGGTCGAGCTGACGGTAGCCCTGCACTATGTCTACAACACTCCGTTCGATCGCCTGATCTGGGACGTGGGCCACCAGGCCTATCCCCATAAGATCCTCACGGGTCGTCGAGACAAGATGCCGACCATACGCCAAAAAGGCGGCATTCACCCCTTCCCTTGGCGGGAAGAGAGCGAATATGACACCTTCAGCGTGGGTCACTCAGGCACCTCTATCAGCGCGGCGCTGGCCATGGCTGTTGCCGCCGAGAAGGAACAGGCAGGCCGTAAGGTGGTGGCAGTCATCGGCGACGGCGCCATGACGGGCGGCATGGTATTTGAAGCCATGAACCACGCCGGCGATCTGCATAACGACATGCTGGTCGTGCTCAATGACAACGAGATGTCGATCTCCGAGAATGTCGGCGCGCTGAATAACCACCTGGCGCAGCTGATGTCGGGCCGTCTCTACACCACCATTCGCGAAAACAGCAAGAAGGTGCTCAAGGGGATGCCCGTCATCAAGGAGATGGCCAAGCGCACCGAGGAGCATCTCAAGGGCATGGTCGTCCCCGGCACCATGTTTGAGGAGCTGGGCTTTAACTATATCGGCCCTATCGATGGCCATGATGTCGACGCCCTGGTTGAGACCCTGCGCAACATGCGTAACCTCTCGGGCCCGCAAATTCTGCACATCATGACCAAGAAGGGACGCGGCTACGAGCCAGCGGAGAAAGATCCCATCGGCTGGCACGCCGTGCCTAAGTTCGATCCTTCAACCTTTGCTAAGCCAGCCGCAAAACCGGCTAACCCCACCTTCTCTCAGGTGTTTGGTCGCTGGCTGTGCGACATGGCTCAGAAGGATGACAAGGTACTGGGGATCACCCCGGCCATGCGTGAAGGCTCAGGCATGGTGGAGTTCTCCCAGCGCTTCCCGAATCAGTATTTCGATGCAGCCATCGCCGAGCAGCATGCGGTGACACTCGCCGCCGGCTTCGCCTGTGAAGGCTACAAGCCTGTACTGGCGATCTACTCCACCTTCCTGCAACGCGGCTATGATCAGCTGATCCACGACGTGGCGCTACAGAAATTGCCGGTGATCTTCGCCATCGACCGCGGCGGTATCGTCGGCCCAGACGGCCCGACCCACCAGGGCGCCTTCGATCTTAGCTATATGCGCGCCATTCCTAACATGGTGATCATGGCGCCGTCGGATGAGAACGAATGTCGTCAGATGCTCTACACAGGCTACTGTTACAACGAGGGACCGACGGCGATCCGTTACCCAAGAGGCAGCGCCACCGGCGAGCCTCAGGTCGAGACCATGACCGCCTATGAGATTGGCAAGGGCCTGATCAAGCGCGAAGGCAAGAAGATCGCCATCCTTAACTTCGGTACTACACTGGCGTCGGCGAGCCAGGCGGCCGAGGCGCTCGATGCCACCCTGGCCGACATGCGCTTCGTTAAGCCGCTGGATGTGGAGCTGGTGAAACAGCTGGCCACCAGCCATGATCTGCTGGTGACTGTGGAAGAGAACGCCATCATGGGCGGTGCAGGCTCGGGCGTACTCGAACTGCTACAACAGCTTAAGCTGCCTATGCCTGTGCTCAATATCGGCCTGCCCGATGAGTTTATTAAACATGGCGAGTGCGGTGAGATCCTGGCCGAGCTACAGCTGGATGGCCCGGGCATAGAAGCGCAGATCCGCGCCTATCTGGCGGACTAAAATCCATTTTATGCGAACAAAAAAGGCCTCATATTGAGGCCTTTTTTATCGCTTTCTTTTACTGACTTAAATCAGCCTCAGCCAATTAAGCCTGAGTATCGACGCTGGCACCACCCTGAGATACCATCACCATGGCAGGACGCAACAGACGCTCGTTTAGCATATAACCTTTCTGCATCACCATCATCACGGTATTGGCCGGGAACTCCTCGCTAGGCTGCATACCGATCGCCTGGTGATGATCCGGATTAAAGGCTTCTCCCTGAGGATCGACCTGGGTCAGACCAAACTTGGCCACGGCGCTGGTGAAGGTCTTCAGGGTCAATTCAACCCCTTCGTAGATAGCCTTGGTGGCCTCATCTTCACTGCTGGTGCCTTGCAGCGCGCGCTCCATGTTATCAATAACAGGTAGCAGCTCGTTGGCAAACTTTTCCAGGGCAAACTTATGGGCCTTCTCGACGTCGATCGCCGCACGGCGACGCACGTTCTCTACCTCGGCGGCGGCGCGGATCACAGAATCTTTCTGCTCTTCCACCTTAGCTTCGGCAGCGGCCAGGGCCTGCTCCAGCTCTTCAACTCGGAAATTAGCTTGGGTAAGCTCGTCCATCAAACTGGCTGCATCTTCAACCACCTCGGTTTCAACGGCTACAGCTTCGGTTTCTTCAATCTGTGGTTCTTGGGCTTTGTTTGACTCTTTGCTCATTGTTACTCCAGCTAAAAATGCTTTGTTTCTGCATGCTCTGGGCATATTATGGGGATCAAATTTGAGGTTTCAAGCCCTAAGGCATGGATCAAACAGAAATATGAGCAAAGCGTTTCACTCAATCGGCTTAATCGGCAAACCCCATCACTCAGGGACCCATAAGACCCTCAAACGTCTGCATCACTGGTTGACCATGCAGTCCTACGATGTTTATGTCGAAGAGCGGGTGGCCGCCGAGATAGGCCCACAGGTGAAATCGGTGGATCTGCTGCAGATTGGCGAATATTGCGATCTGGCGATAGTGGTGGGCGGTGACGGTAACATGCTCGGCGCCGCACGGGTGTTAGCCCGCTTCGATATCGGCGTGATTGGCGTTAACCGCGGCAACCTGGGCTTTCTTACCGACCTGCCCCCGGATACCTTCGAAGAGGCCCTAGGCAAGGTGCTCCAGGGCGAGTATGAGACTGAGCACAGGTTCCTGCTGGAGTCTGAGGTGCACAGACACGGCGAGATGAAGTCGAGCAACACAGCGGTCAACGAGGCGGTGCTCCACCCGGGCAAGATTGCCCACATGATCGAGTTCGAGGTCTATATCGACGACAAGTTCATGTACAGCCAGCGCGCCGACGGCATGATAGTCTCCACCCCAACGGGCTCGACCGCCTACTCGCTGTCTGCCGGTGGTGCCATACTGACGCCGAATCTGGAAGCCCTGATCCTGGTGCCCATGTTTCCCCATACCCTCTCCTGCCGCCCAATCGTGGTCGACGCCTGCAGCATCATCAAGCTGGTCGTGTCACCGGACAACGGCGATGCCCTGGAGGTGAGCTGTGATGGTCACGTCACATTACCTGTATTGCCAGGGGATGAGATCATCGTCAGGCGCAGTAAGGAGCGCCTCAGACTGATCCACCCCAAGGGCTACAACTACTTCCACGTGCTTCGAAACAAACTGGGCTGGGGCAGCAAGCTGTTTTAAGCCGCCAGTATCATTAAAAAGCCCGCATCTTTCGCGGGCTTTTTGTTAGTTGACCTTGTACTCGAGCTGCACGCTCACCTCGGCAGGTACGGGTTTACCATCGACAAACTTAGGGGCGTAGCGCCAGCGCTTGATGGCCTTTAGCGACTCGCGGGTGAACTGCTGCCCCCCTTCAGAGGCCAGCACCACAGGGTCACGCACAAACCCCTGCTCATCCACGGTAAAGGACATCTGGGTCCAGCCTTCCCGGCGATCTCTGGCATAGGAGATAGGATACTTTGGCGCTTCCCGGTAGAGGGGCGCCTGCTCCTGTTCGTCAGACCAGGGCTTCATGCTGCCGATCGCCACACAATGCTGGGTCGACTTGTCGCTCTCGCCTTCGGCCTCATAGATCTCCACCAGACGCGCATGGGCGGCCAGTTTGTAGGGATGGCTAAAGTCGAGCACGGAGAACTGCTTGATCACCTCTTCGAGCAGAGGGACCGCCTTGTCATACTTCTTCTCCGCCGCCTTGATCATGCCAACATAGTAGGTGGCTTTGAGCCTTGCCATGGCATCGGCCGGCATCTCTTGACGATAGATCTCATAGGCTTCCAGCGCCTCGTCACGTATCTCCCGGGTATAGAAATGGGTCGATGCCAGACCATGGAAAGTCAACATCTTCACCTCGGCCAGCAGCAGCGGCTTGTCGGCGTCCTCGGCGATGGCGATCGCCTGCTTGAACAGATCCACCTTCTCTCTCGAGGCGGCCATGGTCTGGGCGGCGCCAATCAAGGGATCGACAAGCTCTATGGCATCGCGGCCAAAATGTTTTCGATAGACCTGAATAACATTGTTGAAATGCTCGTGGGCGGCCTGAGTCTCGCCACTATCTTGCAGCGCAGTGGCCAAATTAAGCTCGAGATTAACCAGATCGATACTGTCTGATTCGAAATAGCCCTGGCCGAGTTCGTAGGCCTTGGCAGCGGTAAGCGCCACCTGGGCTTTATCTTGCCCGGCCAGCGCCTGCTGATAGGCGGCGTAGCTTTCGCTAAAGGGCGAGGCGAAACTTAGAGGCGCAGCGAAGTGCGCGCACAACACCAGGGCGAGGCCTGATAATGACTTCTTCATAATGAACAAATATCCTTATTTGTGATCCTGCAACATTCCCATGTAGAGAATGGCGTCCAGCGATTAGTTTCCTATATAAATTTAAACAGCCTTACCGAATCTCAGCCGGGATACGCCCACCTTGGCACACCCGGAGTATCGACTCGCGGCGCGGAAACGACAATCGCCACTAGGGTAACAGGAATCCAGGCCGACTTAAATCGCTAACCGACTTAAATCCCTGACTAACTTAAAACATTGGGTTAGTTAACTTCTTGGAAAGCTTAGTTAAAGTGTAAACCATCCAGATGGTCAGCAATAAGGAGCAGCTCGCCAGGGAGATCCAGACACCTGTGACCCCAAACAGCCAGGCGAACAGATAGAGCACCATGGCGATCAACACCAGCTTGCTACCTGTCAATATCGAGGCCTCCTTAGGACGGTTGATCGCCTGGAAGAAGGCTGCGCCCACCAGAATAAGCCCCTCGAACGGCAGTCCCCAGAAGTAGAGGCGCATCCCCTCTATTGCCACGGGCGCCAGCTCAGAATTATCCCCGGCAAAGATATAAACCAGATATTCTGGCGCCCAGTAGATAAAGACGACGCCCGCCAGCGCGGTCACCAGAGTCATGATAATGACCAGCCTCAGGGTCTCGAACACCCTGTCGAAACGCTTCGCCCCGGTGTTGAAGCTAAACAGAGGCTGAGTACCAAAAGCTATCCCCTCGAAGATCAGGTAAAACAGCGCCTCGGCGTAGCTCACCACCCCATAGGCCGCCACATGAATGGGGCCGCCAACCCAGAGAAACGCCATGTTATGCAGGGTCAGGACGATGGAGAGGTAGAGGTTCATCAAGAAGCTTGGCACGCCGACCCTGAGGATGTTGCTGCAATGGTCCAGATTCAGACGCATCTGCTGCCAGTTTATCCCCAATCGCGTGCGCTTGGTGAAGAAATGCTGCAGGCAGGCGAGCGCAGTGAAGGCCTGACAGATCATGGTGGCGATGGCGGCGCCCGCCAGGCCATAGGGAAACACGACGATCAGCAGCCAATCCAATAACACGTTCAAACAGCCTGAGAGGATAAGCACCAGGGTGACGAAGCCGGGACGGCCATCGTTACGCAGCAAGGCGGTAAAGGCGATGGCCAATACGGGAAAGACCCCGAGGGCAAAATACCAAAACAGATACTGCTCGGCGCTGGTCAGCACCTCCCCTTCGGCCCCGAGCCAGATGAGTATGGTCTGGCTCCAACGGGTACCCAGCAGGGCCAGTCCGGTGCCCGCCAGCAGACAGAGGGTGAAGGCGTTACCCAGCAAGTGCCGCGCCCTAGCGACATCTTTTAGCCCCAGGTTTATCGACACCAATGATGCGGCGCCCATGCCAATTAATGCACCTACCGCGTAGAGTATCGCACCGACGGGATAGGCCAGCATCATGCCCGCCAAGCCCACCTCGCCAAGATAATGGCCGACAAACATACCGTCGATGGCCACATAGACGCCGGTCACCACCATGGAGAGAATGGTAGGAATGGCATAGCGCCACACCAGCTTAGGGATGGGGGCTGTGGCTAAATCTGAGTGCTCATCACTCTGGTGCACGGCATGATGCTCGGTCATGATTTTCGGAAAATTTCTCTATCATGGTTGTTGATAGTGTGTTGATTCAACACCTAAACGGCTATTGGAAAGCGAAGATATCAGATAGCCAAGCGTTTAGATAGGCAGACGTTTAGTTAGACAGGCGTTTAGTGAGACAGAGCAGCGCCTGCTCTATCTCGGCCAGGGGCAACGGCTTATCGGCTATCATCTCCAGGCGTGAATCCAGGCTATCATCCAGCTCCATCACGCTGAGTTGACCGTCCACATAGTTAAAGGCCGCGATCCCATCGCCCGTTATCATCACCGCCTTGAGGCGCAGACAATCTTGCGCCTTTACCCAGGCCACCAAAGCCTCGAAGTCAAACTCATAGCAACAGTCGAACACCCAACCCAGGGTATAACGGCCCTCATGCCGATTGCTGGCGCGGTAGATCCCCTGCTCATCAAATGCCTGCTCATCAATCGATAGTTTACGCGCATCATCCGCCTCATCGAAGGGCATCGCGGGCCGGCTGCCTAATAGCGAGGAGCCTGTCGAGGCTGCTGGCTTGCTAACGCGCCAGGCGGTAGGGCGCGCAAAATAGTGCTTCTCAAGATATTGATACAGACTGGCTTCTTTTGCCGAGAGTAGCTGCGCCATCTGCACCGGCAACACCTTGGCCGTGATGGATTGCTGCTGCAAATAGGCCTCTAGTTGCTGTAAGTCGGCCAGGCTTGCCAGATCCATCTTGTTGGCCAGGATAAGGTCGGCGATGCGTAGCTGATCGGTAAACAGCGAGCTCTCCAGGTAACGCGGGTCCTTGAGTTTTCTGGGATCCACCAGACAGAGGCTGGCGCGCATCGACAGCACCGGCTTGAAATGCCCTTGGCTCAGGGTCTCGACAATGGCCTTGGGATGGCCCAGCCCAGTGGGCTCGATAAACAGGCGATCAGGCCTCGCCTTGGCGATAAGCTGGTTGACCGCCACCTGAGTCGGCACCCCGGCGGCGCAGCAGAGACAACCACCCGCCACCTCCTTGATGGCGACATCACCGCCCTCACCCTTGAGCAGCTCACCGTCTATGCCAATCTCGCCAAATTCGTTCACCAGCACGGCCCAGGTCTCATCGGCTGGCTTATGGGCGAGCAAATATTGGATAAGACTGGTTTTTCCCACACCGAGAAAACCTGTCACGACATGGGTAGGGATGGGCTTGAGGATCATTGGCGGCTCCGCACTGAAAAATCGCCCCCAGTGTAGAGGGCAGGCCTGAGATTGCAATCCTTTTCAGCAGCCCTCACTTAACCTGCTAGCGCTTGCCCCTGAAGCCCTTATCACTTGATGGGCGTCTCGCCTTGTCATTACTAGCCTTGTCGCTACTAGTCTTGCGCTGGGGCGCCTTTCGCTGGGGAGCCTTAGCGCGACTCTGTCCCCTTCTGCCGTCCTGGCTGCCGAACTTCTGTCCCTTGCCCCGCTTAGGCTGGGCCGCCTTAGAGGTCACTCTGGTGTCGAGCTCGCGATACCTGGCCGGTAGCGGCGCCCCCATCTCATATCCGGGCTGTACCTCACGTGGCAAGGTCTTGCCGATAAGAGCCTCGATCGCGCCAAGTGCGGTTTCATCCTGCTTGGCGACGAAGGAGATGCTAACCCCGCTAAGACCGGCGCGGCCGGTACGACCGATACGGTGCACATAGTCCTGAGGCTCATCGGGCAATTCTAGGTTGATCACTAAGGGCAGCGCTGTGATATCCAGGCCGCGGGCGGCCACATCTGTTGCCACCAGCACCCGCAGCTCGCCGGCCTTAAACTGCTCCAGCGCCCGGTTGCGCGCGCCCTGGGTCTTATCCCCGTGAAACACCGCATTCTTGATGCCATCGAGCTTTAACTCGCGGTGCAGGCGCTCGGCGCTCTCCTTGGTGTTGACGAACACCAGCACCTGTTGCCAGTTGTTGCGGCCGATAAGCTCGGCCAGCAGCTCCGCCTTACGCCTTGCATCTAAGGGATAGATCTTCTGCTCGATCTGCGGCCCGCTACTAGCGCTGGTCACATTGATCCACTCAGGGTTATCCAGCATCTTAGTGGCCAATGCCTTCACCTCTGGGGTGAAGGTGGCCGAGAACAACATGGTCGAGTGAGACACGCACAAGAGCCGCTTGGTGCGCTCAATATCTCTCACGAACCCCATGTCGAGCATGCGATCCGCCTCATCGACAATGAGCTGATCTACCGTCTCCAGGCTCAAATCATGTTGGCCCAAGAGATCGAATAGCCTCCCCGGCGTGGCCACCAGGATATCGACACCTCTCGCCAAGGCCTTGCGTTGGGGATTGATGTTGGCGCCGCCATAGACGGCCAGAGTGGTCAGCTCGGTGAACTGGCTGTAGCGACTGATGCTGTCTGCCACCTGGATCGCCAGCTCTCTCGTTGGAGTCAGGATCAGGGCGCTGAGCTGCCCAATTGCTCTTGGCTGATTGAGCAGGCGCTGCAACAACACAAAGCTAAAGGCCGCCGTCTTACCGGTTCCGGTCTGGGCGCAGGCCATCAGATCCCGCCCGGCCAGCGCCGTGGGGATCACCTTGGCCTGAACCTGGGTCAGGGTCTCGTAGCCGCAGGCCTTAGCCGCCTGGGCCAGTAAGGGGTCTAACGGGAGGGCATCGAAATTCATGGGCAACCTGCGAGCTGACAAAAAGTGAGCGCGGAGTCTAGCAAAAAGCGCCCCATAAAGGTAATGCTATCTTCACTGCACAGGCTAGCGCGCCTCGGGGTTAACATAGAGGCGCTCAAACTCCGGTAGGGAGACAGGCTTGGAGTAGAGATAGCCCTGGGCAAAATCACATCCGGCGCTAGCCAGGATATCGTGCTGGAACTGGGTCTCCACCCCTTCTGCGATCACCTTGATCCCCAACTTATGGGCCATCACTATGATCGCCTCACACAGGGCCACGCCGTCACTGTCGGATTCAAGATTACGAGTAAAGGACTGATCGATCTTGAGATAATCTATGTCGAACTTCTTCAGATAGGCCAGCGACGAATAGCCGGTGCCGAAGTCATCCAGAGACACCTGAATACCGGCATCGCGATAGGCCAGCAGCTTGTCGGTCACCCCCATGGAGGCATCCAGCAGCAGACCTTCGGTGATCTCGACGCAGATGGCGTTGCTGGAGAGCTCCAGATGGCGTAGCAGCGCCAGCCAGTCGCTGAAGGTGTCCCCCTCGTCCCTGAACTGAATTGGCGACTTGTTGATGCTGATCTGGATCTCGACGCCATGTTGAGTTCGCCAGCGAGCGCTCTGCTGAGCCGCCTTCTCAAATACCCAGTTACCTATCTCGTTGATAAGCCCTGTCTCTTCCGCCACTGGAATAAACTCACCCGGCGAGACGAGTCCCCGTTGGGGATGCACCCAGCGGATCAGCGCCTCCGCCTTGTAGACCCCCAGTTTGTTCATGTCGACAATAGGCTGGTAGAAGAGCTCAAACTCCTTGCGATTGATGGCGTTACGCAGATCTTTGATCAGCGCCATGCGATAGCGGGCGTACTCCTGCATCGAGGGGGTAAAGTAATGGAAACGGTTGCGCCCCTGTTCCTTGGCGGCGTACATCGCCTGATCCGCATGTTTCAGCAGCCCCTCGATACTGGTGGCATCGTCAGGATAGATGGTGATACCGATACTGGCGCTGATGTAGGCGGTCTCATCCCCCAGGCTGTAGGGCTCGGCGATGCGCTCCAGTATGCTCTGGGCCACCCGCTCGACACCGCTGGGGGAGTCGATCCCCGAGAGCACTACGGTAAATTCATCGCCCCCCAGGCGCGCCACCACATCCGACTCACGGATGCAGCCCTTGAGCCGCTTGGCGGTCTCCTGCAACAAGAGATCTCCCATATCATGGCCCAGGGTATCGTTAACCTCCTTGAAGAAGTCCAGATCCAGGAACATCAGGGCAAAGTGGCTATGGTTACGGTCGATACGCAATATCTCGGTATTGAGATACTCCAGCAACATGCGGCGATTAGGCAGGCCGGTCAGGGGGTCATAGTTGGCCTGTTTCCAGATGATATGCTCAGCCTCTTTCTTCTCGGTAATGTCGGAGAAGAGCGCCACCCTGCGATACACCTGGCCGTGCTGGTCGAAGATGGTATTGATGGTCAACCAGACCATATACTCCTCGCCGCTCTTGTTCTTGATCCACAGCTCCCCCTGCCAATAGCCGGTATCGCGAATGGCGCTGTTCATCTCATCGTATTGGCTTCTCGGGGTGCGGGAACTCTGCAATATACGGATGTTTTGCGTCAGCGCCTCCTCCTGGCTGTACCCCGTAATCGCGGTGAAGGCGGCGTTGATGGTGATGATATGCCCCTTGTGATCCTGTACGCTCATGGCTTCGCTGGAGTTGTTATACACAGAGGCCGCCAGCTCCAGCGACTCCTGCACCTTCTTCTGCTCGGTAATGTCCGAGTGCACACCGCACATGCGGGTCGGCAGGCCATTACGGTCGCGGCTCACCACCTTGCCGGTATCCAAGATCCAATGCTCTTCGCCGCTGAGGCTAATCAGCCGGTATTCGATGTAATGTTTCTGGGTCTCCCCCTTGAGATGGCGATCGATGGAGTTAAGCACCGCCATCCTGTCCTGGGGATGAATGGCATCGATCCAGATGCGGCTGTCGCGATTAAGTCTTTCGAGGTCGCAGCCCAGCACCTTGGCACACCAGGGATTACGCTTGGTCTCGTTACTCTTGATATCCCAGTCCCACATGCCAAGATCGCTGCTCTCCAGCACCAAGGCCAATCGCTCCTGACTGGTGCGCATCGCCATATCAGCCCGCTTATGCTCAGTAATGTCGATAAGGCCGGCGATCACCATATCCACCATGTTATGGTTGCGGCGACAGGCCACCGTCAGGTGGGTATAGACAATCTCCCCATCCTTGGCGACGAAGCGCTTATCCATCTCGTAAGCATCTATCTCCCCCTTTAACATGCGCTGGAACTGGGTCATATCCGCCTTAAGATCTTCGAAATAGGTCAGCTCGGTCCAGGTGCGGTTGAGCAGCTCTGTCTCGGAATATTTGAGCATCTTACACAGACGAGGATTGACCTTGATCCAATGCTGATCGACCGAGGTGATGGCTATCCCCATGTTGCCGACGTTAAATTGCGAGCGAAAAATAAAGTCATCCTGAAGCTGGATCTTAGCGTCCCGCTCCACCTCAAGCCGCCTGGCCAGCATCATGCCCAGCAGGGCCGTCACTATGGGAAAAATCAACATCACAGGCAGGGCGATCTGCACCAGGAGATCGACAAACATGGAAAAGGGCAGAATAAACAGCAGCGACAGGGTCGAGAAATGCAGCAGGAAACCAAACAGATACAACTCGATAAAGCTGAGATCGGCGATGGTGGTCTTGCGATAGTAGCGCCACAGGCTACCAAACAGGGCGGAGACCAGAATCACTGTCACCCCGACCAGCATGCCATCGCCCCCCTGGAACAGGCGATAGGCACAGGCAACAGAAGCGGCGACGAAGGTGGGCAGGCCGCCGAAGAAGAGCCCACTGATGGCCAACACTACAGAGCGGGTATCGATAAAGACCCCGGGCTGATATTCCCAGGAAGTCATCATGGTCAGTACTGTCACGCCGCCTATCACAGCCCCCATGATGAGGCGCCACAACAGAAAATACTCGCTACGATGGTGCCGTGGCACCGCGTCGTAGATAAATACCATGATCAACAAGAGCGCGGCATTTTGAGAGAGCGAAAATAATGTATCTTGATTCATACAAGGCTTAAATTTTCTCGAGGCTAAGTTTTTTATTATCAACCTGATAACATCATTCAGAGTGTAGCAGAAGCCCCGAAAAAAAAACCCACTAAATCATAATAAGCTAATGATTTTGAACGCCTCTCCCTCAGTCACACTAACCCCTTGCCCAGCCATACAAATCACCGCGGCAGCGGAAAATGACAGCCTAAATCGCCTAAGCTCCACACAGATGTAGCTCGAATGCTACAAAAAACACCCTGCCAGCCGCAGCAATGCAGTTGATCTCCCTCGAAAACCCCTTATCATGGGCAACATAAGGACGCGACCGCTGCAAGGAATCTGATGTTGCACCCCAGCTTATCTCGGCAAATCAATCACCTCATCTCTGGCCTGACACTCATGCTGGCGCTTTTTAGCCTCACCGCCACCGGCCAGGAGCTGAATATGGCCTCGGCCGACAGCCCGTCGGCGCCGCTCAAGGTCAAGCTAGCCGCCGAAGATAACTGGGCGCCTTTTGCCGATCCCTATGGCAAGGGGCTCTCCCATCGTCTGGTCAAGCAGGCGTTTTCCCGGGTCAATGTCGATGTCGACAGTCTGGTGGTCTCCTACGCCCGTGGCGTGGTGATGACTAAGCAAGGCATAGTAGATGGTGTCTTTAATCTGCACAAAGAGCGCAAGACCCAGGAGGAGTTTGTCTTCGGCCAGATCCCCCTGTTCACCACCTCGGCCTCCTTCTATCAGAATAATGCCCATCCGCTGCAGGCAGAGGACAAATGGCACCTGCCCCAGGGGTTACTTGTCGGCATCATCAAGGGCTATGAATATGGCGATGAGCTGTCACAGCTTAAACAGCTCAGACTAGTCGAGGTGGACAATCACAATCAGCTGATCAACCTGTTGCTGCTCAACCGCATCGATGCCGCCATCATGTACGACGAGGTAGCCAATCAGTATCTTGGTCAGATGGGGGTCGGCAAGGTGATTAGCCGCAGCGTGCACAATCATACCGGCGACCTCTATGTGGCCTTCTCCAAGCAGCGTCCCAACGCCCAGCTATTTGCCGACAAGCTAGATCTCGGCCTCAAGGCCCTTAAGCAAGACGGCAGCTATCAGAGCATAATGAACAGCCTACAGGCGATCGCCAGCAAATAGTTAACACACCACTCGCCAACAAGTCGTGCCATGACAGACCGAGAGTATGCTATGCTGTCGCCTCTCTAATTTAGCCCAGACTCCAGATGAAGCCAGACGATAAGTTCAGCCCTACCTTTCATTTTCCGGTGCAGATCTACTACGAAGATACCGACTTTTCCGGCGTGGTGTACCACCCTAACTTCTTGAAATATTTCGAGCGTGCCCGTGAGCATGTGATCGGCGCCGAGCGACTGGCAGCCCTCTGGCAGCAGCACGGCCTGGGTTTTGCCGTCTATCGCAGCGACATGCTCTGCCATGAAGGGGTTGAATTTGCCGACGTGGTGGATGTGCGTACCCGCTTCTATTTCGAGAGTAAGTATCGCACCGTATGGCAGCAGGAGATCTGGCGCCCCAAGGGCACCAAGCCGGCGGTGACCGCCCATATCGAGATGGTATGCATGAACAAGGCGAGACAGCTCTGCCCCATGACGCCGCCCCTCATCGAGGAGCTCGGCCGTCACTTCGACCAAGCCATCAGCCTGTAATAAAGCCTTTTAGCTCTTAAATCCTAGAGGAGCGGCCGATTTAACTTGCGCCAGTGCATCTCAAGCTCTGGCGCCCGCATCGGTTTGGCGTAAATATCCCCCTGCACCTTATCGACCCCCATCTGCTGAAGCAGCTTAAATACCGGCATCTGCTCGACACCCTCGACGGTCACCGAAAAGTCTAGTCCCTTGGCCAGGTCGACGGCGCTGCGAACGATATGCTGCGCCCGAGGATCCGACTCCAGCCCGGTCAGGAAAGCTCTGTCTATCTTAACTTCGTCCACCGGCAGGTGTTTGAGATAGGCTAGCGAGGAGTGACCGGTACCAAAATCGTCTATGGCCACCTTGACGCCGGCGCGCTTGAGGCGATTGAGCACGGCCACGGTGCGCACCATGTCTGTCATCAGCTGGCTCTCGGTGATCTCGATAGACAGCACCTGAGCACTGAGGCCATGTTGCTTCAGGCGGGTGATGATCCGCTCACTCAGCTGCTTCTCGCTCAGATCGTCAATCGCCAGGTTGATCGCCAGCTCCAGGCGAATATCACTCTCCTGCCAACGCACCTGCTGCAACAACACCTGATCGATCACCCACTGGCTGAGCAGGCTGATCATCCCGGCGCACTCTAAAAGCGGGATAAACTCACCCGGCGAGACAGGCCCAAGCACAGAGCTGTCCCAGCGGATCAGGGCCTCGGCGTGGGTGCAGTTGCCTGTGGCAAGGTTATATTTGGGCTGAAACACCAGATAGAGCTCGTTTTGCTCCAGCGCCTTGGGGAAACAGCTGACTATGGTCAACTGCCTGTGCTGACTTCGATCGTCCCCTTCCTGATAGGCGGCGATATAGTTGCTGGCCGACTTGGCCCGCACCAATGCCAGATCCAGGCGGCGCAGCATCTGGCTAACATCGGCGTGGTGCAATGACAGCTCAAGATAGCCAAGTTGCAACTGCAAATTGATCACGGTTCCCTTGATGCTGATGGGCTGCGCCAGTCCCTGCTGAAACACCATAAGCTCCGCCTCGCTCATGGGGGTATTAAAGTAGATCAGAAACTCATCTTCATTCATCCGCGCCAGCATGTCCTTATCGCCGATTCGTCGCTCCAAGCGCTCCGCCAAGGCCTGCAGCAGCTTATCCCCCAGGGAGAAACCAAAGAGATCATTCACATAGCGAAAGCGGTGAATATCGATAAGCACAAACATCCCATGGGTGAGAGGCATCTTGCAGGTCAACTTAGCCTTGAGGCCGACGCGATTGAGCAGCCCGGTCAGCTTGTCGCGACCCTTTGGGGGCGGAAGTTGTTTCAGCAGGTGTTGCAGCTGCACATAGAGGGGGATAAAACGGTAGGGAATGGTGGCAATATTCAGGGGCTGGCGCACCTTATGTTGCTGACTTAACTGGGTCACCAGACGCTTAAGAAACTTAAGCTCAGTGCGCCTATGCCAGTACCAGTAGATGATACCAGCGATGCCGATTGCTATCAGATAGACTATTAACCAAATCAGCTCAGTTGCCGTCACACAATCCCTAATATTTTGATAAATAAAGAAACGACAAGACGGATCGGCACACTCTGCCGACCTACTCTTATCTATTCATAACTTAATTTAATCGAATGGTAGTTATCGAGAAATTCATCCGATCCCAGATATTCCGGGCTCACGGGCAATCCGCGTTGAAGGAACACGTCCAAACGCTCCTCCAGATCGTGACCGGCGCGCAGTTCGCCGGTATAGAAGGCGGCCGCGCGCACGAAATCCAGATAGGTCACCTGCTCTGGCAGATAGGGCAGATCCGCCCAGCGCTCGACCACCTCTGTTACCTCGGGCGAGAAGTCCCAACTCTTCAGCACGGCGCGACCTAGCGGCCCCTGCATCTTCCTCACCAGCGCCCTGAGTTGCTCTATGCTGGTAAACAGATGAGGATTGGCCTCGGCCTCGGTCAGTACCGGCAAGGCGCCGATATTGTGCACCAGGCTCGCCAGGGTCAGGGTGTCGTAGTTGAGTCCACAGCCCTTGTGGGTCTTGGAATACTTGAGTAGCAGGGCGCAGGCCGCCGAGGTCACCTCGATAGAGGCACGCCACACCTCGTCCATCACCTCCCACACCATCTCGTTGGTGGAGATGAACAGCTGCTCCATGGCCACTGAGGTGGCGATCGCCTTGATCTGCGTCAGGCCGATGCGGGTCACCGCAGCATTGATGTTTTCCGCCTTGATGCCGCGGCTATACATGGCGCTGTTGGCCACCTTGATCATACGGGCCGAGATGGCGGCATCCTGACCGATAATTTCGGCCACCTGCTTAGGGCTGGAGTCGGGGCGGGAAACCACCTCCTGAACGCGCATTGCTACCTCGGGCAAAGTCGGCAAGACCAAAGCATCTGCCTTTAACTTTTTCAATAACCCAACCAGTAGTTGATGCTCGCTAGACATGCAAACTCCTTAAAAAAACTATGCCCATATTGATGTTGCCAGAGAGTATATCAGCACTCTTGCTAACCGTGATGGTAAAAATCGTCCATCCAGTTAAGAATTTGTGTAATTTTAGCTAAGTTTAAGATTATAGGTTATTAATTGGCTTAAATTTCTCCTGTTTGCCCGCTTTTATCGTCAGTCATTGACGGCTGTCGATAAAATAAACAACTTCTAATTTGCATAAGCCTTGCCCCATTGAGTAAAATGCCCGCCCCAAGTTTGTTCGATACCTGTTAATTGAGAGAAATGATGTTTAAACCTGAGCTGCTGTCTCCTGCCGGGACCCTAAAAAATATGCGTTATGCCTTCGCATATGGCGCCGATGCGGTTTACGCTGGCCAACCGAGATATAGCCTGCGTGTCAGAAACAACGATTTCAAGATGGAAAACCTCGCGACGGGTATCCAAGAGGCCCACAGCCTGGGTAAGAAACTCTATGTGGTGAGCAACATTGCCCCCCACAACACTAAGCTCAAGACCTATATCAAGGATATGGAGCCTGTGGTGGCCATGCAGCCCGATGCGCTGATCATGTCAGACCCCGGTCTTATCATGATGGTGCGCGAAGCCTTCCCGGATCAGACGGTGCATTTGTCTGTTCAGGCCAATGCCATCAACTGGGCCTCGGTCAAGTTCTGGCAGCAACAAGGGATCAAGCGTGTGATCCTCTCTCGCGAGCTGTCGCTGGATGAGATCGAAGAGATACGTCAACGCTGCCCAGACATAGAGCTTGAGGTCTTCGTACACGGCGCCCTGTGTATGGCTTATTCAGGCCGCTGCCTGCTCTCTGGCTATATCAACAAGCGTGACCCTAACCAGGGTACCTGCACCAACGCCTGCCGCTGGAAGTACGACGCCCACGAGGCGGTGCAGACAGAGACCGGCGACATAGTGGCGGTTAACCCCGAGGTGCAGATGCACAACCCTACCCTAGGCGAAGGCGCGCCAAGCAGCGAGGTCGTCTTGCTACAAGAGGCGGGACGTCCGGGCGAATATATGCCAGCCTTCGAAGATGAGCATGGCACCTATATCATGAACTCCAAGGATCTACGCGCCATCCAGCACGTCGAGCGTCTGACCAAGATGGGTGTAGATTCGCTGAAAATCGAAGGCCGTACCAAGTCCTTCTACTATGTGGCCCGTACCGCACAGCTCTATCGCCAGGCGATCGAAGATGCCGCAGCCGGGCGCGAGTTTAACCCTGCGCTCATGTATCAGCTCGAAGGGCTGGCGCACCGTGGTTACACCGAGGGCTTCCTGCGTCGTCACGTGCACGACGAGTACCAGAACTATGACTACGGCTACTCTATCAGCGATACCCAGCAGTTTGTCGGCGAGTTTACCGGCAAGCGCAACGCCAAGGGGATGGCCGAGATCGACGTGAAGAACAAGTTCTCCGTCGGCGACAGCGTCGAACTGATGACGCCCCAGGGCAACATCAACCTGACCATAGAACACCTGGAAAACCGCAAGGGCGAGAGCGTCGAGGCGGGACTAGGTTCGGGTCACTTCGTCTATCTGCCGGTACCGGCCGAAGTCGAGGTCGAGCGTGCCATCCTGATGCGCAACCTGACGGGCGAGCAGAGCACACGTCAGCCACACCCTTAAGATTCACCTCGAGCGACTTAAACACAGCCTCTAAACAGCCCGAGACCCTCGGGCTGTTTTTTTACCCCCAGAAAATAAGCCTAACTCGACAGCTAGCTCAACACCTAGCTCAACGACTTACTCTCGTTCTGACTAAGCGACTTATTCTAAGTGACTTAACTTAAATGACTTACCCTGATCGACTTAACTTAAGTAACTTAACTTTAGTGACTTACCTTGAGCGACTTAACTTAAGCGACTATGGCCGAGTGCCAGACTCGGCAAGCGTCTGCTCCGCGAACGCCTCCCTATATCTGACTCTAACCCTAGACATAACCATGCCTCGCACACACTCCACACCCAAGTCCTACAGCTGATTCCAACATTCAAGTCCCACGCCTAAGTTCCACATCCAGGTCTCATACTTGAGACTCGCTACATCTTCACATTTTTTCTACAACTTGGTAGCAAGCCCGCCATTAGCTGTTACACTGAAACGCATAGTTATCTTGATGAAATACAAGGCATAAAAATGATGACTCCCCGCGCTTCCGTAACATATCTACTCCCTACCCTAGTGGCCGCTAGCCTGGCGTCGCCGACTGCCTACGGCAAGAGTGAGATCCTCGAAGGCCAGTCCGGTACGATTTCTGAAGTGGGGGATGTGGTGCAGATCGCCCTGCCCGCCGCGGGCCTAATCGGCGCCCTCTGGATAGGCGATACCGAAGGCGCCTGGCAGGTCACCAAGGGCGTTGCGGCAACGGCGGCCATCACACATACCCTGAAGTTTGGCGTCGAGCGCCTGAGACCCGACGGCACAGAGTCCAACTCCTTCCCCTCTGGGCATACCTCGGCGGCCTTCTCCGGCGCCGCCTTTATTCATCACAGATACGGTAACGCATACGGCATCCCGGCCTATGCGGCGGCGGCCTTCGTGGGCGGCAGTCGTATCTGGGCCAACCGCCACTACATGGACGATGTGCTTGCCGGCGGCTCCATCGCCGTGATGACCAGCCTCTATTTTACCGACCCCTATGCCCAGACAGATCTGGTGATCGCCCCAAGCCTGGGGGAAGATCATATTGGCCTAGCGCTGAGCTACACCCCAGGGCTAGCGGGTAACAAGGGCCCTCGGGCCGAGCGCGAAAAAAGCCATGATTGGGGCCAGCAAGACAAACCGCTCAATAACAGCTACACCCTGATGATCGGCGGCTTCGATACCGACACCAACTATATTCGCGACAAGCAGGAAACCGGCTTCGACCTTAACGGCTTCAGCAAAGAGAGTGAGCCCAACACCTACGCCTCGGCACTGGTCAACTGGGGGACGGGCAAGCAGCAATATCTCTCCTTCAGGTTCACCCCCTTGGAGGCCAGAGACACCAGCATACTCAACCAGGATATCGGCTTTAACGGCAAGCGCTACGCCGCCGGTAGCGAGGTTATCGCCGCCTATCGCAGCTGGAACCTCTCCGCCGACTATATGTTTAACCTGATGCCAAAGAGCGACTGGATAGTGAATGTCGGCGCCGGTATCAGCCTGATCGATCAATGGATCCGCCTCGATGACCTAGAGGGCGGAAACCTTGGGGAGTTTAACGACTTCTTCATCGTCCCCGCCGCCGCTGCGGAGCTGGGTTATCGCTTTACCCCGGCAGTAAAAGCCAGCCTGGGCTATCGCATTACCGGTCTCTCCGATTTTGACTCCAGCGCCTTCTGGGGCGATGTCACCTACCAGATCAACGAGCGCTGGGCAGCCTCACTCTTCTACGGTCAGCTAGAGCAGACCTCGGACACCGACGAATATTATAACGACGCCCGCTTTAACTTCGCAGGCTTTGCCGTCACCTATAGCTTCTAAGCCAGCTCCAGGCATAAATACATATAACCTATCGATTGGCTCCATTGGAGCCGGTCGAATTTCACCCTCACCTTAGCATTTTCCTATAATTGATTTTGCAATCCTCGATGACTAGGCGAATGTAGGGCTTATGCTATAATGCCCGCCCACCACTGGCTCACATGGCAAGTTAGCCTAATGGGGATCACGTCACCAGGGCACTTACAAGTTTTATAGAAGGCAAGACAACTAGATGGCATTACTGATCGACGATAGCTGTATCAACTGTGACATGTGTGAACCTGAGTGTCCCAACCAGGCGATCACCATGGGGGAAGAGATCTATGAGATAGATCCTAACCTGTGCACCGAATGCGTCGGCCACTACGACAAGCCTACCTGCGTCTCCGTCTGTCCGATCGACTGTATCGACCCGGACCCTGCCCATGTGGAGTCCCAGGATGAACTCCTGGTCAAGTATCACCTGATCACCGGTAAGCCGATCGATTAAGTGACCAACAAGAGTTAACAGTCTCCAAATAAATAAACAAAAAGCGAAGCCTTAGCTTCGCTTGTTGATGCCTCATCATGAGTTAGTTCAATGGACTATTTTAGGCCCAAGGCATGTTCGCTTGGCGCTGCAGTTGGGTCAGCATGGCGGCGGCCTGAGTGATGCTCTGGCGCATAAATACCGGCATGGTGTCAAACTCTATGCTGAGCAGCAGATTTTTTACCTCTAGCCCCAACTCTGTATCTCCCTCAATCGCCAGACGACGCTGGAAAAACAGGGTATCTGGGTCTTCCTTACCGGCGGCGATCAGAAGCAGCGCCTGACTACAGCCGCTAAAGCTCACCTCGGCCTCGCCGCCTTCACGGACGATGAGGCGCTCATCGAAGCTAACCTCGAAGCTTAACTCGAGATCGGTCACGCTAATCTTCACCCAGCGAGCCTGCAAAAAATCCAGCTCGCCATCTTTGATCTGCGCCGCCATCAGCAGATTTAAAATACGCTCGATAAGCTGAGCCTTAATTGAAAAAGGCACTAAGTTTAATGGTTTAGCTATGACTTTAGGCCCATATTGCAATAGATGTTTGGCCATGTTTGCCAACACACTTCGCTGCATGACTGACGTTCTCCTACCAAATTGGAGGACCGAAATCGTGACTTCGATCAATGTTTAGTGAGGTTCCCGACAACCGCTGTCGAGAGTGATAAGGAAATCAATTTTAACCAGATTTTATGATCACAAACCTGTTTTACATCAAGAATTGTTCAGCCATTCCCTTTTACACTTCACACTTTTTAAGGGAGAACAGCACATGGAACTTCTTTGTCCGGCGGGTAACCTCGCCTCCCTCAAGGTCGCCTTAAACGCCGGTGCCGACGCCGTCTACCTTGGGTTGAAAAACGATACCAACGCCCGCTCCTTCGCCGGGCTGAACTTTACGCCGGAAAAATTAGCCCAGGCGGCCAAGCTCACCCAGCAGGCGGGTAAGAAGATTTTTCTGACCATCAATACCTTCCCCAAACCGGGGGAAGAACAACGCTGGTACCAGGCGATCGACCTGGCCGCCGACACAGGGGTCGATGCGCTGATCATGGCCGACCTCTCTCTGCTGGACTATGCCCACAGCCGTTACCCTCACCTGCCGCTGCACCTGTCGGTGCAGGCCAGCGCCACTAACCTGGGGGCACTCAGCCTCTACAAGCAGGAGTTCAACATCGACCGTGTGGTTCTGCCGCGGGTGCTGTCGATGAAACAGGTCAGAGACCTCTCCAAGGTGACCCCCGTGGATCTCGAGGTGTTCGCCTTCGGTAGCCTCTGCATCATGGCCGAGGGGCGCTGCCACCTCTCCTCCTATGTGACGGGCCAGTCCCCCAATACAGGCGGCTCCTGCTCGCCGGCCAAGCATGTACGCTGGCAAGATGTGGGCGACAGCCAGCAGACCCGGCTCAACGACGTGTTGATCGATCAGTCGGGCAAGGATGAGCAGATGGGTTATCCCGTAGTCTGTAAGGGGCGCTACACCACCAGCGACAGCCAGGAGGCCTCGCACCTGCTGGAATCCCCTACCAGTCTCAACACCCTTAGCCTGCTGCCGGAGCTCGCCAAGGCTCGCGTGGTCTCCCTCAAGATTGAGGGGCGTCAACGCAGCCCGGCCTATGTGGAGCAGGTGACCCGGGTCTGGCGTCAGGCGATCGACACCTACCTGAACGACCCAGCGGCCTACACCACCCAGGCCCAGTGGGATCAGGCCCTGGCCAAGGTCTCAGAGGGACAAGTCACCACACTGGGCGCCTATGAGCGCACCTGGCAATAACAGCAAAGCAATAAGGACAAAAGGATAACAAGATGAAAACCTCATTAGGACCGATTCAATATTGCTGGCCCAAAGAGAAGGTGGTCGAATTTTATGAGGCCGTGGCTCAGAGCAGCGTGCCCCTGGTCTATCTGGGCGAGACCGTCTGTAGCCGCCGCCGCGAGCTTAAGTTCAGCGACTATCTCGCTTTAGCCCAGATGCTGAAGGCCGCAGGCAAGGAGGTGGTGCTCTCCACCCTGACGCTTATCGAGGCGCAGTCGGAATTCCTTGAACTCAAGAAGCAGGTAGAAAATGGCGAGTTCACCATAGAGGCTAACGATGTCGGCGCCATCTATCTGGCCAAGGAGCATGGGATCCCCTTCGTCTGTGGGCCCAGCATCAACAGCTATAACGCCGCGACCCTGAAGAAGTTTGCCAGTTGGGGCATGCAACGTTTCGTGATGCCGCTGGAGCTGTCCAAGGCCTGGCTCACCCAGGTGCTTGATGATCTCGCCCCGCGCCAGGTCGAGGTAGAAGTGTTCGGTCATGGCTTCATGCCGCTGGCCCATTCGGCCCGCTGCTTCACCGCCCGCCACAAGGGGCTCACCAAGGATAAGTGTCAGACCATCTGTATCGAAAATCCCGAGGGCTTACTGGTGCAGACTCAGGAAGACCAGCCGCTGCTGCGCCTCAACGGCATACAGACACAGTCGGCCAATTATATGGATCTCTGTGACCAGCAGACTCAGATGCAGGCCTTGGGGGTCGACTATTTCCGTATCTCGCCCTCGTCCCTGGCATCCATCGCCTTGGCCGATAAGTTGCCGGCCAAATCGGCCAGCCACGACAGACAGTGCAACGGCTACTGGCATCAGCTGCCGGGTCTGGCCCTAAGCTAGGCGAGCGGCAGCTAGATGAAAAAAGCAGGACTCATTAGGGAATTTAAAAAAGCAGATAAAACGTCGGTTTAGATAACAAGGAAGGTTAATCGTGTCGACGCGTCTCTCGCTGGGTCCACACCAGCGAGAGTAGCCAACCCATGAAGCTGAACAGCGCGGCCCACTCCATGATCACAGGGCAGCGAAACTCGGGTCTTGGCTCCACCATCACGAGATCATGATAAAACCAGGTTCCGCTCGCCACCACGCCATCGTCGGTATGGGCCATCAGGATAAACGCCAGCAGCAAGCCCAGCGTCAGACCAGAGATCAACAGGCTACCGCGCAGGGCAAAGCGCTTGGGCCTGTCTCTGCGACTCAACAGGTAGACAAGATACGCCGCCACGCTCATCGCCGCGAAATAGAAGAAATATTCTATGCCTAAGATATGCAGGTGATAGACGTTAACCGGAAACAGGCCGACACAGGCCAGCGCCAGAAGCGATGCCACCAACACAGAGAAGCTGGTCAACACCCAGGGGCCGTCGCTATTTTGCAGGGCAAACAGGGCAAATAACACCAGGCTCAAACTGCCGAAGAAGAGTCCGCCGTTAAACACCACCGCCAGCTCTGAGTGGCCATACTGACCCAGCTCACTCAGGGAGAAGTTGTAGAAGCTAAAGCCTTGGCCGCTGTAATCGCTGAACCCTAAGCTGGCCGCCACCAAGCCGATAAGATGTCCTACGAGTCCAAGCAAGCCAAACCTAAATGCTAATTTAGACAGTTTCTGCTCTTTTGAAGTCATAGGCCCTTTATCGTTTAACACACTCATTGGTTAACCATATATGGAATCAGAATTTTTTGCAGAGGTCTAGCGCATATTTCTGACACGGACTGAATAAAAACTCAACAAAAATCATACATGAGAATCATAGCTCACCTCCACTAAAGGGGTATCTCTCAGACTAAACGATGCGCCGCCACGCAACACCCAAGCAACAAATGCACAACCTTGTTTTCAAAGGAGTTTAACCAATAATTACCTAGCCTAGACCTTAGCAATTTAGGTACAATATAAATAGTCATAAAGTGCTAATAACTATGCTGCGGCGGTGAAACGGTTCACCAAGCATTATAATCGTTTTACATCACTGGACTTAGGGGGTAACCTTCCCCGCTTATCTCATGAATGGATATTCAGAGTGTATTGATTAACGGATCTTTGAGTAGATGGCTGCCCATGCTTGGGAAGCAAAGAATAAAGGCTAAATAAAGTGGCTGAAAAACAAACCCATAACATTAAAACCGTGCTGACGTTTCTAGTCCCTTCCATTATCGGACTGTTACTCTTCATGACCCCCATTAGCTATCAAGATGCCATCACGATCCCCATCGCCATCGTATCTAAGGGGCTGCAAAATCTATTGGGCGATAGCATTGTCGCCATCGTCACCGCCATTGTGGTGCTCACCGCTATCGCGACTCTCATCTGCAAAGCGGCAAAACCCACAATACTCAATCGCTATCCCTTCTTTCGTGCCCTGCTCGACGTCAGCCCCATGTGGGCCCTGGTGCGTGTGCTGGGTGCCATCTTCATCGTGCTGACCTTTACCGGCACTGGGCCCGAGGCGATTCACTCGGGCAATACGGGCGCACTGGTGCTCAACGACCTGCTCCCCGTGCTATTTTGCGTGTTTATCTTTGCCGGCATGTTGCTGCCACTGCTGCTTAACTTCGGCCTGCTGGAGCTGTTCGGCACCCTGCTGACCAAGGTGATGCGCCCTGTGTTCAACCTGCCGGGACGCAGCGCCATCGACTGTATGGCCTCCTGGCTGGGCGATGGCAGCGTCGGTATTCTGAAGACCAGTAAGCAATATGAATCCCGTTTCTACACCCAGAGAGAAGCGGCGGTGATCGGCACCACCTTCTCGGCAGTCTCTATCACCTTCTCGCTGGTGGTGATCTCTCAGGTTAAGCTCGAGCACCTGTTCGTGCCCTTCTATCTGACCGTCTGTTTGGCCGGTGTGGTCGCGGCCATCGTTGTGCCTAAGCTGCCCCCGCTCTCTTGGAAGAAAGATCACTACATAGATGAGACCCCACGTCATCCCGACGATGAGGTGATCCCTCATGGTAAGGGCGTCTTCGCCTGGGGCTTGGAGCAGGCACTGACCAAGGCGGCCAAGGCCGAAAGCGTGGGTCATACCCTGAAAGATGGTCTGAAGAACGTGATCGACATGATCTTCGGCGTGATCCCTGTGGTGATGGCCATAGGTACGGTCGCCCTGATGATCGCCGAATACACGCCTATTTTTAACTATCTGGGCATGCCATTCATTCCACTGCTTGAGCTGCTACAGGTGCCGGAAGCCGCCGAAGCTTCTAAGACCATAGTAGTGGGCTTTGCCGACATGTTCATCCCGTCGATCCTGGCCAGCTCCATCGAGTCGGACATGACCCGCTTCATCATCGCCGCCATGTCGGTGACCCAGCTGATCTACATGAGTGAAGTAGGCGCCCTGCTGATTGGCAGCAAGATCCCGGTCAATATCCTAGAGCTGTTTGTCATCTTTATCCTAAGAACCCTGGTCACCCTGCCGGTGATCGCAGGTGTCGCCCACCTTATCTTCTAAGGCTGAAGCGTTAGCTTAAAAAGGGCAGCTCAGGCTGCCCTTTCTTATGGCCGCAATGGCACATTATCTTATTCATTCAACTCGCAATTTCCCCAAAGACTTCTAAACTTAAACACTCAAGCAGCGCTCATTGTGCCGGGATTTACGCGGCTGTTTTTCGCCCCCCATCCCCAAAAAACTGAGCGCCAAACCGCCCCCTAGATCACAAGGGCCAAGTTATGACTTGCAAACACACGAGTTGGCGCGCCTAGATGAGAGCACTCATTCTCTCACTCCTGCTATTGCTACTGGTGAGCCAGCCCAGCCTAGCCTTCAGCTATCAGCCGCAGTTTGATTCCTTCGGCGCCAAGGAGGGGCTGTCGATGAACACGGTCACAGATATCGTCAACGACAAGGAGGGACATCTGTGGATCGCCACCCAGGCCGGGCTCAACCGCTACGATGGTAAGCGTTTCAAGATCTTCGACACCCAGGGGGATAATCGCGGCCCCTCGGCCAAATATATCAAGAAGCTGCATTTCAGCCGCAGTACCCTCTGGCTAATCACCCGCAACGAAGGGATCAACCGCTATCATGCCGACAGCAGCATCTTCGAGCCCTTCAACGCCAGTAACAGCCCGCTGCCCGACGATATCGTCGATCTCGATGAAGATGCCCAGGGTAACCTATGGATCGCCACCGCCGACAATCGCCTGCTCTACTTCTCCCCCGCCAGCAACAAGCTGCTGGCGACCCTGGACAGCAGCACGACCCAGGGACTGCCCAGCGGGCGCATCAACACCCTGTATCGCGACCGGCAGGATAGGCTCTGGATAGGCACGCTCAACGGTCTCGCCAGCCTCAAGCAGACAGAAGATGAGATTAGCGTCACCCAATACGCGCCAGAGGTGCTGCGCGGCGTCTCCGCCATCGAGGCGGGTAAGAGCAACACCCTCTGGGTCGGCACCCAGACCCGCGGCCTGTTCCTGCTGGATATCACCAATGATCAGGCCATGGCGATCGCCGCCGTGCCCGCCAGCCCCGCCTTCTCCATCTCAGCCCTCAGGCGGGATAAGTTCGGCAGCCTCTGGATAGGCTTTCGCGCCCAGGGACTGGCCAGATATGAGCCTAGCCGCAACGAGATCCACAGGCTCAACGCCTCCGCCGAGAACCGCTACAGCATCAACAGCCCAGTCATCACCTCCTTGTGGATAGACAACGAGCAGCAGCTGTGGATCGGCAGCAAGGGCGGCGGCCTGAGTAAGACCTTTCTCGACGCCCAATATTTCGGTCATATCCATGGTTTTAGCTTCAACGACAATAACCTGCTCAACGTGGACATTCGCAGCCTGCTGGAGGACAGCCAGGGCACCCTCTGGGTCGGCACCGCCAGCGGCGTCTACCGGGGGCTGAAAAATCCCAGGGGCGAGCTGACGGGCTTCATCCCCTTCCATGTGCAAAACCCCGCCCTGAGTCAGGCCTTCATCAGCTTCATCAAGGAGGATGAGCTAGGTCAGCTGTGGATCGGCACCCGGGGCGATGGCCTCTTCATCTATACCGCCGACAAGCAGAGCTATATTCACTATCTGGCCGATGCCAAGAGCCCCAACAGCCTCCCCAGCAATCAGCTCTATTCGCTCTATTTCGACAGGCAGGGGACCCCCTGGATCACCAGCAGCGATGGTGGCATCGCCAGATATGCCGGCATAGCCACAGGCTTTATCGCCGTGCCTCTGCCCATCAAGACGGTCACCGACATGCTGCAGGACGGCGACGGCAACTACTGGCTCACCTCCTCCAGCGACGGCCTGCTGAGGCTCGCGGCCAATGGCGAGATCACTCACTTCGCCAGCCACACGCCCCATGCCTTGCCCAAGCAACACCTCTTCTCCATAGTGGCGGGAGACAAACACAGCCTGTGGATCGCCAGCAACGAGGGGCTACTGCACTTCAATACCCAAGACTTCAGCAGCCGACTGCTTACCACGGCAGATGGCCTGATCGACGACACCATCTATTTGCTGTTTGCCGACCAGCGCCGTCACCTCTGGCTCGGCACCACCAAGGGGCTAACCCAACTCGACCCGGACAGCCTGAAGACCACCAACTACACAGATATCGACGGCATACAAGATAACGAGTTCAACTTCGGCGCCGCGGCGCTTGGGCGTAACAACACCCTCTATCTTGGCGGCGTCAACGGCTTTAACCATTTCAATCCGGCCCAGCTGCCCCGCCGTCAGCCGCCGACCCTACCGGTGATCACAGATCTCTTTGTGCTGGGTCAGGCCCAAGGGCTACCCGACATGGACCAGGGCACGCCAAGACTGCCCCCTTCGCTGGCGCTGCCCCATACCGCCGATATCTTCTCGCTGCACTACCACAGCCCGGATCTGCACAACGCCACCCGGCTCAGCTATCAGTACCGCCTGCTCGGGCTCAACGACACCTGGATAGCGGGCTCGCCGGAGCAGGTCGCCTACTTTACCGGCCTCAACCCGGGCAACTATCTGTTTGAGATCCGCGCCAAGGATATCAACCAGCAATACAGCCCCATCAGGCGCCTCAAGATCATGCTCGAACCTGCCCCATGGCAGTCCCCCTTCGCCTACACCTTGTACTTCACCCTGACCCTGATGCTGGTAAGCCTGATCTTCTATCGCAAGTGGTCCCAGTATCAGCAACAGGCCGCCCTGCTGCACGAGGTGGCCGAGAGCGAGCAGCGCCTGCAGCTGGCCCTGTGGGGCAGCGGCGATGAGTTTTGGGACTGGAATATCGTTCATGGCAATGCAACCCGTACCAACACCTTCCTCAAGTATCCCGAGCAGGAACAGGAGCTGAAGAAGACCATAGCCACCTGTGTCCACCCGGACGACATCCCCAAGGTGTCACGGGTCGCCAAGGAGTGCATCAACGACCAGATAGATAAGTTCTCCCTCACCTATCGCGGCCTGGCGCCCGACGGCGAGTGGCTCTGGGTGCTCAATCGTGGTCAGGTGGTAGAGCGTGACGAGGCGGGCAAGGCGGTACGCATCGCGGGGACCATCAAGAACATTCAGCAGCAGAAAGAGACGGAGCACGCCCTGCGCGAGCTCAATCAGCGTCTGGAGCAGCGCGTCAACGAGCGCACCCTTGAGCTGCAACAGCGCAACGACGAGCTGAAACACACCCTGGATGAGCTGGAACATACCCAGGGCGAGTTGATGGACAAGGAGAAGATGGCGGCCCTTGGCGGCCTGGTGGCCAGCATCACTCACGAGGTCAATACTCCCATAGGGATCAGCGTCACCGCCGCCTCCCACCTGCAGGAGAGCGTCAAACACTTCGACCAGCTCTATCGCCGCGGCGAGATCACCGAAGAGGATTTCGAGCAGTATCAGAATGAAGTGGCCGAGTGCTGCCGACTGATCCTGGCCAATCTGGAGCGCGCCTCTAAGCTTATCGCCAGCTTCAAACAGGTCTCTGTGGATCAGTCCCACGAAGATGTACGCGAGTTCGACCTGCATGCCTACCTGGAGGAGATCTTCATCTCCCTCAACCCCATGCTGTCACGCACGCCCCATGAGTACAGCTATCAATGTCCGGAGAAGCTGATCATCCAGAGCACCCCGGGGGCCTTCTACCAGATCGTCAGTAACCTGTTCAACAACTCGGTGATCCACGCCTACCCCGACGGCAAATCTGGCAAGCTCAGCCTAGACGTCGCTCGAACCGACCAGGGGATCTGCATCACCTATCAGGACGATGGTTGCGGCATGTCCCAGGAGGTTCAGGCCCAGGTGTTCCAGCCCTTCTTCACCACCAAGCGCGGCAAGGGCGGCAGCGGCCTGGGGATGAATATCGTCTCCAACATAGTCACTCAGGTCCTCAAGGGCGAGATCAGCATAGACTCCCAGGAGGGGCGCGGCAGCACCTTCATCATACATTTGCCCGACAGCCTGATCGTTCGCTAGGCGTCATCTGGCTGCAATAATTTGTTCATCTCTTAGTCAAACTCCCCTCTTACTCTGGCGCTATGGATAGGGTGTCTCCATCACGGGCACCATCCCTTACACAGCGAGCAGACCCCATGCAAAAGATGATTTTCACCGTAGACGATGTGGTAGCCAACAACCTGCCCAAGCTCAATCAGAGCCCCTGGCTGGCGACCCCCACCAAGGCGCTGCTGCGCTATTTCCTGATGGAAAAAGAGTGCCATGCCATCACCCAGGAGTTCGATTACCTGGAGGGGGTAGACTTTATCGAGCAGGTCCTGGCCAGCTTCAACTTCACCTACAGCATGCCCAGCACAGAGGTGGAGAATATCCCCAGCGAGGGGCGGGTGGTGATCTATGCCAACCACCCTATCGGCTCACTGGACGCCCTGGCGATGATCAAGCTGATCAGCAAGGTGCGCCCCGACATCAAGGTGGTGGCCAACGAGCTACTGATGGCCCTGGAGCCGCTGCACTCCATCCTGCTGCCGGTGCGTAACATGACGGGCGGCACCCCCAAACAGCATCTGGAGAAGATCCACCAACACCTCAAGAGCGAAGGCGCCGTGCTGATCTTCCCCTCCGGCGAAGTCTCACGCCTGCGCCCCAACGGCGTGAGGGACCTGCACTGGCACAGCGGCTTTCTGAAGATCGCCAAGGCCTGTCAGGCGCCGCTGCTGCCCATGTTTGCCGATGCCAAGAACTCGGCCACCTTCTACGGTGCCTCGATGATCTACAAGCCCCTGGCCAGCCTGCTGCTTGTCAAGGAGATGTTCAAGCAGGCCAAGCGCACCATGCCCCTGCGCATAGGCCAGCTGATCCCCAAGGAGGTGGTGGCTAGCAGCGACTTCCCGCTCAAGACCCAGGTGAAGCTGCTGAAGAATCATCTCTACCGTATCGGCAAGAACCGCAGCCCACTGTTTAAGACCCAGAACGCCATCGCCCACCCTGAGTCGCGCAGCGATCTGATCGAGGCGCTGTCTCAGTGCGAACTGCTGGGCCAGACCCATGACGAGAAACTCATCTATCTCTACCGCCACAAGCAGAGCAATCCCATCATGCGTGAGATAGGCAGGCTGAGAGAGATCGCCTTTCGCGCCGTGGGCGAAGGCAGCGGCAAGCGCCGCGACACAGACAAGTACGACGCCGACTACCTGCATCTGGTGCTCTGGGATCACAAGGCGCTGGAGATCGTCGGCGCCTACCGTTTCGCCAGTGCCAAGAGCCTCTACCAGGATGAGCATAAGGGCCTCTACAGCCAGTCGCTGTTTCAGTACCGCGACGAGTTCGCCCCCTACTTCGAGCAGGGGCTGGAGCTGGGACGCAGCTTTGTGCAGCCTAAGTATTGGGGCAAGCGCAGCCTGGATTACCTCTGGTTCGGCATAGGCGCCTTCCTCGCCAAACATCCAGAGTATCGTTACCTGTTCGGTCCCGTCTCCATCAGCGACGCCCTGCCGGAGCAGGCCAAGGCGATGTTGGTCTACTTCTACCAGACCCACTTCTGCCCGGTGCAGGAGCTGGCCCACGCCAACAGCCGCTACAGCTTTACCCCAGAGCAGCACGAACAGTTAGATAGCCTCTTCCCCGGCGAAGACTATCAGGCGGAATTTAAGCTGCTCAAGCAGGCGCTGGCCAGCATGGGCGCGGCCGTGCCCGCCCTGTACAAACAGTATGGCGAGCTGTGCGACGGTTTAGGGGTTAGCTTCCTCGACTTCGGCATAGACGCCGAGTTTGGCGACTGCATCGACGGCCTGGTACTGGTGGACACCCACAAACTCAAGGCCAAGAAGCGTGCCCGTTACATAGACTGCCACCTGCCCGAACTCAACACGGGCGGCGAAGACTGCCCGTTGAAATAGAAATAGAAATAGCGCTAGCAAAAGCTCTAACTCTTGCACTAGCAGGGCTATCTTCAAGCATAAAAAAGACGCCTCAGGGCGTCTTTTTTGTCGCAAGCTTTTGTGGGTTGGTTTTTGCGACAAGCTTTTGTGAATTTGTTTTGCGACAAAGGCTTGTGAGTTAGTTTTACCAATAGCTTTGGCGGACTCTCAATTAACCATCAGTCCAAGCCCCCAAGCTTAACTATTTAATCATGAATCTCTAGTCATGAAAACGCGTTAGCAGGGCGCGATAGATACGATAGAGACGCACTATCTGCGCCAGTTCCACCCGCTCGTTGACCTGATGTATGGTGCGATTGGGAAGCCCCAGCTCGATCACCTGAGTCTGAGGCGATGACAAAAAACGTCCGTCTGAGGTGCCCCCTGAGGTGGAGAGGCGCGGAAAGCTGGCGGTGACCTCGAAGATCGCCGCCTCCACCTGAGCGATCAGGCTCTGCTCATCATTTTCCTGGGTATGATAGGGCTGACAGCCACGCTCCCAGCGCAGGCTGATGGCATCCTCCCCCAGGGAAAGCCCGTCGAGACAGGCCTGGATCCGCGCCATGATCCCCGCCTCGCTGTAACGATAGCTGTAGCGGATGTTGAAGCAGATCTCGCAGCTGCCTGGCACAATGTTGTCGGTAAACGCCCCCGAATCCACATGGGTCACCTGCAGGCTGGTACCGGGAAAGTCGTCGCTACCTTCATCCCAAATGAGAGCTTCCAATGCCTGCATCACCCGCGCCGCCATATGCAGGGCGTTGACGGCGTTCTTGGGATAGGCCACGTGTCCCTGCTTGCCCTTGAGCGTTAGCCGCGCCGAGATGGCGCCGCGACGACCAATCTTAATCACATCGCCCGCCTGCTTATCGGCGGTCGGCTCGGCCACCACACAGTACTTGGGCAGACGTGACTGAGCCTTGAGGCGCTCGACCAGGGTGCGGGTACCATGTTCCGCCTCGCCCTCTTCGTCGCTGGTGACGATAAACTGCCAGTTGGCCTTGGGCAGGCCATAACAGGCAATATGGTCCTCGACCGCCGCCAGCATCACCGCCAGGCCAGATTTCATGTCCACCGCGCCGCGGCCAATCAGCATGCCATCCACTAAGGTGGCGGCAAACGGCGGCGTCTGCCAGCGGCTCAGATCCCCGGGCGGCACCACATCCGTATGCCCGGCCAGCGCCAGCTGCGCCGGGCGCTCATCGAAGGAGGCCAGCAGGTTGCTCACCCCTTTATCCTGATAGTGGCTGACGTCGAAACCCATTGCGACAAGCCTTTCCCCTAACCACTGCTGGCAACCGGCATCTTCCGGGGTGATTGAGGGGCGGCGCATCAGCTCACGGCAGTAACGCACCGCCTTGTGCTGGCTGAGATCTTCCTGGCTTAGATCTTCCTGGCTTAGATCTTCCTGGCTTAGCTCGCCTTGATTATGCTTGCCTTGGGTGAGCTGAAATTGAGCGGAATCGACATAGAAAGGGTCGGATTGGCTGGCCTGGGATGCCAATGGCATGGATTTCATCTTTTTGCCCTGATACTAAGATAAACCCAACCATTAAAGGGCAAACCCATGACATTTATGTGAAATTTAGATGGTCATTTGTTGAACATTCATTTATCTGTTATAACTGGAAACAGGGTGAACATTCACCAAAGTCACTGAGAACCTTACAAAACTCAGTCAACCTCCCCCTAAGTCTCAGGAGTCTGCCATGGCAACACGGGTATCGGAGATCATGAGCACCAGGGTCGTCACCATAGAGATGGACGACAGGCTTACCATAGTCAAAGAGATCTTTGACAGCGCCCCCTTTCATCATCTGCTGGTGATCGAGAACGACAGCTTGCAAGGCGTGCTATCTGAGCGCGACTATCTGCGCACCCTCAGCCCCCATATCGGCAGCATAGGCGAGACGGAGCGCGACAGCGACACCCTGCAGCGCCGCGCCCATCAGGTGATGAGCCGGGATCCCATCACCATAGCCCCCGAGGCCGACATCAAGACCGCCGGGCAACTCATGCTGGCCCACGACATCGGCTGCCTGCCTGTGATGGCATTTAGCAAGATAGTAGGCATCATCACCTGGAAAGATCTGCTGCGGGCCTTCTGCCATGATGAGCTGGTTCCCCAACAGGAATAGTGCTCACAAGTATTGAAAAATGAGTCACTCAACAGCCTTGCTTAACGGCCTCGAACGACAGCCTTAAACGACAAACCCAGGTCAAATGACCTGGGTTTGTGTTATTTGAGGTGCAGCTAACTCGAAGCTGCTGACTCGGTACGTTCTAGATCGCCCAGCCGCCCATGTAGAAGACCACCAGACCGATAGTGATGGCTAACACACCAGGTTTCAGGGCGCGCCACTCACCGCTGGCCAGACGGCCAACCACTAGGGTCACGAAGCCCAGCATGATACCGGTGACGATATTACAGCTGAGGATGATGAATACGGCGCAAGTCAGTCCCGCCATGGCATCGACCTTGTCGTCGAAGTTCAGCTTAGTCACGTTGCTCAGCATCAAGAGGCCCACATACATGAGCGCCGGCGCCGTGGCATAAGCAGGTACCAAATAGCTCAGCGGTGCCAGGAACACCATCAGCAGGAAGAGCACGCCAACGATTGTCGCCGTCAGGCCCGTCTTACCACCGGCCGCGGTACCCGCCGCCGACTCAATATACACGGCCGCCGGCGCGCCGCCCACGGCGCCTGCGAAGATGCTGCTCATGGAATCTGAGGTCAGCGCCTTACCGCCACCGACGATATTGTCTTTCTCATCCAGCAGTTCGGCCTGACCCGCCACCGCGCGAATGGTGCCCGTGGCATCGAAGATCGCCGTCATCACCAGCGCCAGCACAATAGGCAGCACCACAGGGTTGAGGGCGCCCATGATATCCAGCTGACCGATAAGCGACTTGTCAGACATCAAATCAGGCAGGGCGAACAAGCCCTGGTAGGTCACGCTCGGGTCGAACGCCAGGCCAAACACGGAAAGCGCGATGATCACCAGCAGAATGCCGCCGGGTACGCCGCGGCGCTCTAGGCCTATGGTGGCCGCCAGGCCAATCACTGTTGCGATAACAGGCAGGCTGTGGATATCGCCAAGCTTCACCGGCAGGCCAGCGTCGTTGGCGACGATCAGATGCACGCTATTGGTGGCGATCAGCAGCAAGAACAAGCCGATACCTATGCCGGTACCATGAGCGATCCCCTTAGGCAGGTTGGTCAGTACCCACTGACGCACGCCGGTGACACTCACCAGGGTGAAGACCACGCCCATGAGGAAGATGGCCCCCAGGGTCACGGGAATCGAGATCCCCTGGCCCAGCACCATGCTAAAGGCGGTAAAGGCGGTCAGTGAGATGGCGCAGCCAATCGCCATCGGCAGATTAGCCCACAGCCCCATCAGCAGGGAGCCGAAGGAGGCAATCAGACAGGTGGCCACGAAGACGGCGCCGGGATCGAAACCGGCGGCGCCCAACATGTTTGGTACCACGATCACCGAATAGACCATGGCGAGGAAGGTGGTTAAGCCGGCAATCACCTCTTGGCGCAGCGTGCTGCCGCGGGCTGTGATTGCGAAATAACGGTCAAGCAGGGAGCTTGCATGTACAGCGGGTGCAGCGAGAGTCTGTTCAGACTTCATAGTAGTTACCTTTTTTGATCTCTTAATTTGGAAGGCTGTGGCAAGTTAGAGCCCCACGACAGATGTCTGTGGGTGAGAGATCCACTGGGTACTTATTGGTGTACCTTACGTGACCTGCAGATCGGTAACCGAGGAGATACCGACCTTTTAAGGTAAGCAAACACTTACCCATAACACAGCCTTTGTTGGCGGCGCATTCTACAGCAAAGACTGTGACATAAACTAGAGCAAGCTAACAATTCGCCAAACTTTTGTTCAACTTTCGCGCGAAGGCTTTTTTAGCCTGAGATACCGCGACAACCATGGGAGGTCCGATCAAGAGAACACTCAGTTAACTCATTTAATATCATACAGTTACAAACAAACTATTCACCATCAAGCCGCCAGAGTCAGTTTTATTCATATTTTTTCATAACTTGTCACTCTTGGTTCATGCCAGGCAGCACCCCCATTCACATCCCTCCTCTACCATGCAGCCATGGACAAAGATCAACTAAGAGAGTCTGTCATGCCATCACACCCAATAAGCGAAATACGAGATCAGGATAAATCCAAAGAGCTCAGAGCCCTCGGCTTCATCATAGTGATGCTCTTCCCGATGCTAACCATCACAGGCATCAGCGCCTATGGCTTCATCATCTGGATGATCCAGGCCTTCGGCGGCGTCGTCGCCCATTAACCCATTACCAACTTGAGAAAGGATGTTGCTATGAAGTGGTTTATCACCCTTTGGCGTACCCTCAACAAACCCGCCAAAACCCTCACCCTTGGCGCCATTAGCCTGTCAGCCTTCCTGATGGGCATCATCTTTTGGGGTGGCTTCAACACCGCCTTGGAGGCGACCAACACCGAAGCCTTCTGCATCAGCTGCCACAGCATGGAGAGTAAACCCTACCAGGAGCTGCAAAGCACAGTGCATTGGTCGAATCACTCAGGCGTGCGCGCCACCTGCCCCGACTGTCACGTGCCCCACAACTGGAGCCGTAAGATTGGCCGCAAGATAGAGGCCTCCCACGACATGTGGGGCTGGCTGCTACAAACCGTCAATACCGAAGAGAAATTCGAGGCCAAGCGTCTGGAAATGGCGAGCCGTGAGTGGAAACGTTTCGATCGCGACAACTCACTCGCCTGTAAGAACTGCCACAACTATGACTCGATGAAGTGGGACGAGATGTCTAAGCTGGCCCAGAAGCAGATGAAACGCGCCGCCGAGTTGGATCAGAGCTGTATCGACTGCCACAAGGGGATCGCCCACAAGCTGCCTGACATGGGCACCTCTCGCGCTCCTGAACTTATCGCCCAGGTGGGGTCTGGCGAGAGCAGCCTGGCTATCGGCGAAAGCTACTTCAGCGCCCTGACCAAGCCACTGTTCTTCAACGAGAAGACAGACGTCGAGGCGGGCACACTCAACATCGCCACTAAGGTGAAGGTGCTTGAGGTCAAGGGTCAACGCGCCAAGGTAGGTATCGATGGCTGGCGCAAGAAGATAGGCGCAGGCCGGGTGATCTACTTTGATTTCGGCATGAACATCCTCTCGGCCCAGCTCTCGAAAGATGCCGCCCTAGAGCCAGGCGTGATGCAAGTGTTCGAAGAGCAGCAAGACCCGCTCACCGGCCTGATCTGGCAGCGCGTCGAGGCGCAGATCTGGGTGGATGGCGACTATCTGGTCAAAGATCTGCAACCACTCTGGGATTACGCCCGCGACACTTACTCCAGCAGCTGTAGTGTCTGTCACACCCAGCCCGATGAGGCCCATTTCGACGCCAACACCTGGCCCGGCATGTTTCAGGGAATGATCGCCTTCGTCAACATGGACCAAGACACCCAGGCACTGGTGCAGAAATACCTGCAAGAACATTCATCGACTTTTGCCACCTCAGCGCACTAACAGGATAGCATCATGAACAGAAGAGATTTTCTAAAAGGCCTCGCCGCCAGCTCCTATGTCACCCTAAGCGGCTCATCGCTGTTGGCACCGCTCAACGCCCTGGCCAGCACGGGCACGGATGAAGTGTGGAAAACCACGGGCTCCCACTTCGGCGCCTTTAAGATGACCCGCAAGAACGGCGTCATCGATAAGGTGATCTCCTTCGACCTGGATAAATACCCGACCGATATGATCAATGGGGTCAAGGGCCTGGTCTATAACCCATCCCGCGTGCGCTACCCTATGGTGCGCCTCGACTTCCTGCTCAAGGGGCACAAGAGCAATACCTTAGAGCGCGGTGACTACCGCTTCGTGCGTGTCACCTGGGACAGGGCCCTGTCACTGTTTAAGGACTCATTAGATGAGATCCAAACCAAATACGGCCCGTCAGGGCTGCATGCGGGCCAAACCGGCTGGCGCGCCACGGGTCAGCTGCACTCCTCCACCAGCCATATGCAACGCGCGGTAGGAATGCACGGCAACTTCGTCAAGAAGGTGGGCGACTACTCCACCGGCGCCGGTCAGACGATTCTGCCCTACGTGCTCGGCTCGACCGAGGTCTACGCCCAGGGCACCTCCTGGCCGCTGATCTTAGAGCACAGCGACACCATAGTGCTCTGGTCAAACGACCCCTATAAGAACCTGCAGGTGGGCTGGAACGCCGAGACTCACGAGTCTTACGCCTATCTGGCACAGCTGAAAGAAAAAGTGGCCCAGGGCAAGATCCGGGTGATCAGCATAGATCCCGTGGTCACCAAGACCCAGAAATACCTGGGCTGCGAGCAGCTCTACATCAACCCACAGACAGACGTGGCCCTGATGCTGGGTATCGCCCACGAGATGGTGAGCCAGAATCTGCACGACAAGGCCTTCATCGAAGGCTACAGCCTGGGCTTCGACGAGTTCCTCCCCTACCTGCTAGGTGAGAAAGATGGCGTGGCCAAGACCCCTGAGTGGGCTAGCCAGATCACAGGCGTGAGTGTCGAGATCATCAAAGATCTGGCCAAGGTGATGACTAAGGGCCGCACCCAGATCATGATGGGCTGGTGCATTCAGCGTCAGCAGCATGGTGAGCAGCCCTACTGGATGGCGGCGGTGCTGGCCACCATGATAGGCCAAATCGGCCTGCCGGGCGGCGGCATCAGCTATGGCCACCACTACTCCAGCATAGGCGTACCTTCATCGGGCGCGGCGGCGCCGGGCGCCTTCCCACGTAACCTAGATGAGGGCCAGAAGCCCCTGTTTGACAGCAGTGACTTCAAGGGGGCCAGTAGCACCATACCAGTCGCACGCTGGATAGATGCCATCCTTGAGCCGGGCAAGACCATAGATGCCAACGGCAGCAAAGTCACCTACCCCGACATCAAGATGATGGTGTTCTCGGGCAACAACCCTTGGAACCATCACCAGGACAGAAACAAGATGAAGCGCGCCTTCCACAAGCTGGAATGTGTAGTCACCATAGACGTGAACTGGACCGCCACCTGCCGCTTCTCAGACATAGTGTTGCCAGCCTGTACCACCTTCGAGCGCAACGACATAGACGTCTATGGCAGCTATGCCAACCGCGGCGTCCTGGCGATGCAGAAGATGGTCGAGCCCCTGTACGAGAGCCTGTCGGACTTTGAGATCTTCACCCGCTTTGCGGCACTCATGGGTAAAGAGAAGCAATATACCCGCGGCCTGACCGAGATGGACTGGCTAAGAAAACTCTACGACGAATGTAAGGCCGCCAACGCTGGTAAGTTCGAGATGCCAGATTTCAACACCTTCTGGCAGCAGGGCTATGTACACTTCGGTGAAGGAGAGAATTGGACCCGCCACAGCGATTTTAGGGACGACCCTGAGATCAACCCGCTGGGCACGCCATCAGGCCTTATCGAGATCTTTAGCCGCAAGATCGCCCAGTTTAACTACGACGATTGCCCCGGCCACCCAAGCTGGATGGAGAAGAGCGAGCGCAGCCACGGCGGCCCTGGCTCAGACAAGTACCCCATCTGGATGCAGTCATGCCACCCGGATCAGCGTCTGCACTCGCAGATGTGTGAATCCCAGGAGTACCGCGAGACCTATACCGTACAGGGACGCGAGCCTGTCTACCTCAATCCGCTGGACGCCAAGGCCCGCGGCATCAAGGATGGCGATCTGGTACGCGTGTTCAACGACAGGGGCCAGCTTCTGGCGGGCGCCAGGGTATCGAACCGCTTCCCTCAGGGCGTGATCCGTATCCACGAGGGAGCCTGGTATGGCCCAGTGGGCAAGGATGGTAGCAAGCAAGGCGGCAACGAGATAGGCGCCCTGTGCAGCTACGGCGACCCCAACACCCTGACCCAGGATATCGGCAGCTCTAAGCTGGCACAGGCCTGCGCCGCCTACACCTGTCTGGTGGAGTTCGAGAAGTTCAGCGGTAAGGTCCCAGAAGTCAGCGCCTTCAGCGGTCCCATAGAGATCAGCCGCTAAAATAAGCTAGCGGTCACAGGAGAATTAAGATGAATAAGCCATCGATTGATCAAACACCAGCCAACCAGGCGCGAGCCAGGGTCTACCGCCTGCTGTCGGATCTGTTTGCCAAAGAGATAGATCATCAACGCCTACAGAGCCTGCAAAGCGCCGAGGCCCAGGCCTTCTTTGACCTGCTAGCCGGCGAGCCTAGGCTGGCGCCTGAAGTGAATATTATACAGGAGGTGTTGGCTGAGCTGGGCGATGAGGCCTCCCTACTGAATCTGGCCGCAGATTATTGCGGCCTCTTCCTGGTAGGCGGCAAGCAGAGCGCCAATCCCTATGCGGGCCTCTATCTGACGCCTGAAGGCGATGAGGAGCAGCCGCAGCTGTTCGGCCCTCAGCATCAGGAGATGCTTGCCCTGCTCAAGCAGAGCAAGCTGGGAGTGCAGAGCGATTTTCCCGAGCCGGCGGATCATATCTCAGTGATCTTGGCCTATGTCGCCCAGCAGGCCACCAGCCTGGATGACAAAGCGCAGCAGCGTTTTATAGCCAAGTATCTGGATGCCTGGCTAGCGGAGTTTGCCAAGCGTGTGAGTGACAGAGACCCAGGCCGCTTCTATCAGGCCCTCGCCAGGCTCACCCAAATCTGGGTCAGCCTGGATTGTGAGGCGCTTGGCGCCTGATATCAGAGCTACTAGCGTCTACCACCCTGACCGCGCCGCTTGGCGCGGCGTTTCTGCGCCGCCTTGCCATTGCGACGGGGATTGGGGTCAGCCTTGGTGAGATCCGGCTCGAAACCGGGCAACCATTGCTGAGGCAGACGCTTATCCAGCAGCGCCTCTATCTCCTCCAGCAGCAAGGCATCCTCTTCGCAGTAGAGGGTCACGGCGACCCCCTGCTTACCCGCACGGCCGGTGCGACCGATGCGATGCACATAATCCTGGGCCACATAGGGCAGCTCATAGTTGACCACATAGTCCAGAGACTCGATATCTATCCCCCGCGCCGCCACATCCGTAGCCACCAGTACCTTGATCTCTCCACGGCGGAAATCGGCCAGCACCTGCTCGCGTGCGCCCTGGCCCAGATCCCCGTGAAACGCCTTGGCCATGATGCCTTGCTCACACAAGCGGGCGGCCAGCTTGTCGGCGGCCACCTTCTTACGGCTAAACACCAATACCCGCTGCCAATCCCCCTTGTTGATCAGATGAGACAGGAGGGCAAACTTGCGCTCGCTATCCACCGCATAGACTCGCTGCTCGACATCCTGGCTGGCGCTGTTCTGCGGGCTAACGGCGATGCGTTTGGGCTGCTTTAACCAGCGATGACTCAGTGCAAGCACCTTGTCATCCAGGGTTGCTGAAAACAGCAGGGTCTGACGCTCGCTCGGCAACAGCGCCATCAGCTCGGCAATCTCATCGGCAAAGCCCATATCCAACATGCGATCGGCCTCGTCGAACACCAGTTGCGCCACGCCATCTAGCTTGGCGGCGCCGCGTCTGTGCAGGTCCAGCAGACGACCCGGGGTGGCGACGATCAGGTCGACGCCTGCGGCAAGCTGCTGGCACTGGGCCTCTATGCTGACGCCGCCATAGACCAGCCCCGCCGACAGCGAGGTAAAACGGGCGAAATCTGAGATCCCCTGATGAACCTGCAGCGCCAGTTCGCGGGTGGGCACCAGCACCAGGGCTCTGGGCTGTTTATCTGACCCTTCAGCCTGCGCAAGGCCCATCAGCTTAGCCAGGATAGGCAGGGCGAAGGCGGCCGTCTTGCCCGTGCCCGTCTGGGCCGAGGCCATGAGATCGACGCCGCTCAGCACCAGGGGGATCGCCTCGGCCTGGATCTGAGTCGCCTCGCTAAATGCCAAGGCTTCCAGCGCCTGTTGCAGTGGCGCAGGCAGAGACAATTGAGAAAATAACATAGGTGAAGATCCCGCTTTAGTTGCTGTTGTGAGTAGAGGGTTAACAATGGGGCGCAAGTGTAGCAGATTTCGCCCATGGCTCTAGCAGATTCAGGCGCCTAATGCACCGCTTTTTAGCTCCGCTATTGCATTGATGCCAGCTGCACTATTGCGTTGATGCTAGCTGCTCTATTGCGTTAATGCTAGCTGTGCCTCGAAGTCGGCGACCGAGTCACGCCACAGCTGCCTGAGCCCGCAAATATCAGTCGCCTGCAGCTCGCTTTTTTCCAGCTGTTGGCAACGCCTTGTCAGCCTGACCATGCCCATGTTGGCGCTGCTGCCCTTGAGACCGTGGAGCAGCTTACGACACGCCTCATTCTTATCCTCGGCGGCCTGTTCGGCTTCCTGTTCAGCTTTCTGCTCAGGCGTGGATTCGACAAGCTGCTCCAACTCGGTCAGCTGCGCCTCGCTGGAGGACAAATAGAGGCTCAACATCTGCACCATGGCCGCCTCGCCGAGACAGTCAAAATCCCCCTGAAACTGGGCGCTGTCCAACAGAGGAGCATCCAGCAGAGGGTCATTCAGCAGAGGATCATCCGGCAGAGAATTTTCCTCCGCTAAAACCTCCGCCGACGTTTCATCAGATTCGACTCGCTCTGCTGCTTCTTTCTCTTTGACGTCTTCGGCTTCTTCGGCGACAGGAGCCGATGTTTTTGACGCCCGCCCTAACCAGCGCATCAGGGCCTGCATGTTGAGCGGCTTGGCCAAGATCTCATCGAATCCTACCGCTCGATAAACTTCGAGATCCTGTGGCTGTAGCTGGGCGGTGAAGGCGGCAAACAGCACATCACTCGCGGCGCACTCACGGAGCTGACTCAGGAGATCTATGCCCGAGCCATCGCTGAGCTGAATATCCAACATCACGGCATCAAAACCCGCGTCTTTATCCTCGAAAACCGCCATGGCCTCGGCGCAGCTTGGCGCCAAAACCACCTCGTGGCCAAGGTGCGCCAGGAAGCCCTGGGCCACCATGACATTGACCTGATTATCCTCCACCACCAGCACTCTTTTTGGCGCGACCTGAGGGATGATATCGGTAGCGCTTAACACGGGCGCCTCACATGCCTCCAAAGGCAGGCTAAAGCCGAAGGTGCTGCCCTTGTTCACCTCGGTCTCGACCCAGAGCCCCTCATCGCCGGCCCCCATCAGGGTGACCAGCTCCTTGCTGATCGCCAGTCCTAGGCCAGTGCCACGGCTGCGTCCCTGATTGGGCTGGGCGCTATAGGCGATAAACAGACGGGCCTTGGCATCTTCGGGGATCCCAAGGCCAGTATCGCTCACGGTAAACTTAAGGCGAGCCCCTGCTTGGCTCACCCGCAGGCAGATCTCCCCAGCCGGGGTAAATTTGATGGCATTGCCCAGCAGATTAAACAGCACCTGGCGCAGCTTGGGGCCATCGATGTTGATCCACTCGGGGAGACGCTCTCGCTCCAGACGCAGCGACAGGCCGGCGTTGCCCGCCCCGGCGAGCATGATGGAGACCACCTCGTCGAGCAGCTCGTTGATGGCCACAGGGCGCGGCTCATTACTCAGCTTGCCCTGCTCCAGGCGAGAGAAGTCTAAGATATCGTTCAGTACCGTCTGCAGCAGGGCGCCGCTGTACTGGGATAGGGCCAGCATCTGCTTCTGGGCCGTGGGCAGCTCAGATTCCCCCAGCAGAGTCAGGGTGCCGAGCAGGCCGTTGAGGGGGGTGCGGATCTCATGGCTCATGGTCGCCAGGAAGAGCGACTTGGCCTTGTCGGCCGCCTCGGCCATCTGTCTCGCCTGGGCATGGCCCTGCACCTCGGCATCCAGGCGGCGATTGGCCTGGGCCAGCTCTTGGGTACGCTCCTGCACCGTCGTCTCCAGCGATGCCTTGTGGGCCGACAACTCGGAGGCCGTCTCCTGCAGCTCAGATTGCAGACGCTGATTATGATCTGTCTTCTGCTTGAAGGCATCGATGGCCGAGGCCATGGCGGTCAGCTCATCATCCCCATGGGGGTCCAGCGCCACCTGAGTATCCCCATTGCTAAGGCGTGCCAGGGCGTCGGTCGCCTCGTGCAGTCTCAGTGCGATCCCCTTGTAGATCACCCGGTATACCACCAGCAGGATCAACACCAGCATCAATAAACCCGTGCCCCAGAGCCCCGCCTTGGCCCAGAAGAGCTGGCGAAGAAAATCCCCCCTGGCCTGCTCCGCCTGGGTTTGCTGAGCCGTCATGGCCCCATCCACCTGAGTGTTGAGCTGACTCAGCTTGTCGCTCAGTGTTTGAAGCTGCGCCGTCTGCAAGGCGAGCACCCCGGCATAGCGGCGCTGCAGCGCGAGTTTATCGCCGACGCCGCGCAGTATCGCCAGCTCATGGGCCAGCTCGGTGGCCCGCACAGGGTCACGCACCACGCCCTTGAGCAGTTCCAGCGGCATAAGATTAGGTTGATTGATGCCTGCAAGAACATAGCTCGCTGCGCTGGCGGGCTCATTGCCAGGCATGCCGCCCTGGGCCTCGCTTGGCTGTAATCGATACTCGCCGCCGCCCTGCTCGGTCAGCACCCGCGACATACTCACCAGCACCTTACTGAGCCCCAGATGTTGCTCGGGCGATTGCAGCAGCTGGCCCACCAGCGCCAAGTGATGAATGAGGGCCAAGGCGCGATTAAGACGCGCCTGAATATCGAGATCTTTCTCTATGATGGTATCGAGCAGATAGCCGCTCTGAGTCGTGCCGGCAACCTCGGGATAGGCCAAGCTCAGCTTGGCCAGCACGGCGGAATCGACGACCGCCAGCTCAGCCTCCAACAGCTCGATAGCCCGTCCAGAGGCATCCACCAGCGCCTGACCATCGCCCTTGAGCTGCTTGGCGAGGGCCAGACGCTCGCCCACCTGATGGCCTAGCTGAGTCAAGTCGTGGATGATCTCCGCCGCTCTGGGGCCGAGGTGGCTGTCGCCCTGGAGGTTAAGCGATTTGAGGCGGGCGATGGCGCCGAGCAGGTTACTGCTCTCGATAGATAACTTGCGCCCGAGAAAGGCGCGCTCCGCCTCCTCCTGCGTCCGCTCTAAGGCCTGGGCATTTTCCTGCAGGGCGCTGACCGACTGCATCAACTGGCGCGCGGCTTCCGAGGCGGGCAGCGCCTCCTCATAGAGGTATTTGTCGGCGGCCTTCACCCAGTAGAGGGATACGCTGCCCAGGCTCACCAGCGTGAGCAGGAGCAGCGCCAGCAGGCTAAAGGCCAGCATGAGACGACCGACTAAACTTTTCCCCGAGAGTGATAAAGCGCCCACATGGCTCCCGTTTAACTGTTACAATGAATCAATGACATGCGTCTGGTTACATTATACTGAGTGCCCTGTGGTGAAGCATAATAAATCTCCCTTTTTCCGCGCCTTTTCCCTCTGTGCTTGCCTCCATGGGCTGGCAATCGCCGCCGGTTTTTCCATATCGGTGACGGCCAATGCTGTTGAGACCTGGTCACTGGAGCAGCGCACTCCCTATAACGCCAAGCTCCAGCAGGTGAAGACGCTCAGCTATCGCCCCCTGAGTACGGCGAAACGGCCCTGGCGACTCTGCGCCCTGGTGCCCCACCTCAAAGATGCCTACTGGATTGGTATAGACTATGGCCTGGTGACCCGGGCACAAACTTTGGGGGTCGCCCTGGAGCTGTTTGAGGCCGGTAGTTACTATGGCAAGGCGAAGCAGCTAGAGCAGCTGGAACACTGCATGAAATCCGATTTCGACGCCATCTTGCTGGGCACTGTGGACCCTGAGCTACTGAAACAGTATCAGGGGCAGATAAGCAAACCTATGCTGGCCCTGGTCAACCGCCTCGACAGCCCTCTGGTCAGCACCCGCATAGGCGTCAACTGGTATCAGATGGGCTGGCATGCCGGCGATTTTATTCATCGCACCACAGCAAAACAGCCTGGCAAGGCTAACACCGAGCAAGCTAACACCGACCAGACTAACACCGGCCAGGCTGTGCAACTGGCACTACTGCTCGGCCCCGAGAAACTCGGCGGCAGCACCTGGGTCGAGCAAGGGATCATGGAGGCGCTTGAGGGCAGCAATGTGAGCATCTCTTCCAACCGCCACGCCGATAACAATCGCGATCTCTATCGGGATCAGCTACATCATCTGCTCAAGGATCACAGGCCAGACTATATACTGGGCAGCGCCGTGGCCATCGAGGCCGCCATAGGCGCCCTGGCGCAGAAGGACACGGCACAAGACATAGCTTTGGTGAGCAGCTATCTGTCGCCCGCCACCCTGCGTGGGCTTTACCGCCATAGGGTCGCCTTTAGTAGCGACGATCAGGTGGTGCTGCAGGGGAAATTAGCGATAGACGTGGTGGTGCGGGAACTCGAGGGCGCAGCCCCCTTTGGCGATATCGGCCCCAGGATAAAGGGGCTCACTCCAGATAATATTCAGATGAAGCAGCTGACCGACAGCCTGGCGCCGGCGGACTTTTACCCCATCTACCGGGTCGAGGCGCCTAAGGCGACTCCTCAACCCTAGCCTTCTACCCTAATCTTCTACTTTTGCCGAGAACAGATAGCCCTCGCCGTGGACGGTAACGAAGAGCTCCGCATGTAGCTTGTTACGCAGGCGGCGGATGATCACATCTATGGTTCTGTCGTTGACATCTTGATTGCGATGGCTGGTCAGCTGCATCAGGCGTTCACGGCTCAGCACCTGCTGTGGGTGCAGCACGAAGGCGCTAAGCAGCTCAAACTCCGCCTTAGTCAGCTTAATCACCGCCTCGCCTTGGGAGAGCCTGCGGCTGTTGAGGGCCAGGCTGTAATCTTCAAACTCGATAAGATCGTCACACCGCTCCAGCTCGGCAATCGCCTGCTGCTGCGCCTTCTTCACCAGTGAGATGCGCCAGAGCAAATTCTTCACCCGCACCAAGAGTTCACGCAGCTCGAAGGGCTTAGTCACATAGTCGTCGGCGCCCATCTCCAGGCCGATGATCTTATCGATCGCCTCGTCGCGCCCGGTCACGAGTATGATGCCTACCTCGGATCGGCTGCGCAGTTCGCGGGTCAGGCTGAGGCCATCGACGCCGGGCAGGTTGATGTCCAACATCACCAGATCGATATGCTGCTGACTGAACTGCTGCCACATCTCTTCACCGTCGGCGGCTTCGAGCACCCGATAACCCTCTTTCTCGAAATAGCCCTTCAGGCGAGCACGGATCACCGCCTCATCATCGACCACAAGCACACAAGGTTGTAATGAAGTTAGGGCCATTACCCCGCTCCCAGACGCGTTAAATAAAGGTTAAGGCTATTATTCACAATTTTTCATAATTGCATATCAGCTTTATCTCAATTATGAGATCTGGCGCGGTTTTTAGCCGCTAGGGCGCCGCTTTTATTTAGGCCTATGCTGCCTATCAGATCTCAGGTTCGATACAAATAGATTTTGGCACAAGTCACTAAAGCTAAATATAAATCAAGATTTTTACACTCGGGTCATGTTAGCTTATGCTTACCTTATTAACATTACGCTCACACTTGAGGCTAGGACAGGTTATGAATGAACGGCGGCAATTTTCGCGCATCTTCTTCGATGTCGATGCGGCGCTCACCCAAGAAGATAAGGTGTGGTCAACCAAGCTGCACGATCTTAGCCTGAATGGTGCCCTGGTCGAGCAGCCCCAAGAGTTCGCGCCAAATCCGGCGCCAATACTCCTGAGTTTCACCCTAGAAGGCTCGGATGTCGAGGTCACCATGGAGACCCAGGTGATCCACCGTCAAGATGGCCAACTCGGCCTCGAATGCCTGCATATCGATATCGACAGCATCAGCCACTTAAGGCGTATGCTCGAGCTCAACACAGGCGATGCCTCCCTACTCGACCGTGAACTCAAGATGTTTATCGAGGTACATGATCAGGGCTGATGCGCTCTCCTGACAGCCATGAGCTTAGCTTGAGCGCACTAGGCTTCAATGAAAGCAACACAAAGGGGACCTAGGGTCCTCTTTTCGATCTGGCGCAACTTGCCTTCGCTCTAACTATTGGGCTGGCTGCTAATCCTGGCACTACCCGATGCGGGCGCCATGAGTTAACTCTCTATGCTCTCCTGTCAATAGACCGCAAGCTCACCTCCCCCCACCTAATCGCTCGCTTAAGCACTTCCTTAACTCTCTTTATAACTCTCTTAGTAACTCGCTTAACCACTCATTTAAAAACGCGGGTTAAAACTCACCAAAGCACAGCTTAAAGCCTCCCTAAAGGCTCGGCGCGAATCAAACCAACATATTCGAATATCGAATGGTTATTAGTTATTAACTATCAGGTTTTGAGCCTATTCTAGACCCATAGGCAAGACCTAGCCGAGAAACCAACCCATTTTAGGTTCAACCAAACGAGGCACTCATCATGAAAAAATCAATCGTCGCAGCCAGCATCGTCGCGCTTATGACTATCGGTGCAGTACAAACCGCTTCAGCTTGCTCTAGCGTTTCGGCCACCACAGACTATGGCACGCTAGTCGCCCGCTCACTAGACTGGGATGTTCACGTAGAAGCTCGCGCCAAGATCATTCCAGCTGGCATAGAAATCAGCTCCAAGGCGCCTAGCTACAAGACTCAGGCCACTTGGACCACCAAGTACAAGTCAATGTCACTGTCTGACAACCCTATCTTCCATGGCACTGCCTACGATGCCATCAACGATCAAGGCCTGTCGGTACATGGTCAGTATCAGGAAGCCAGCAAGCCGTTCCTGACGATGCACAAAGACAATGATAATGGTGCCCCAGCGGTCAACAACGGCCTGCTCGCCACCTACATCACCTCAAACTACAAAACCGTTGCCGAAGCTATCGACGGTCTCGAAAAAGGCGAATGGCAGCCAGCCTTCTCGGATCCTATGATGGACATGGAACATCTGGTACCCGGTCACTTCAACCTGCGCGATAACGAAGGCAACGTGGCCCTCATCCAGCTCAACGCAGGTGGTAAGCTGAAGGTATGGCGTGGCAGCACCAACGATGAACTGCGCTTCGTCACCAACGAGCCCCTGTTCCAGGATCACCTGGAGTTCTCTAAGACGATCGACCGCAGTGCGCTGGGCACCAAACTCCCTGCAGATTACTCGCCACTGTCACGTTATGTGCGCGGCCTGCACCATGCAGAGAGCCAGGACTTCAAGAACATGACCTATCAGCAGACTATGGCGGCGCAGCTACTGGCCTTCCACAGCGCGGTAGCCATCCCACAATCAGTCCAGGCACCTTTCGTCGATGGTCCTAAGATTGCGGAAGAAGGCGGCGTGTTCCCAACCTTCTTCACCGTACAGTACAACCTGAAGAACGGCGACACCGTCTACTCAGACCTGTATGAAGGCCATCAGATCAAGTTCAACTTCGCAGAGGTTAGCGTTGGCAAAGAGCCGGTCTGTGCAAACCTCTCAGTCGATGCTCACGAAGGTCGCGCCGCACCAACCTTTGGCAAGTGTAGCTAACAGACCCTAAGCGCAAAAAAGCCTCCGATATCGGAGGCTTTTTTTATCTAAACGGATCCGTTTTTTTAATCTGGGCCGTTAGCTTAATTCCTTACCTGAAAGGCATCATGGTAACTCACCTCGCCCTGAGGCCATTCGCCGCCCAGTTTACACGCGAGAAAATAAGCCTCGGGCACGCCGGGTAGAATAAGTCCTGCCTTGGGGGCAAAGCCAAAACGCTGATAAAACTCAGGCTCTCCCAGCAACACGCAGCCATGGGCACTTGCGTTATCGAGCGCCTCCAGCGCGGCGCCCATCAAGGCGCTGCCGATCCCCTCTCCCTGACGCTCGGGCACTACCGAGATAGGGCCGAGTCCATACCAGTCTTGGCTCCCATCGGAGATGGTCACCCTGGACAGGGCGACATGCCCCACTATCTTTCCCTGCACCTCGGCCACTAACGATATCGCCAGCGCGCCTGCATCTCTCAGGGCGTTAACGATAAGATGCTCGGTATGGTCTGTGTGGGGCGCCTCGAGAAAGGCGGCCTTGGTGATCTCTTCTATAGCGGCGATATCGCCGGGGGCTTCGCTACGTATATGCATGGGTTTCCTCTTGCTGTCTGTTCACCTTAACAGATCAACTCCAGTAGCTCGTGTATCGTCTTGATGGGGTTAATCTTGGCGCCCAGACCTTCCATCGACTTATGATAATTGCGAAACGGAATGAAGATCTCGGTAAAGCCATGCTGCACCGCCTCCTTCACCCTAGGCACGCCGCTGTCGATGGGGCGCACATCGCCGTTGAGACTCAGCTCGCCCATGATGCAGGTGGTGCGCGGCACCACGAACTCGTTGAGGCTGCTCAGCAGCGCAGCCACCAGCGCCAGGTCGATACAAGTCTCAGACTCGTCTATCTTAAGCCCGCCCACCAGATTGAAATAGGTGTCGTGATAGATCTTGGTGCGGGTATGTTTGCGCAAGATCCCGGTCAACATCTTGATTCGGTTCATGTTCAGGCCAACACAGACTCGCTGGGGAAACTCCCCCTCAGCCTCAGTGGTCAGGCACTGGATCTCCAGCAACAGGTTACGATTGCCCTTGCGGATACAGGTGATGGCCGCCCCGGGAGACTCGGTAGTCGACCCCGAGAGGAAGATCTCGCTGGGGTTATCGACGCTTAACATGCCCCGCTCGGTCATCCTGAAGATGCCTACGGTATCTACGTCGCCGAAACGGTTCTTGTTGGCCCTCAGGGTGCGTACTTGACCGTCGTTACACTCGAGATGCGTCAGGCAATCGACGATATGGATCAGGGTCTGCGGGCCTGCCGTCTCGTTGTTCTTGTTCACGTGGGCCACCAAGAACATGGTGACATTGTTCTGCTTACAGTATTGGGTCAGTGCCTGGGCACTGCCCTTGACCTGGGATGGCGAACCCGGACTGCCGTTGGCAAGGTCCGTCACCACGGCCTGAATTGAGTCGATCACCGCAAACTTGACCTGCTTGGCCTCCAGCTCGGCGATGATCGCCTCCACATTGGTCTCGGCCATCAGGTAGAGGTTTTCCTCGTTGCAGTCCAGCCTGAGGCGATTGACCCGGTTCTTAAACTGCGACAGCGACTCTTCGGCGGTACAGTAGAGCGAGGGCATCAGCTGAGACATGCGCGACACCAGATCCGACAAAATAGTCGTCTTACCGGCGCCGGGATCCCCCGAGATGATGTTGACCGAGCCCGTGGTGAGCCCGCCGCACAGCACCCGGTCTAGCTCACCAATGCCGGTAAGCAGCTTCTTGGCCTCGAACTCCTCCACCTCGCTAAGCTTCTTGGAACCGCCACCGACAGCCCCCGCATAACCGGCCACGGAGCCAGCACTTGACTTAGCCGGTGCCAGCCTCACCTCAGAGATGGTGTTCCACTCGCCGCAGGCATTACACTGCCCCTGCCAGCGGGGAAAGTCCTGACCACATTCGCTGCACACATATGCTGTTTTATTCTTCGCCATAGCTTAACTGTTTGTCATCTCATCAATGTCCGGCCTCTCTGTATCTGCATGCGCAGACAAGAAAGGCCCTTTTCCATGCAGGCATTCTACATGAGTATCTTGAGCGGCTGTAGTGTGCATACGCCAATCGGCGTTATCACTCTGCAGTAAAATGATTCCCACAAGGGGGCTAAAATGCCTTACACTGGCGTTAGGGCTTTCAACCACAGTGTCCGCCGCAGCGATAGCAAATTGTGCTGAATAAACAAAAGGCTATCAAGTTTTGACCCGAGCTGCCGACACAAGAAGATAAGCCGCGCCATCCACTTTGAGTCGAAAAGATATTATCCATGAGTCTAGAGCAACATAAGGCATTGATCGAACAGTTAAAACCCCTGCTGATGGAGACCAACTTCCAGGAGCTGTTTGAACATCTGACCTCGGGCGAGTCTAATTCGACCCGTTTTCTGCTCAAGATGGAGCTCAACCGCCTCTCCTCTCCCTGTACCCGGGTTATCGATCTCAGGGACAGATCCGAACTGCCCTGCGCCCCCTTTAGCAGCGGCGCCCAGACACACTTTATCGATACGCCAGCGAAAGAGAACTTTATTCAGGCCCTAGCCCTGTATCAGGGGCAGTACACCCTTGGGGTATACGAGCAGGTGATCGAGGGGCATAAGCTGCGCCGGCAAAGGGCGCGCGAAGGCGACCAAGGGGCCGACACTGCCCTTACCCCCTTTGTGGCCAGCGGCGCCATCTTAGGCAGCTATTTCAATCGCGCCGAAGAGCGGATGAACTATGCGATCCGCATCGGCGTGCTGCAGCCGGGACGCAGCGAGGTAAAAGGGATAACGGTCGACCTCTCGGTCGGCGGCGCCCGCATTCGCCTACCTGTAGATCACGGCCTCAATCCTGAACAGCCGCTTATCGTCAAGCTGCTGGAGCTGAGCGCCGAATACTATTTCGATGACCTGCAGAAAGGGGTGGAGTATCAGGTGGTCGATGTCGAGAGCAATCACGAGTTCAGCTGGATGCGTCTCAAGCGCGTCGGCGGCAGCGACGCCCTGTCGGACATGCTGGCCAACCTGATCCAAGGCTACAAGTTTCGCTACAAGGTGGATATCAACGACATACTGGTCGCCGCCACAGGACTGGGCTTCGAGCGTCACTACCTGCCCCATCTGCCGCACCTGCCGCTGTATGTGGAGCTTAAGGATGGTCAGCATCGCATCACCCACAAGCTGCTGAGCCGCGACAATCAGAAGCTGCAACAGTATTTTGTCGATGAGAAGTCGGTCAGCCAGCTTGGCGGCATGTTGACCCATGAGCGGTTACAGGCGCTGTTTAATGCGCCTCAAGACCCGGATCATAACCTGTTTTTCTGTTTTACCTTTCAGGCGCAAGGAGCGATCTTCTTCTATTCCGCCAGCCTGGCCGAGCTAAAACAGAGCGATCTGCTCGGCCTCTTCCTGCGCTTTGGTGCTACTAAGGCCAGTTGGCGCATCTTCAAGCTGGCCTGTCATGAGATAGACCATGAGATCTCCTATAAATCCAGTATCTTACCCGGTGACTCCAGCTATTACGCCTCGCTGACCGAGGCCCAGCTCAAGTGCTTCACACATGTGCTGCAGCTGATCGATCTCACCAACGAGGAGGTGCTGCCCCAATATGAGGCCTGGGATGCCAAAGGCCATCAGGCCAACGAATTGAAACGTTTCGGCCAGGAAAAGCTGCTGGAAGATCAGATCAAGCTGTTGTCGCTGCAATTTACCGAGCGACGTAACGAGGCACGCTTCTCCTTCAAGACCCTGGTCACCGTCAGCCAGGGCAAGCAGTCTCACCACGGTTTCACCTTAGATATCTCGGGCAAGGGGCTGCAGGTTACCCTAGATGAGCCGGCCAACTTCGATACCACGGCCCCTGTGATGGTCGCCTTTCCCAAGCTGCAACATCTGGCGGGTAAGACGCGTCTGGCGCAGCTGCCCTATCGGCTGATCCGCACCCGCAAGAACGGCGTCACCATACACCTGGCCGCCATGGTCGGCCACACGCCCCATGTCGGCGTCGCCTTCCTCAGCCGCCTCATCGAGGCCAACCGTGACAAGCTGAGAAAGCTGACCGAGGCCAACAGCGACATGAAGGAGCTCTCCGACGGGCTGAAGAACCTGCTGATGCGTGAGCTGGCCTCCGTCCCCTACTTCATTGAGAAGACGGCAAAATCGGCCAAACTCAGCGTATTAGGGGTGAGCAAACATTCCAATGCCATCGCAGATCTCTTCGCGGCGACCACCCAGGAAGCATTGAAATATGACCTCAGTGCCCTGCTGGATAAGGGCCGCCTCAAAGAGGATTTCATCACCCCTATCCGCCAGATGAAGCCGCAACACGGACTCGAGTTTTTCGAGACCTATGTACAGATCTCCCGCCAGTCTCAGGGACGAATCAAGATAAAATGCGTACCGCCAAGGGAGATTGGCGATCAACAGGCCCAGCTACACTTCATCAGACAGAGCCAGAACCTGGGCCGTTTCATGGCGCTTCGCGTCTACCGAGGCGCCGCTGGTAAGCCGGATATCAATTATATCAAGCGCGAGCTGGAATATATTGGCCTACATGCCCAGCACAAGGCCAAGAAGCTGGAGCAGCTGATGTGGCACATCATAGGGGTTGGTGAGCTGCTGGATATCACGGACGAGGTGATGCTGCGCTATCCAGAGCTGCTTGAGCCGCAAAAAGAGTAATAGCCGAGGCTAGAGCGCTTGGTACCAGCTTAGCACCTGGGGAAAATGATCCTCTGTGGCATCCTTGTGGGTCAGCATCTCGGCGTGGCCATAGTCGTGGCGGTTGCCATTAGCCTTGCTGAGCAAGGTATAGGTCACCGGCTTGATATGGCACTCCTTAATCATGCGCTGCACGTCGGCTGGATTACCCAGCACTTGATCCCCCTTACCTGCAATAAACCAGCTCTTTGGCCAGCCCTGCTTTGCGCCTAAGGCAATTGCCGCCTTGGCGTAATCGAAGCCATCGTCATGATCAATCCACTCGCCTCTGACCCAGTCGATACTCTGGGACAGGGAGGCCCTGGTCTCGTTATCCATCCCCATGCGCCAGCGGTCGGCGGCCAGATAGCCGTGACCGGCGGCAATCGCCGGCGCTAGTTTGTTCCACACCAGATCCACCATCAGCCACTTCTTAAGCGAGCGTACCTTAATGGCGCGCTTACTGCCGAAGGTCAGCAAAGACGCGACACTGGTCTGAAAGAAATCGAAGCGGGCGATGGCGCTGGCCATCAACACGCCACCCCAGGAGTGGGCGCACCAATGCACCTTATGAGCCTCGGGATGCTGAGACAAAATATAGTGCTGTACCAGAGGGAGTTGTTCGCGGATCACCTCCCCCTGACCATGGCTGGCGCCTGTGCTCAATTTTGGGGTACTCAGGCCGCGCCCCAGGGTATCGAGCACATAGACCACGAAGCCCGCCTCGGCCAGGTAGCAGCCAAGCCCCCTGCCCTTATCGCTATAGAAGACGCGGCCGTTAGACATGGCGCCATGAAGCATCAGTATGGGTGGCCGACTCATGTCGGCATCGGGCCGTTTGAGCAGGCGCAGATGGAGTTGTCCCTGACGATAGGGAATAAAACGTGATTCTTGGATCAGAGTAGACACTGAAAACATCCGAGTAAAATTTGATTTAAAGTACTGACTTTAAAGGAGTAACACAAGAGCAAAGCGAGAGAAAAACAAGAGTGAAACAGGCCTAAATCCGTCTTAAACAAGTGTTTAAAAATTATGACTTAAAGATCAAAGATAAAAGGATGATTTTAAACGCGAGCTTTAGATTCAATCAGGAAAAAATTAGCCATTATAGTCGAGATAAAATAAGGCCCGCACTAGGCGAGCCTTTTGATGCTGTGTTAGACCTACCCGAGTATCCCGCCTAAGCCAGGTTCACCAACATGTAGGGCAGTACTCTTAGATCCAACTTGGCGATCGCCGCATCGGCTGCCGCCTTTAGCTTAGGCTTGGCATGATAGGCGATGCCAAAATCCGCCGCCTGCACCATGGGAATATCGTTGGCGCCATCGCCTATAGCCAGACGTTGACCCATTGGGATCTGCCAGCTCTCGGCGCTGCGCAGCACGGTATCGGCCTTAAACTGGGCATCGACCACAGTGCCTATCACCTCACCCTTGAGTTTACCCTCGACTATCACCAGCTCGTTGGCATAGGCGGCATCGAGGTTTAACTGCTGCTTGAGGTGCCCAACGAACGGCGTAAAGCCGCCAGAGGCCAACACCAAGCGCCAGCCATAATCCTGCAACTCGGCCACCATGGCCTCCAGCCCCGGCATTAGCGGCAGCTGGGCACACAGGGTATCTATGATGCCGGCATCGGCCCCCGCCAGCTTGGCCACCCGCTCACGCAGGCTCTGCTCGAAATCCAGCTCGCCCTGCATGGCGCGCTCGGTAACCTCGGCCACCGCCTCGCCAACCCCGGCCATGGCCGCCAGCTCGTCGATGCACTCGATCTGAATCGCCGTCGAGTCCATGTCCATCACGAGTAGACCAGGCCTATCTAGCCTCGGCTGCTGGTCACCAATATACAAGAGCTCAATATCGTCCCTCGCCGCTAGGGCGTCGGCCAGCTTCTGCCCCACCTGCTTGTCGAGGCAGAGCTCGATACAGGTAAGATCGTTTTGGCGGGTGATAAGGGCGATGCTCACAGACGTCGCTGAGGACAACAGCTGCTCGGCGATAATCGCCTGACACTGAGTGCCCTGATAGACCAGACGCAGGCGTAAATCAGCGTTGGGGGCGCTCGCTTCCTCGTGGCGTGTAAGCTGACAGCCATCCAGGGTAAGACTCGCGCTAACCTCATCATAGAGCCATGAAAACAGAGGATTTTGTTGCTGATATGCCATTAGTCGTGCGTCTCCGGGTATCGGGTTAGAGGATAATCCATTATGATTAATAAAACCCTTATCATCTTCAGGTACAAAGTGTTTTTTCTTAAAGGACTCAAAAAGACCCAGAGGCTGACGCGACTACTGCAGATTGCTGTGGCGGTCGCCCTCATGGTGGGCCTGTTCCAATTATGGGAAACTAGCCTACTACAAGGTCAGCAGCTTCTAAAGTCCCAAACCCAAAAGATGGCACGATTATTAGTGCAGCAGACCGCCTATGGCGCCGCCCCGGCGCTGCAGCTGCAAAACGATGAGCAGCTACAATGGCTCACCAGCGCCCTGGTGCTGGATCCTAAGGTGATGTCGGCTACCATCTTCAGCGAGAAGGGGCAACGCCTGGCATTCGCCCAGAGCGTCACCGACGAGCAGCTGGAACCTGAGTCGGAAGAGCTAAAGGCTCTGCTGGCGCCTTATCCGCCCTATGTAGAGGCGGTGCTGCAGGATGATAAGAACCTGGGTTACATAGAGGTGCGTCTGGTGCCGCAGCGCTTCTTCAATGAGATCAAGGAGGCGCACCAGCTCAACATGGAACAGCAGCAGATGATGTTGATCATCGCAGGCCTCATCGGCATGTTGCTCTCCCGCGCCCTCTCCTTTAAACGAGCCGACTTCGAGCGCCGCAAGACCAAGAGCAAAATCGGTAAGAAAATCGCCGCCACCCTGGGAGCGGATGACGCGCAGGAAAGCGACGACTCGGCCCCAGATGCAGGCGGTGATAAGAAACAAGGCAATTAAGAAGGCGTCACCCGGTGAAGGATACAGATAAGACTCACGCTCAGCTTAAGCCAGGTTTAAACAGAGGAAACTCTTAGTCAGATGAAAGGCTAAGTCAGAGGAAAGCCCTAGTCAGACAAAAACCTTGATCAGAGGGAAGCCTTGATCACAGTAATACCCTGGTCAGAGAAACCTTGAAACAGACATAAAAAAACGGGCCAATTGGCCCGTTTTTATTAAACACTCGCGTGATAATTACAGAGTAATAGCCGCTTCCAGTGTCATTTCGATCATCTCGTTGAAGGTGGTTTGACGCTCGTCAGAAGAGGTCTTTTCACCGGTACGGATATGGTCAGATACTGTCACCACACATAGCGCCTTAGCACCAAACTCTTTAGCAACGCCATATAGACCAGCGGCTTCCATCTCAACGCCTAGCACGTCCATCTTTTCCATCACGTCGAACATTTCTGGATCAGGCGTGTAGAACAGGTCTGCAGAGAATACGTTACCAACGCGGTACTTAGTACCTTTCTCTTCGGCTGCCTTAACCACTGCGCTCAGCAGGCTGTAGTCACAGATAGCGGCGAAGTCTTGGCCCTTGAAGCGTAGACGGTTAACTTGAGAATCGGTACAAGCACCCATACCGATGATCACGTCGCGTACTTTAACGTCTGTGCTGATCGCACCACAAGTACCCACGCGGATCAGGTTTTTCACGCCGTAGTCTTTGATCAGCTCAGTCGCATAGATAGAGCAAGAAGGGATACCCATGCCAGAACCCATAACAGAAATACGAACGCCTTTGTAAGTACCTGTGAAACCTAGCATGTTACGTACGTCGGTGACTTGCTCAACGTTCTCAAGGAAAGTTTCAGCAATGTATTTAGCACGTAGCGGGTCGCCTGGGAATAACACTGTATCAGCGAATGCACCGTCGACTGCATTAATGTGTGGTGTAGCCATCTATATAACCCCTATTTTTAGACTTAAGTCTTTTTCTAGTAGCGGTGGCCCAACTTAAGCCACCAAATCATAATATTGTAGCAGGATGACCTTAAGTCATCCTTATTGCCTAGGCGACGAATGACTCGCCATATTCCATAGGCTCTAGACCGAAGTAGCTCGCAATGCTCTGGCCGATATCAGCGAAACTGTTACGACGACCCAGTGAACCGGGTGCTAGACCCGCGCCATAGGCAAGTACTGGCACGCGCTCACGGGTGTGGTCTGTACCCTGCCAGGTTGGGTCACAACCATGGTCTGCGGTCAGCAGCAGTAGATCCTCTTCACCCAGCAGTGCCAACATCTCTGGCAGACGGCTGTCGAAGTACTCCAGCGCGCGGGCATAACCGGCGATGTCACGGCGGTGGCCGTAATGAGAGTCAAAATCGACGAAGTTAGTGAACACGATAGTACGGTCACCCGCTTGCTTCACCTGCTCCAGGGTCGCATCGAACAAAGCTTCCAAACCTGTGGCCTTCACCTTCTTGGTGATACCGCAGTGCGCATAGATATCGGCAATCTTACCCACGCTAACCACCTCACCACCGGCCTCTTTCAGCTTATCGAGAACCGTCTTTGATGGTGGCTCGACCGCGTAATCTTTACGGTTACCGGTACGGGCGAAATCGCTTGGGCCTGTGCCAACGAATGGACGGGCGATAACACGGCCGATATTGTAAGGCTCAAGCTCTTCACGGGCTATTTGACACAAGGTGTAGAGGTTTTCCAGACCAAATGTCTCTTCGTGACAGGCGATCTGGAACACAGAGTCCGCCGAGGTATAGAAGATAGGTAGACCAGAGGTCATATGCTCTTCGCCTAACTCTTCGAGGATCGCCGTGCCTGAGGCGTGGCAGTTACCCAGGAAGCCTGATAGACCGGCGCGCTCAAGGATCTTGTCGGTCAACTCTTTAGGGAAAGAGTCTTTCAGGTCGCTAAAATAGCCCCACTCATACAGAACGGGAACACCCGCCATCTCCCAGTGACCGCTCGGGGTATCTTTACCCGAGCTCAGCTCATCGGCATGACCGTAGGCACCAATCACTTCGACATCGTCACCGAAGCCTTCAGCAAAGCTGCCTGTGCTCTCTTTAGCGGCCAGTGCCAGGCCAAGCTTGGCCAGGTTAGGTAGCTTAAGCGGGCCTTCACGACCATCGTTGGCCTTGCCTTCGGCACATGCCTTAGCAATATGACCAAAGGTGTTTGAACCTGTGTCCCCAAAGGCTTCAGCATCTTTTGCCGCACCGACTCCGAAAGAGTCGAGCATCATAATGACAGTTCTTTTCATCTTTTACTCTCCTAGAGATCTGACTGACGAATGTAACGATAGATCTCTGGTGTTTTCTCTGGCGCTTCATCGCCAATGTGAATCGCTTTCTTCACGGCTGCCGCCGCTTCTTCGAAGGCGCTTTCAGATTGCGCATGTACCATGGCAATCGGCTTATCTGAGGTGATCTCATCGCCCAGCGCACAGACTTGGGTCAAGCCCACGCTGTAATCTAGGGCATCACCTGGCTTACGACGTCCACCGCCTAGGGTTACTACCGCAAGGCCTAGCTCACGGGTATCCATAGAGGCCGCGAAACCGCTACGGTCGGCGTAAACAGGACGAATGATCTGCGACTGTGGCAGATACTTAGCATAGTTTTCGATAAAGTCGGCTGGGCCACCCAGGCCGGCAATCATGCGGCCGAAGATATCGGCAGCCTTACCGTTATCCAGCACGCGGTTGAGTTTCTCACGGGCATCGGCTTCGCTGGCGGCCAGGCCACCTAGCTGCAACATCTCGGCGCACAGACCCATAGTCACTTCATACAAGCGTGGATTACGGTATGCACCGGTCAGGAAATCCACCGCTTCTTTCACTTCTACCGCGTTACCGGCACATGATGCCAATACTTGGTTCATGTCGGTCAGCAGAGCCGTCGTCTTAGTACCGGCACCATTGGCTACCGCGGTAATGCTGCGAGCCAGCTCTTCAGAGGCTTCATAAGTTGGCATGAAGGCGCCACTGCCTACCTTAACGTCCATGGCTAATGCATCGAGACCGGCGGCAAGTTTCTTAGAAAGAATAGAAGCTGTGATGAGAGAGATGGATTCAACGGTTGCGGTATTATCGCGAATAGAATAGAAGCGCTTATCGGCGGGGACCAGGTCTCCAGTTTGACCTATGATGGCGACACCGGCTTCTTTAACGACTTTTCTGAACAGGTCGCTGTCTGGCTCAGTCTGGTAACCTGGAATCGCATCGAACTTATCCAGGGTTCCGCCAGTATGACCCAGGCCACGGCCGGAGATCATGGGCACATATCCGCCACAGGCGGCAGCCATGGGGCCAAGCATCAGGCTGATCACATCGCCCACACCACCAGTGCTGTGCTTGTCGATGATAGGGCCGTCGAGGCCGAGGTTTTTCCAGTTAAGGACGGTGCCAGAGTCACGCATGGCTGTCGTCAGCGCAATACGTTCATCCATGTTCATGTCTTTGAAATAGACCGCCATACCCAGTGCAGCGATTTGGCCTTCAGAAACTGTGTTGTTGGTGATCCCCTGAACGAAAAATTGGATCTCTTGGGTAGACAACACTTCGCCATTACGTTTTTTACGAATAATCTCTTGTGCTAGAAACATGGTACTGCCTCCAAATTTGTCACAAAAAATCGTATTTGAGTGACAAATTCTCTTATTTAACGCCAAAACCGTAATTTAATTACGAACAATATATACAAGTTTTGGCGTTATCAAATAGATTTAGATCACACTTAACTAATAAAGCTAACCGCGTCGCTTAGTAACCTTGAGGACCCTTAGGCGCTTCGGCCAATTCCAGGGTGTGTAGCAGGTTGTTTAGCAGGCTAGACGCACCAAAACGGAAGGTACGTGGAGTAGCCCAGCCTTTGCCTAGCAGACGCTCAGCGACACCTAAGAACTCTTCTGCGGCCGCGGCATCACGCACACCACCGGCTGGTTTGAAACCAACTTTAGGGTTCTTCTCGGCGATTACTGTCATCATGATCTCGGCGGCTTCTAAGGTAGCGTTTACTTCCACTTTACCGGTAGAGGTCTTGATAAAATCGGCGCCGGCGTCGATAGACAGCTCAGAGGCCTTGCGGATAAGCGCTGGATCTTGCAGTACGCCAGACTCGATGATCACCTTCAGCAGTACGTCGTCACCACAGGCTTCTTTACAAGCTTTAACCAGCTCATAGCCTACAGTTTCGTTGCCTTCCATCAGGGCACGGTATGGGAATACTACGTCAACTTCATCTGCACCATAGGCAACGGCGGCACGCGTCTCTAGCACGGCGATCGCGATATCATCGTTACCATGGGGGAAGTTGGTGACTGTAGCGATTTTGATCTCTTCACAACCCATTTCATTCAGGGTCTTACGAGCAATAGGAATAAAACGAGGATAGATACAGATTGCAGCTGTGTTGCCTGCAGGTGTCTTAGCCTTATGACATAACTCAATCACTTTCTGATCGGTATCGTCATCGTTCAGGGTGGTAAGATCCATCAGCTCAATGGCTTTCTGTGCTGCTTTTTTTAAATCACTCATATTAGCTCTCCGAAACGTAAATTATAAATTCAGAAACAAGAAATCGACGTATGGCAGCACCTAGAGTTGGCATCTTCTGATTATATTTATGGCCGGGCCTTCAGGCGTTGCCGTAAATTTGTTTTATCGGTACGACATAACAAGTTTACTAATTCAGGTATTCAATGCCCTGGTGAAACCAGTGGCGATCCTGACACAAGGGTCACGACTTGAATCCTTGAAGACCGGGAAGGGGGAACTAAGTAATTATACTTTGTAGAGTAGTGTTCCAGCCTTTCCGCGAAAAATCCTTTTTAGCGCGTAAAACTACTAACCTTTATGTAAACAAGCTCTATTAATATAGTCCATGCTTAGATAAAGATTACTCACTTAGGTTAAACAATCATGACAAACCTAAGAGAGAGATGAGGAGCCGCCTTCAGGCGGCTCCCAAACCTACAAAATTCTGAATTTAGAACTTGTAAGTTGCGGTGAAGTAGTGACCCCAACCAGTGGTTTCTAGGCCAACGATACCAGCGCCATCTTTCAGCAGGTAAACGTCTTTGTAGCCTTTCAGACCATAGCCAAGTGCATACTTGTCAGAGTGCCAGTACAGACCGAAGAAGGCTGCACCACCGTTGTCAGACATAGGAACGAACTCGTTACCCATATCTTCGTCACCACCGAACTGCCAATCAACATAACCTTGGAAAGATAGGAAGCTCTTGTTTTCGAAGAAGTAGAAAGGCTTGAACCAGTTAGCAGAGAACTGGTAACCGTTCCACTCTTTCTTGTTCAGGTCGTAGTGAGCGTATAGGTTCATGCCGGTTTTGCCTAACCAAGGCACGTTTACGTCAGCACCGATACCCCAGAAAGTAGCGTTTACGTCTTCACCGATAGCTCCGCCACCCCAGTTGAACAGAGTTGAGAAGTACAGCTCTTGAACAGGACCGAAAGACAGGTCTTTACCAGTGATCGCATCTAGAGAGAAGCGTGGGTTAAACTTCATGAACATTTTGCTAGCGCCAGAACCTTGTGCCTTGTCGCCAGCTTTTTCGTTGCCTAGGTTGAACACGTCAACATAACCGTATAGATCAACGATACCTTTACGGCCGCCGAATTCCATCTCTAGGTAGTTGTGTCCGCTTTCACCCGAACTTGGTAGCTCGTCTACAGAGTACATAGCGTTGAACTGCATCCACTTGTAGTCGGTAGCGTATAGATCTGAACGATCTGCTGCAAAAGCACTGCTAGACATTGCTGCTACTGCGGTAGCGGCTAAAGCTAAAGTTTTAACGTTTTTCATCATCAACCCCATTATTTTATGGTTTTACTGCTCTTTACGAGTCAGCGTTTCTTTCTTTGTTGGCGCCGCATTTTACTCAAATTGTATTAAATCACAATATAATTAATGTAAAAATGCGAACACAATATTCTAACACTAAAACAAACTTCTGATTTATCACTGATATTGGCGTTTTACCGCCGGCCAGATCGAAGTTTATCTACCCATGACTAAGCATCAACAGCAGTGATAAATAGCCATCTTGTTACTAATATGTTGAAAAATGGTTGAGTTAACGCTGACTCTGCCCTGCTGGGCAGAGTCGTCGTTCAGGGGCATCCCCCCAAGGAATTTCCTGAGACTTATAACGCTAGGAACAGACCCGCTAGCGTTGCACTCATTAGGTTAGCCAGAGAGCCAGCTATCACCGCACGGATACCAAGCTTAGCTAGGTCGTGACGACGGGTAGGAGCCATTGCACCTAGACCACCCAGTAGAATCGCGATAGAAGACAGGTTCGCGAAACCACACAGAGCGAATGAAATGATTGCCTTAGTTCTGTCAGTCATTACAGCGTTAGTCGCTTCAACTAGCAGACCACCGTCAGCAACGTCTTTCAGGTATGGAGCAAAGTTCAGGTAAGCAACGAATTCGTTAACAACGATCTTCTGACCGATGAAAGAACCTGCGATAAGCGCTTCGTTCCAAGGCACACCGATTAGGAATGCAAGTGGCATGAAGATGTAACCAAGGATCAGCTCTAGGGTGATACCTTCCGCACCGAACAGACCAGTTACGCCACCGATAATACCGTTGATCATCGCAATCAGACCAACGAAGGCTAGCAGCATAGCACCAACGTTCAGAGCTAGGTGCATACCAGATGAAGCACCGGCAGCAGCAGCGTCAAGTACGTTAGCTGGCTTGTCTGGATCTTCTGGCAGCTCATCCATTTCGTTAACAGTTTTCTCTGTTTCAGGATGCATTAGCTTAGCCATCAATAGACCACCAGGTGCAGCCATGAATGATGCAGCAACTAGGTACTCGATAGGCACACCCATCTGCGCGTAACCAGCCAATACTGAACCAGCGATAGAGGCTAGACCACCCACCATGATAGCGAACAGCTCAGATTGAGTCATAGTCGCGATGAATGGACGAACAACCAGTGGCGCTTCAGTTTGACCAACGAAGATGTTAGCAGTCGCTGACATAGACTCAGTACGGCTAGTACCCAGAGCTTTCTGCAGACCACCACCGATGATACGGATGATCCACTGCATGATGCCCAGGTAGTAAAGTACCGCGATCAGCGATGAGAAGAAGACGATAACAGGCAGTACGTTGATAGCGAAGATGAAGCCCACTTTGAAGTTAGCCAGATCGCCGAACAGGAAGCCGATACCGTTTTGTGCGTAACCGATAACGCTAGATACGCCATCTGAAACACTTTTTAGAATGTCTTTACCGATAGGTACGTACAGTACGAAACCTGCAAAGAATGCCTGAATCGCAAGTGCACCAAATACGGTACGCATGTTGATAGCTTTTTTGTTGTTAGAAAGCAAAAAACCTATCGCGAGTAGGACGACCACCCCTACTAAACTCATTAAAATATCCATTAACCATCACCCTATTGTTAATACTTTTTAATTATGTTGTTAACCAACCTTTTTCACTGTCAGATTATACCCGACCGAATGGTTAAAATCGTCGTTTTGATCAAGTTTTTGAAGTTTTATTTCAAGGTGTTACAAAAAAAACTTGGTGCGATTAACATCTGTTTTTTCAAAAATAAACTAGAGGTCAAAGAGTTGCAGTGTATTTAGGAACACTTGTTCTGATACCAGAACGTTAGATTTTTTTTGCAATTTAGCGATTTTCTCAATTAGCAAATGCAAAATTAAGCTGGATCCGCCGGTTTTATCGGCTAAGTCCGACTTTTTCACCTGGGAAACCAGGGCTAAATCAGTCTCGATCACCAGATGTTCTAACGGTAACTTGACAAGGGTTTCTTGCAATTTTTTCGCTTTTTCCTCCAGCAACAGATGCCCAATACCTAGGTAATACCCCGCATCCACATATCGCTGAGCCAGCTGCATCGAGCCATAAAAGCCATGTATCACACCTCCTCTTGTTAGTGGGTAGCGCTTGAGTAACGCCAGCACCTCGTTGTGGGCCTTGACGCTATGCAAAATCACCGGCAAGTCGTGTTGCTGTGCCAACTGCAGTTGCGCCTCGAAACAGGGAAGCTGAGCCTCCCAGGAAGCTTTATGTAAGGCATCTAATCCACATTCGCCGATGGCTACCAGCTTAGGATCACCGCCTCGCTCATCAAGCAGTTTAGACAAGTTTTCAATATCTTGCCGCCAATCTGCCGTGCAATACCAGGGATGCACCCCGAGACTGTAGTGAAATCCGTAGCGGCTAGCGACCGCCTGCAGCTTAGGCCATTGACTGGCACTGACGCCTGGGATCACCGCATCTTTAAGGCCACTGGCCTTGAGTCTCTCGACAAGCAGCTCACGCTCAGCATCAAATTCGCCAAAATCCAGATGCACATGACTGTCGATAACGGTTAGGCGATTATCGCCGACGTCACCGCCTCTCTTATCGGCGGCTGACATCATCGGCTTTGGCCTTAAGGTTTTGAGACACTTGAGATTCTTTAGATTCTTGAAGGGCTTGCTGAGGCTCTCGCACCTCTTGGAAGCTTGAGCTTAAATTTGAGTCCTTCAGCTCTGGTTTATCTAACTCTGGTTTACCTAGCTTTGGTTTATCTAGCTTTGGTTTATCTAAATGGGGATCGCTCAGCTTGGGCGCGCAGCAACGTTGATTCTCGGGCGTGAGGCCCATACGATCACACCAGGCGATGTAGGCTCGCCACCATTTGACTATCATCTTAACTCCTCACTTCTATGGCTCACCTTTATACCAATCACGGTAAGTGAGTGATCAGAAATAGCGAAGGAAAAACGTTCGAGAACAAAGCAGAATTTTTTGATGAGTAGTTATTCTACAATCAAAAATAATAACGCCGTTATCGGACGTTTTAACAAGCTAGAATGATCAGTTATTTACTACGATTGGTATTACTATACTGAAGGGCTCAAAAAATGTGCATAAAAAAAGCAGCCTAGGCTGCTTTTTCATTTGATTAGTTTTCTCGGGTCTTGGCGAACTCGATGTCGGGATAACGCTCCATCGACAGATTCAGGTTCACCATGGTCGGCGCAACATAGGTAAGGTTATCGCCACCATCGAGTGCCAGGTTGTTGCTGCACTTGCGCTTAAACTCCTCCAGCTTCTTGGCATCTTTGCTGTAGACCCAGCGCGCCGTCGCCACGCTGATCGCCTCGTAGATAGCCTCAACCTTGTATTCGCTCTTAAGACGCTGCACAACCACTTCAAACTGCAGCACACCCACGGCGCCTACAATCAGGTCGTTAGAATCAAGCGGACGGAACACCTGCACCGCACCTTCTTCCGAAAGCTGAACCAGTCCCTTGAGCAGTTGCTTCTGCTTGAGCGGATCTTTCAGCCTGATACGACGGAACATCTCAGGTGCGAAGTTAGGCACACCGGTAAAACGAAGCTTCTCGCCTTGGGTGAAGGTATCGCCGATGCGAATGGTGCCATGGTTATGCAGACCTATGATGTCACCAGGATAGGCTGCCTCGGCGCGGTTACGATCGCCCGCCATAAAGGTAAGCGCATCGCTGACGTTCACATCTTTACCGATACGCACGTGATGCATCTTCATGCCTTGCTCATAGCGGCCTGAACATACACGCATAAAGGCGACGCGGTCCCTATGCTTGGGATCCATGTTTGCCTGGATCTTAAACACGAAGCCACTGAACTTAGACTCGTCGGGCTCGACGTTACGCTGATCCGACTCGCGCGGCTGAGGACGCGGCGCCCACTCGACGATACCATCGAGAATATGGTCGACACCGAAGTTACCCAGCGCGGTACCGAAGAATACCGGCGTTAGCTCGCCCTTGAGGAAGGCCTCAAGGTCAAATTCATGAGAAGCACCCAGCACCAGCTCCATCTCATCGCGCAGGTCTTGTGCATAGCTGCCGATCGCCTCATCCAGCTCAGGATTATCCAAGCCCTTGATGACGCGAGAGTCCTGGATGGTATGACCCATGCCGTTCTGATAGAGGATCACCTCATCACGCAGCAGGTGGTACACGCCTTTGAACTCTTTACCGGCGCCGATAGGCCAGGTAATTGGCGCACAGGCGATGTTCAGTATGTTTTCCACCTCGTCCATCAACTCGATAGGATCACGAATATCGCGGTCAAGTTTGTTCATGAAGGTCACAATCGGCGTATCACGCAGACGGGTGACTTCCATCAACTTGATGGTGCGTTGCTCAACACCCTTTGCCGAGTCGATCACCATGAGGCAAGAATCAACTGCGGTCAGCGTACGATAGGTATCTTCCGAGAAGTCTTCGTGACCTGGAGTATCCAGCAGGTTCACCAAGGCCTCGCGGTAAGGGAATTGCATTACAGAGGTGGTAATCGAGATACCACGATCCTTTTCCATCTCCATCCAGTCAGACTTGGCATGCTGTCCCGACTTCTTACCCTTTACCGTGCCCGCCTTCTGCAACGCCTGTCCGAACAACAAGACCTTCTCGGTGATGGTGGTTTTACCCGCATCCGGGTGCGAGATGATGGCGAAAGTACGACGCTTGTCGACTTCAACTGTATAGCCTGACATGATTACCTGCGAATTTGATGGAGTGTTAAAAGCGGGCAATTATAGCGCCAAGCTTGACCTATGGCTAGTTTAGCGCGGCGGAACTGAGGCGGGCAGCTAACCTAAGTAAAAAGGCCCGCCGAAAATGGCGAGCCTTATATAGTGATAGCTTGCTGAGTTGCTGAATCGTTCGGCTTGGCTAACCTAAACCAGACACTAGGGCTGAGCAATCAGCTCGTTTATCTTCGCCAGTTCGACCCTGGCATACCTGTGCTCGACAAAATCATAGATGTTGGTCGCCAAGGCCAGGCGGAAGTAGTTCGCGGCGTCACTGTAATTGCCCTGCTTCTCGGCGATCTTGGCGATATAAAAGTAGGCTTCGCACAGGCGCTCGGCATACTCGTTGGGATGGCTCAGCCCCTGCTTGGCCACCTCAAACACCTGCTCGCGGCTCTCCTTACCCAAATAGAAGTCCACTAACGTAGTCGACCATTGAGAGTCATCCAGCTTGGCTCTATTGGCGGCGAGATGCTGCATCGCCTGCTCGCCATCGAGTTTCGACTCGGTAATATAGAGCCAAAGCGCGCGATAGCCATCTTGCTCATTGGCCTGATAGAAAGACTGCATGTCGGCCACGGCCAGCTCATCGCGCTGTCCATAATAGAGAGCGATACCGCGATTGAGGTAGGCATAGTCATAATCGGGTGACAGCTCTAGCACGGCGTCGAAGGCCTCGTAGGCGCTCTCGAATTCTCCTTCCTGGGTGTAGTAGATGCCGATAAAGTTATAGGCATCGGCAAGATTAGGTTGCAGCTTCAGCGACTGATGAAAATCGATGCGACTCAGGATGCGTAGCCCGACGCTGTCGTAGATCACCCCGCGGTCATAATGAAAGCGCGCACGCTGCTCTGGGGTCAACTCGGCCGAGGCCAAGATATCGTTTAATCTGGCGAGGGTCACCTCGAGCTTATAATCGGGCATAACCGGGGCAACCATCAACTTGCCCTGCTCCGCCGTCGCCGCCGGTTGAGTCGATACACATCCTGTCAGTAACAAACTTAGGCTGGTCATCACCGCTAACGAGACCGAGCGTAATTTATGAGTCATCCATTTAACCTTTTCAGCGCTGCAATAGCCTCAATCATAGCAATACCAAATAGTGACGGCTATCTTCTATGAGAAAAAACCAATAAAAAAGGAGACCTAATGGTCTCCTTTCAAATTTCACTCGCTTTCGCTATCGATTATTCGCTTGCCGCTTCTTCTTTCGGCTGAGCTTCTTTCATCGACAGACGTACGCGGCCTTGGCGATCGACTTCCATCACCTTAACCTTCACTTCCTGACCCACTTCCAGGTAGTCAGAAACGTTGGCAACACGCTCCTCGG